>NZ_JBEOUL010000018.1:0-147576 GCF_040304075.1 Kitasatospora sp. NPDC094015
AGCGCCGATGGTACTGCAGGGGGGACCCTGTGGGAGAGTAGGACGCCGCCGAACAATCTTTCAGAGAAGCCCCTCCGGGTCACCCGGAGGGGCTTCTTGCGTTAACCTTCGCCAATGCAGAACCTGACCCTCACCTGGCAGACCTCGGCGGCGGTGTCCGGGGTGCTGCTCGGCTCCTCGTACGTGGCCGGGCGGGCCCGGCGCGGGTCGACGGCGGTGGCGGTGCTGCGGGAGTCGGGCACGCTCCTGGCGCTGTTCACGCTCTGGCAGCTGGTCGGGCACCTCTCCCTGCTCAGCACCGACCACGCGCTGGACCGGGCGGCCTGGATCCATCGGACCGAGCTCTCCTTCGGCCTGCCCGACGAGGTGGCCTGGCAGCGGGCGGCGATACCGCACCCCTGGCTGATGCAGGCCGCGAACTACTACTACGCCACCATGCACTTCGGCGTGATGCTGGTCCTGTTGCTGTGGCTGTTCCTCCGGCACCGGGAGCAGTACCGCTGGGTGCGGACCACGGTGGTGCTGTCGACGGCGGCCTGCCTGGTGGTGCAGTTTATCCCGGTCGCCCCGCCGCGGATGCTGCCGGGCGCCGGCTTCGTCGACGTGGCGGCCCAGTACGGGCAGTCGGTCTACGGAGGCGCGGTCGCCGGTGTGGTGCCGGCCCAGCTGTCGGCGATGCCGTCGGTGCACGTCGCCTGGTGCGTGATCGTGGCGGTGGCCGTGGTGGCGGTGGCGCGCGGGCCCTGGCGCTGGCTGGTGGTGCTGCACCCGCTGCTGACCGTGGTGGTGGTCGTGGTCACGGCCAACCACTTCTGGGCGGACGGTCTGGTGGCGGTCGGTCTCCTGCTGGTGGTCTACCTGGTCCAGCACGCCTGCTCGGGGTGGCGGCAGGGCGCGGCCGCGGCGAGCGGGGAGGAGCCGGCCGGCCAGGTCCCGCAGTGGACCGGTTCGGGTCGCTGATCGCCGCTGCAGGGCCCCGTACGCACGGCGGTGGGCCGGACGCTCCCGAAGGAGGGTCCGGCCCATCGCCGCGTCGGGGCTGCTACTTCAGCGGAAGCAGCGCCTTGCCCCAGCCGCTGTTGGCCAGCGTCGCGGTGGCCCAGTACCAGGCGGCCAGGCCGGAGGCGGCGGCGACCCAGCCCGCGACCTTGCCGAGCCAGTCGCTGCCGCCGAAGGTGGCGACGGCGTTGAGCACCAGGGAGAGGGTCAGCAGCCCGTAGACGAGCCGGCTGAACATCCCGCCCTGCCAGGCGGCCAGGGCCAGGGTGAGCGCCAGCAGCGCCCACAGCAGCAGGAACAGCCCGGCGGCGTTCTTGCTCGCTCCGGCGCCCTCCGACCAGGCCGCCCAGAAGGCGCCGAGGGCGGTGAACGCGGTGCCGCCGAAGCGGTCGCCGCTGCGGAACTGCCAGAGGCCGGCGACGAAGAGGGTCAGCCCGCCCACCAGGTGGGCGACGGAGGCTGCGTCCTTGAGGCCGGCATCACTGAGGATGCCGGTGGACAGCAGACCGGTTGCGAGCAGGGTCAGACCGAGGACCAGGTAACCGAGAGGGCCCGCGTCGTCTCCCGCGGTCCGGGCGATCGCCCCGGAGGCTTCATTGCTCACCGGAGGCTCCTTTCACTTCTGGGCGCCGATGATCGGCAGATGTCCGGTGAAGGTGGGGGTGGTGCTGGAGGTGGGTGCGCGATACCGGGCCGCGAGCGCACGGAAGAGGCGTGCGGGCGGCTGCGGCTGAGTGAAGAACCAGCAGGTCAGGTGCTGGTCGATGGCCCCTCCGGGGAGAATCCCCCGGTGACTCCGGTGTACCCGGCCCGGACGGCTTGTACCCTTGTGAATCTCACAATTTGTACAGTCGTCAGCTGTTGAGCGGCGATGATTGGAAGCTTACTGAACGAGTCCGACCGGTCCGGGCCGTGACCGGCCGTCCCGTCAGGGGTGACGCTGGGCCGGGACCCGCAGGGTGAGGATGGCCATGTCGTCGGACGGCGGCTCGGGGGCGAAGCGCTCGACCGCACGCTGCACCCGGGCCGCGACCGCGCCGGCGGTGAGGCCGGTACAGCCGGTCAGCACCTCGGCCAGGCCGTCGTCGCCGAGCATCCGACTGCCCTCCCGGCGCTCGGTGACGCCGTCCGTCACGCAGAGCAGCACCTCGCCCGGCTCCAGGATCAACTCCTCGGCGGACAGGTCGAGTTCGTCCATGACGCCGAGCAGCGGCTGCGGGTTGGCGGCGGCGTCCACCTGGCCGTCGGTGCGCAGTCGCAGCGGCAGCGGGTGGCCGGCGCAGACCAGCGACAGCAGGGTGCTGCCGTCCTCCCGCGGGGTGAGCTCGCCGTAGAGCAGGGTGAGGAAGCGCGAGCGCGGGCCCTCGTCGAGGATCGCGGCGTTGAGGCGGCTGAGCACCTGCGGGGCGCTCAGGCCCTCGCGGGCCAGCAGCCGCAGCGAGTTGCGGGCCAGGCCCGTGACCGAGGCGGCCTCGGGGCCGGTGCCGCAGACGTCACCGATGGCGAAGCCGTACGTGCCCTCGCGGATCGGGAAGATGTCGTAGAAGTCGCCGCCGACCTCGTTGCCCTCGCCGGCGGCCTGGTAGAAGACCTCCACCTCGACGCCCGGGATCTTCGGCAACTCCGGGGGCAGCAGGGCGCGTTGGAAGGCCTGGCTGGTGGCGGTGCGCTCCGAGTAGAGGCGGGCGTTGTCCATCGCCAGGGCGGCCCGGCGGGAGAGGTCCTCGCCGAGCTCCAGGATCTCCTGGCGGAACCGGGCGCCGGTCGGGACGCCCAGGACCAGCAGGCCGATCACCCGGTTGCGGGCGGCCAGCGGCAGGATCACGGTCTCGCCGAGCATGCCGTGCAGCTCAGGGCCGTCCAGCAGGCCGAGCGCCCGGGCGGTGTCGCCGGGGGCGGTCCAGAAGCGGGCGCCGGGGGCCGGTTCGGCGGCCGGCGCGGGGGTCTTGTCGAGCAGGGCGCGCAGCGGGTCGATCCGGTCCTCGTCCTCGTGCAGCACGAAGGCGAGGTCGGCGCCGGCGCCCTGCTCGCCGCCGGTGGTGTAGACGGCGCACCAGGTGGCGAGGGTGGGGACGGCCATCTGGGCCATCAGCGCGAGGGTCTGCTCGTGCTCCAGGGTGCCGGCGAGCAGCTCGGAGGCCTCGACCAGGAAGGAGAGCGCGCCGCGGCGGCGGCGCTCCAGCTCGCCGAGCCGGGCGCTCTCCAGGGCCAGCGCGATCCGGTCGGCGGCGAACTGCAGGCGCAGCGCGTCCTCGTTGTCGTAGCGGCCGGGGCCGGCGGCGGCGACCCCGAGGGAGCCGGTCAGCCGGCCCTCCACCTTGAGCGGGACGGTGATCAGTGAGCGCAGTCCGGTGCCGGTCAGCAGCGGGGCGGCGCCGGGCCGTACCGCGAGGTCCTCGTGGACGGTGGGCAGGCGGTCGGAGTCGAAGCGGGTGGTGCCGGAGTCGATCGGCATCCGGACGAAGCGCTTGGCCGCGGTGGCCAGGCCGGTGGCGGCGCGGACCTCGAACTCGGTCTCGTCCTCGGTGGTCAGCAGCAGGTAGGCGGCGTCGGCGTCGAGCAGGTCGCGGGCGCGGTCGACGATGCGCTGGAGCAGGCCGCCGAAGTCGTCCGGGGCGATGGAGCCGACCAGCAGGTCGAGCGGCTCGACGGCGGGCGGGGCGGCAGCGGTGCCGGCGGGGGAGCGCAGCACGGCGCGGTCCTCCTCGCGGACCAGCAGGCACAGCGCGGACGGCGTGCCGTGGGAGTCGCGCAGGCGGACCTGGAGCGCGTAGACGTCGAGCGCGGTGCCGTCGGCGCGACGGACCGCGAAGCCGCCCTCCCAGCGGGCCATCCGCAGGGTGTCGGCGAGCTGGGGGCCGCCGTGGCCGGCCGGCCAGCGGGCGTAGTCCTCCCAGGGGCGGCCGAGGACCTGGTCGGAGGGGTGCAGGAAGAGCGCCTCGGCGTCCGCGTTCCAGGCGCGGACCAGGCCGGTGTCGTCGATGCCGACCACCGCGACGCGCACCGGGCCGTCGCTGTCGGGCAGTTCGGCGCCGGGGACGCTGGGCAGCGCGTACCGGGTGCCGCGGACCTGCTCGGGCAGTGCGAGGCGGAACCAGACGGTCTTGCGGCCGGCGGAGTACTCGACGCCCCAGCGCTCGGAGAGGGCCGAGCACATCAGCAGGCCGCGGCCGCCCTCGCCGTCGGGGTCGGCGTAGCGGTCGGAGGCGGGGCCGGGGACGTTGGCGAAGGCGGGCAGGCCGCGCTCGGGGTGCCGGTCGGTGACCTCGATCCGGATGCTGCCGTCCTCGCGCAGGCAGCAGACCTCGGCGGCGGTGCCGGCGTGCACCACGGCGTTGGTGACCAGCTCGCTGACCAGGACCACCGCGTCGTCGACGACCTCGGGCAGGCCCCAGCCGAGCAGGGCCTCGCGGACGAAACCGCGGGCGGCGGCGGCGGACCGGCCGACCGGTTCGAAGGTGGCGGCTGCGCGTGCGGTGACCACTGCCACGTCTCCTCTGCTCTGGTCCGGCTGTCGGCTGGGCTGCCCGTCGCCCGCCGGGTGGTCGTCGCGGGCCCCGGTGGCGGTCGTCGGCGGGCGATCGGCGTGCGGTTCGGGTGCGGGTGCAGCGCTCCACCCTACTTTCCGCCAGGTACCCCGTGGGGGCGGGGAGCCGAAACAGGCACCTGAGGGTGATTCTGCCCACCAGTTTTGGGTGGGGTCCGCAACGACCCTGTGCAACCGCCCGGACACCCGGCGACTGTGCTGACAGACTGGGGAGTCCGCGGTGTCCGCCCGGCGGAGTACGGTCGAAGCGGCGCCGGTGGCTCCGCGCAGCCCGTTGCGGTGGTCGGAGGCGGGTCCGGTGCCCGCTTCCCGAGCGGTACCGAGCAGTCACGATATGGGAGGGCCCCGTTGAGTTCGGCGACCAAGGACGTTACCGGTACGACCCCGGCTGCCGCGCGCGGTGGCCGAGCCGCCACGCCGGCGCGCGGCGTTGCCGGGCGCCGGGCCAATCCGAACCGCGGGGCGGAACCCGCCGAGCTGCGCAGGTTGCTGACGGCGCTGACCGCGATGCGGGACGGCAACTTCCGGCGGCGGCTGACGTTTCCGGGGGACGGTGTCCTGGCGGAGATCGCGGCGGTGTTCAACGAGGTCGCCGAGCGCAACCAGCACCTGACCGGTGAACTGGCCCGGGTGCGGCGGGCGGTCGGCCGTGAGGGCCGGCTGTCGGAGCGGCTGGAGATGGGGGTCGGCGAGGGCGCCTGGATGGCGGCGGTCGACAACTGCAACGCGCTGATCGACGACCTGGCCCGGCCGATGGCCGAGGTGGGCCGGGTGCTGACCTCGATCGCCGAGGGCGACCTGGACCAGCGGATGGAGCTGCGCTCGGTCCACACCACCGGGGCGAGCTACCCGCTGCGCGGCGAGTTCCTGAAGGTCGGCCGGACCGTCAACGGGCTGGTGGACCAGCTGTCCGAGTTCACCGACGAGGTGACCAGGGTGGCGATCGAGGTGGGCACCGAGGGCAAGCTGGGCGGCCAGGCCCGGGTGCGCAGCGTGTCGGGCAGCTGGAAGGACCTGGCCGACTCGGTGAACACCATGGCGGGCCGGTTGACCGCCCAGGTGCGCAACATCGCCGAGGTGACCACGGCGGTGGCCAAGGGCGACCTGTCGCGCAAGGTCACGGTGGACGTGGCCGGCGAGATGCTGGAGCTGAAGAACACCGTGAACACCATGGTGGACCAGCTCAACTCCTTCGGCGCGCAGGTGACCAGAGTGGCCCGCGACGTGGGCACCGAGGGCCGGCTCGGCGGTCAGGCGCAGGTGCCGGGCGTCGCCGGGGTGTGGCGCGACCTCACCGATTCGGTCAACTTCATGGCCAACAACCTGACGGCGCAGGTGCGCAACATCGCCGAGGTGACCACGGCGGTGGCCAAGGGCGATCTCTCCCGCAAGATCGAGGTCGACGCCCGGGGCGAGATCCTGGAGCTGAAGAACACCATCAACACGATGGTGGACCAGCTCTCCGGCTTCGCCGAGCAGGTGACCAGGATGGCCCGGGCGGTGGGGACGGAGGGCATCCTGGGCGGTCAGGCGCAGGTGCCCGGGGTGGCCGGGGTCTGGAAGGACCTGACCGAGAACGTCAACTCGATGGCGAACAACCTGACCAACCAGGTGCGCAACATCGCCCAGGTGACGACCGCGGTGGCCAAGGGCGACCTCTCGCAGAAGATCCAGGTGGACGCCCAGGGCGAGATCCTGGAGCTGAAGAACACCATCAACACCATGGTGGACCAGCTCGGCGCGTTCGCCGACGAGGTCACCCGGGTGGCGCGGGACGTCGGTACCGAGGGCATCCTCGGTGGTCAGGCGAGTGTGCCGGGGGTCTCGGGCACCTGGAAGGACCTCACCAACAGCGTCAACCTGATGGCGAACAACCTGACCAGCCAGGTCCGCAACATCGCCGAGGTGACCACCGCGGTGGCCCGGGGCGACGTCTCCAAGAAGATCACCGTCGACGCCAAGGGCGAGATCCGCGAGCTGGTCACCACCGTCAACACGATGGTCGACCAGCTGTCGGCGTTCGCGGACGAGGTGACCCGGGTGGCCCGCGAGGTGGGCACCGAGGGGATCCTGGGCGGCCAGGCGCGGGTGCGCGGGGTCTCCGGCATCTGGCGGGACCTGACCGACAACGTGAACTTCATGGCGTCCAACCTGACCAGTCAGGTGCGCAACATCGCGGAGGTCGCCTCCGCGGTGGCCAACGGTGACCTGTCCAAGAAGATCTCGATCGAGGCGCAGGGCGAGGTGGCCGCGCTGGCGGGCACCCTGAACACGATGGTCGACCAGCTGTCCTCGTTCGCCGTCGAGGTGACCCGGGTGGCCCGCGAGGTGGGCACCGACGGCATCCTGGGCGGTCAGGCGAACGTGCCGGGCGTGGCCGGGATCTGGAAGGACCTGACCGACAACGTCAACCTGATGGCGAACAACCTCACCGGGCAGGTCCGCAACATCGCGCTGGTGATCACCGCGGTGGCCCGCGGCGACCTGTCGCAGAAGATCGACGTGGACGCGCGCGGCGAGATCCTGGAGCTGAAGACCAGCATCAACACCATGGTCGACCAGCTCGGGGCGTTCGCGGACGAGGTCACCCGGGTGGCCCGCGAGGTGGGTACGGACGGTCGGCTCGGCGGCCAGGCCCGGGTGCCCGGGGTGGCCGGCACCTGGCAGGACCTCACCGAGTCGGTGAACGAGCTGGCCAACAACCTGACCCGGCAGGTGCGCGCGATCGCCCAGGTCGCCACCGCCGTGACCAGGGGCGATCTCAGCCTGCGGATCGACGTGGACGCCTCCGGCGAGCTCGACGAGCTCAAGGACAACATCAACCAGATGATCGCGAACCTGCGCGAGACCACCCGGACCAACAAGGAACAGGACTGGCTGAAGACCAACCTGGCCCGGATGTCCGGTCTGCTGCAGGGCCGCCGCGACCTGGAGGCGGTCGCTTCGCTGATCATGAACGAGCTCACCCCGGTGGTCTCGGCCCAGCACGGCGCGTTCTTCCTGTCGCAGCCCGCCGGCCGGACCGCGGAGCTGATCACCGAGGACGACGACGAGAACGACACCGTGCTGCGGCTGCTGGGCAGTTACGGCTACAACCGGCGTTCGATGCCGACCACCTTCCGGCCGGGCGAGGGCCTGATCGGGCAGGCGGCGGTGGAGAAGCGCTCGATCATCGTCAAGGAGACCCCGCCGGGCTACCTGAAGATCGCCTCCGGGCTCGGCGAGGCCTCGCCCTCGCACCTGGTGGTGCTGCCGGTGCTGTTCGAGGACCGGCTGCTCGGGGTGATCGAGCTGGCCACCTTCAGCTCGTTCACCGCGGTCGCGCTCGACTTCCTCAACCAGATCGCCGACCTGATCGGGGTGACGGTCAACACCATCAGCGTCAACACCAAGACCGAGGGCCTGCTCCTGGAGTCGCAGCGGCTCACCGCCGAACTCTCCATGCGGTCGGCCGAGTTGGAGGCGCGGCAGGAGGAGCTGGAGCGCACCAACGAGGAGCTCCAGGAGAAGGCCGAGCAGCTCGCCCAGCAGAACCGGGACATCGAGATCAAGAACAGCGAGATCGAGGAGGCCCGGCAGATCCTGGAGGAGCGCGCCGAGCAGCTCGCCCTCGCCTCGCGCTACAAGAGCGAGTTCCTCGCCAACATGTCGCACGAGCTGCGCACCCCGCTCAACTCGCTGCTGATCCTGGCCAAGCTGCTCTCCGACAACAACGAGGGCAACCTCTCCGCCAAGCAGGTGGAGTTCGCCGAGACCATCCACGGCGCCGGCTCCGACCTGCTCCAGCTGATCAACGACATCCTCGACCTGTCGAAGGTGGAGGCGGGCAAGATGGACGTCCGCCCGGCCAAGATCGCGCTGGTCCAGCTGGTGGACTACGTCGAGGCGGCGTTCCGGCCGCTGGCCGCCGACAAGAACCTGGACTTCGCGGTCCGGGTCTCGCCGGACCTGCCGGTCACCCTGCACACCGACGAGCAGCGGCTGCAGCAGGTGCTGCGCAACCTGCTCTCCAACGCGGTCAAGTTCACCGACACCGGCGCCGTCGAGCTGCTGATCCGCCCGGCCGGGGCGGACGTGCCGCAGCACGTGCGCGAGCTGCTGCTGGAGGCCGAGGCGATCGGCGACCCGGACGAGGCGCTGATCGCGTTCTCGGTCTCGGACACCGGCATCGGCATCCCCGGCAACAAGCTCCGGGAGATCTTCGAGGCGTTCAAGCAGGCGGACGGCGGCACCAGCCGCAAGTACGGTGGCACCGGGCTCGGCCTGTCGATCAGCCGGGAGATCGCCCGGCTGCTCGGCGGTGAGATCCACGTCGAGAGCGAGCTGCACCGCGGTTCGACCTTCACCCTGTACCTGCCGCTGCGCACCGAGGCGCCGGGCGCGGCCGCGGACCGTCCGCAGGCGCTGCCGATGCGGGCCTCGGTCGGGGTCACCCCGGCCGGCACGCCCGTCCCGGTGGGGGAGAACCTGGCGGACCACTGGGCGCACGAGGTCCGCGAGCTGGCGGAGGAGCGGCGTCGGGGCGCCGCCGAGCGCCGGCGGACGGCCCAGCAGCTGGAGGCGCCGCTGCCGCAGCAGCAGCTGGAGCCGGCCCAGCGTCCCGGTGCGCCGGTGCCGCAGTTCCACGGGCGCTTCGACGGCGAGCGGGTGCTGATCGTCGACGACGACATCCGCAACGTGTTCGCGCTCACCAGCGTGCTGGAGCAGTACGGCCTCACCGTGCTGTACGCCGAGAACGGCCGCGAGGGCATCGAGGTGCTCGAGCAGCACGAGGACGTCGCCCTGGTGCTGATGGACATCATGATGCCGGAGATGGACGGGTACGCGACCACCGAGGCGATCCGGCGGATGCCGCAGTTCTCCGGACTGCCGATCATCGCGCTGACGGCCAAGGCGATGAAGGGCGACAAGGAGAAGAGCCTGGCCGCGGGCGCGAACGCGCACGTGACCAAGCCGGTGGAGGCGGACACCCTGCTGGCGGTGATGCGCCAGTTCCTCGCCGTGGCGTAGTGGCGGGTGCTCCCGGCCGGCCCGCACTGGCGGCTCCGGCCGGGAACGCTGTAAGGTCACCCATCGTTGCGAACAGTGACCGGATGGTGACACGACGCTCAGTGCGGCCTGCGCTCGCGCGGCGCTTCCCCGGGGCGGCCACCGGCCGGATCGTGCCAAGCGATGTGGCGGGCGAGGGGGTACGGCTAGCATGACCGGGGCAGTGGTGAGCGGCACGCGGGTGCCGTCCCTCGGAAGACAACCGGCAGGAGGGCGGGTCGTGGTGCAGAAGGCGAAGATCCTCCTGGTCGACGACCGGCCGGAGAACCTGCTGGCGCTGGAGGCGATCCTCTCGGCGCTGGACCAGACCCTGGTGCGGGCCTCGTCCGGCGAGGAGGCGCTGAAGGCGCTTCTCACGGACGACTTCGCGGTCATCCTGCTGGACGTGCAGATGCCCGGGATGGACGGCTTCGAGACCGCCGCGCACATCAAGCGCCGGGAGCGGACCAGGGACATCCCGATCATCTTCCTGACCGCGATCAACCACGGGCCGCACCACACCTTCCGCGGGTACGCGGCCGGTGCGGTGGACTACATCTCCAAGCCCTTCGACCCGTGGGTGCTGCGCGCCAAGGTCTCGGTCTTCGTCGACCTCTACATGAAGAACTGCCAGCTCAAGGAGCAGGCCGCGCTGCTGCGCCTGCAGCTGGAGGCGGGCGAGGCGGCCAGCCTGGGCGGTCCGCTGCTGGGCGAGCTGTCGGCCCGGCTGGCCGCGGTCGAGGAGCAGGCCGAGGCGCTGACCAAGCAGTTGGACGACTCCGACGATCCGGGCGCCGCGGCGACCTCGGCGCACCTGGAGCGCAAGCTGGCGGGCCTGCGCGCGGCGCTGGACGCCCTGCGCCCCGGCGCGAACTGAGCGGTTCACCACCCCCGGGCGCCTCGGTGCGCCCCCGCGCCGCGCGCCGGTGACGGCGCGTCCGGTGAACGGCTGTCAGGCGTTCAGGTGTTCGGCGACACGCCGCCCGGCCCCGGGGTGCGGGCATGGGCACCCGTACCGCCCGCCGGTAGGCTGCTGACCCATGGCCACACGTACGCCCGGCAGCGCGGCACGCAACCCCAAGCCCGGGCCGGCCAAGAAGGCACCGGCCGGGAAGGCGCCCGCCAAGGCGCCCGCCAAGACCGCTGCGCCCGCCAAGAAGGCTGCGGCGCGCAAGACCGCCGCCAAGCCGCCGGCGGCGCCCCCGCCGCCCCCGCCGCGCCCGATACTCTTCCGCGCCGTGCGCGCCCTCTGGCTGGGGCTGGCGCACGCCGTCGGCGCGGTCTTCCGCGGCTTCGGCGACGGCGCCAAGAACCTGCACCCGGCGCACCGCAAGGACGGGCTTGCGCTGCTGCTGCTGGCGCTCGCGCTGGTCACCGCGGCCGGCACCTGGTTCAGCCCGCAGGGCTGGCTGGGCGAGGCCGCCACCAACGTGGTCTCCGGCCTGTTCGGCCGGCTCGACGTGCTGGTCCCGTTCCTGCTCGGCGCGTCCGCCGTCCGGCTGATGCGGCACCCCGAGGTGCCGGAGGCCAACGGGCGGATCCTGATCGGGCTGAGCACCCTGGTGATCGGCGTGCTCGGCCTGGTGCACATCGGCTGCGGGGCGCCCGGGATGGGCAGCGGGGCGACCCGGATACGGCAGGCCGGCGGGATCCTCGGCTGGGCCGCCTCCACCCCGATGATGGCCGCGGCCGGCCCGCCGCTGGCCGTCCCGCTGCTGCTGCTGGTCGCCTTCTTCGGCCTGCTGGTGCTCACCGCCACCCCGGTCAACCGGATCCCCGAGCGGCTGCGCCAGGCCGGCGTCCGGCTCGGCGTGGTGGAGCCTGCGGTGGCCGACGGGCCGGCCGGCGACGCCTCGGCGGCCGCCCGGGAGTTCTCCACCGAGCCGCCCGAGGACGCCGACCCCGACGCGCTGCCCTTCACCATCGAGGACGGCGACGGGCAGCCGCGCCGTCGTCGCCGGCGCCGCAAGGCGGACCAGGAGGAGCAGCCGGTCTCCTTCGAGAAGGACGAGCCGGGCGACCCGTTCCAGACCAGGGACATCGCCGCCGGTGTGGCCGCGGACCTGGACGGCGCGCTCACCTGGGGCGTGCCCGGGACCCCGGCCGTGGCCAGCATGATCCACCAGGTCCGGGACAACACCGCACCGCCGGAGGACCCGGCCGTGCCGCCCGCCCGCAGCGCCGGTGCGCCGGAGGGCCACTCCCCGGCCCCGGCGCGGATGGAACAGCTGCGGCTGGCCGGCGACATCACCTACGCGCTGCCGCCGCCGGACCTGCTGGAGCACGGCGCCCCGGCCAAGGCCAGGTCCAAGCTGAACGACGAGGTGGTCGCCCAGCTCACCGGTGTCTTCACGGAGTTCCGGGTGGACGCCCGGGTCACCGGCTTCACCCGCGGCCCGACGGTCACCCGCTACGAGGTCGAGCTCGGCCCGGCCGTGAAGGTCGAGCGGATCACCGCGCTGGCCAAGAACATCGCCTACGCGGTGGCCAGCCCGGACGTGCGGATCATCAGCCCGATCCCGGGCAAGTCCGCGGTCGGCGTGGAGATCCCCAACCGGGACCGCGAGATGGTCAACCTCGGCGACCTGCTGCGCTCGCGGGCCGCCGCCGAGGACGACCACCCGATGGTGGTCGGCATGGGCAAGGACGTCGAGGGCCACACCGTGATGGCCAACCTCGCCAAGATGCCGCACATCCTGGTCGCCGGCGCCACCGGCGCGGGCAAGTCCTCCTGCATCAACTGCCTGATCACCTCGGTGCTCGCCCGGGCCACCCCGGACGAGGTCCGGATGGTGCTGGTCGACCCCAAGCGGGTCGAGCTGACGGCGTACGAGGGCATCCCGCACCTGATCACGCCGATCATCACCAACCCGAAGAAGGCCGCCGAGGCCCTCCAGTGGGTGGTGCGCGAGATGGACCTGCGCTACGACGACCTGGCGGCGTTCGGCTTCCGGCACGTGGACGACTTCAACGCCGCCGTGAAGGCGGGCAAGGTCCAGCCGCCGCTCGGCAGCGAGCGCGAGCTGACGCCGTATCCGTACCTGCTGGTCATCGTCGACGAGCTGGCCGACCTGATGATGGTGGCCCCGCGCGACGTCGAGGACTCGGTGGTCCGGATCACCCAGCTGGCCCGGGCGGCCGGCATCCACCTGGTGCTGGCCACCCAGCGGCCCTCGGTGGACGTGGTGACCGGTCTGATCAAGGCCAACGTGCCGTCCCGGCTGGCCTTCGCCACCTCGGCGATGGCCGACTCCCGGGTCATCCTGGACCAGCCGGGCGCCGAGAAGCTGATCGGCAAGGGCGACGCGCTGTTCCTGCCGATGGGCGCCAGCAAGCCGGTCCGGATGCAGGGCGCCTTCGTCACCGAGGCCGAGATCGCCAAGGTGGTCCAGCACTGCAAGGACCAGATGACGACGGTCTACCGGGACGACGTCACGGTCGGCGGCGGCCCCCGCAAGGAGATCGACGAGGAGATCGGCGACGACCTCGACCTGCTGGTCCAGGCGGCCGAGCTGGTGGTCTCCACCCAGTTCGGTTCGACCTCGATGCTCCAGCGCAAGCTGCGGGTCGGCTTCGCCAAGGCGGGGCGGCTGATGGACCTGATGGAGTCGCGTGGGATCGTGGGTCCGAGCGAGGGCTCCAAGGCCCGCGACGTGCTGGTCACCCCGGAGGAACTGGACGGCGTGCTGATCACCCTGCGGGGCTGATCGACCCGCCTCTCACTCGTTCGGAGGAACCTGGTTCCCGCCGGTATGACCGGTGGGAACCGGGGCAGACGAAGGGGCGTCCATCGAGTCACGGACGCCCGGGGGCCCGGCCGGGCTGACCGCCCGTCAGCGGGTGGTGGGCCCGGGGTGCCCGTTCGGGCCCGTCCGCTTGAGAAACGTTCCGGCCCCGCCCCTAGACTGTCTTCTCAGCAGGTGGCCAACGCTCGAAAGGCGCGCCCAGTGACCATCGGCAAGTCCCCTCGTCGTGACAGCCAAGACTCCTCCGCGTCCCGTGCCGTCCCCGGCCAGACCGGGGCCGGCCAGTCGCCGACCGAGCACTCCGTGGTCGAACCGCCGGCCGCCGAGCAGCCGAGCATCGGTCGGCTGCTCGCCGACGCCCGGGTCGCCGCCGGCCTGACGGTCGACCAGGTCAGCGCCGCCACCCGGGTCCGGGTGCCGATCGTCCACGGCATCGAGTCGGACGACTACAGCCACTGCGGCGGTGACGTCTACGCCCGGGGCCACATCCGCGTGCTCGCCAAGGCCGTCGGTGTCGACGGCGACCAGCTGGTCGCCCGGTACGACGCCGACCACGGCGGTGCGCCCGCCCCCCGCCGCGCCACCCCGCTGCTCGACACCGGCCCGATCAAGGTCACCGACCACCGGCGGCCGAACTGGACCGCCGCGATGATGCTGGCCATCGCCGCGGTGGTCGGCATGATCGGCTTCACGCTGTTCTCCGACGACTCCACCGAGGCCGGGGTCGGCGCCGCCAGCGAGCCGCTGCCGAGCACCGCCGCCGCCCCGGTCACCGCCTCCGCCCAGCCGCCCGCGCCGGCGCCCAGCGCCGCGATCGCCGCCGCCCCGGTCGACAAGGTCACCGTGAAGCTGGTCGCCGAGAAGGGCAAGAGCTGGGTCACGGCCAAGGACGGCAAGGGCAAGTCGCTGTTCTCCAACAACCTCGACTCCGGCCAGGACCAGACCTTTACCGACCCGTCGAAGATCGCCCTGGTGATCGGCAACGCGGGCGCCGTCCACGTGTACGTCAACGGCAAGGACCTCGGTCCGGCCGGGACGGACGGGCAGGTGGTGCATCTCACCTACACCCCCGGCGACCCGCAGGCGGGCTGAGCCGAGGGAGGGCCCGGGAGCCCGACGATCACGGCATACGGGCTCCGGGGCGAACGGCACCGGGGCCCGCGCGTTAATCTTGGCGTCATGCCTGAACCCCGTACTGTCGCCCTGGTCACGCTCGGATGCGCCCGCAACGAGGTCGACTCCGAGGAACTCGCCGGGCGACTGGAGGCCGACGGGTGGCGGCTGGTCGACGACGCCGCCGAGGCCGACGTCGCCGTGGTCAACACCTGCGGGTTCGTCGAAGCCGCCAAGAAGGACTCCGTCGACGCCCTGCTCGAGGCCAACGACCTCAAGGGCCACGGCCGTACCCAGGCCGTGGTGGCCGTCGGCTGCATGGCCGAGCGGTACGGCAAGGAGCTCGCCGACGCCCTCCCGGAGGCCGACGGCGTGCTCGGCTTCGACGACTACAGCAACATCTCCGACCGGCTGCAGACCATCCTGTCCGGCGGCCACCACGCCTCGCACCTGCCCCGGGACCGCCGCAAGCTGCTCCCGCTCTCCCCGGTGAAGCGCCAGGAGGCGGCCGCCGAGGTGGCACTGCCCGGCCACGGCGCCCCCGAGGACCTGCCGCAGGGCGTGGCCCCCGCCTCCGGCCCGCGCACCCTGCGCAAGCGCCTCGACGACAGCCCGGTGGCCTCGGTCAAGCTGGCCTCCGGCTGCGACCGGCGCTGCTCGTTCTGCGCCATCCCGGCCTTCCGCGGCTCGTTCATCTCCCGCCGCCCCTCCGACGTGCTGAACGAGGCGGTCTGGCTGGCCGAGCAGGGCGTCCGCGAGGTGGTCCTGGTCAGCGAGAACAACACCTCGTACGGCAAGGACCTCGGCGACATCCGGCTGCTGGAGACGCTGCTGAGCGAGATCGCCGCGGTCGAGGGCGTGGAGCGGGTCCGGGTCAGCTACCTGCAGCCCGCCGAGATGCGGCCCGGCCTGATCGACGTGATGACCGGGACGCCCGGCGTGGTGCCCTACTTCGACCTGTCGTTCCAGCACTCCGCCCCGGCGGTGCTGCGCCGGATGCGCCGGTTCGGCTCCACCGACCAGTTCCTCGGCCTGCTGAGCACCATCCGGGACAAGGCCCCGCAGGCCGGCGCCCGGTCCAACTTCATCGTGGGCTTCCCCGGCGAGACCGAGGAGGACTTCGCCGAGCTGGAACGGTTCATCAGCGAGGCCGGCCTCGACGCCATCGGCGTCTTCGGCTACTCGGACGAGGACGGCACCGAGGCGGCCGGCTTCGACGGCAAGCTGCCCGAGGACGTGGTGGCCGACCGGCTCGCCAAGCTCTCCCGGCTGGCCGAGGAGCTCACCGCGCAGCGGGCCGAGCAGCGGATCGGCGACGAGGTCGAGGTGCTGGTCGAATCGGTCGAGGACGGCGTGGTGGAGGGCCGGGCCGCCCACCAGGCGCCCGAGACGGACGGCCTGACCACCCTGCTGGGCGTCGAGGACGCGGTGATCGGCCGGTTCTACCGGGCCCGGGTGGTCGGCACCGAGGGCGTCGACCTGGTCGCGCAGGCGCTGGTGGCCGAGCCCGAGAGCTCGGGAGCCGGCGCATGACCAACGGGCCGGGCGCCCCCACCACGGCCGGTCCGGACCGGCCGACCGCCGCGCTGCCCCCGCCGCCCGGCATCTGGAACATCGCCAACGTGCTGACCATGGTCAGGCTCGCGCTGGTGCCGGTGTTCGTCGCGCTGCTGTTCGCCGACGGCGGGCACAACCCGAAGTGGCGGGCGGTCGCCTGGGCCTCCTTCGCGATCGCGATGATCACCGACCTGTTCGACGGCGAGCTGGCCCGGCGCAAGGGCCTGATCACCGACTTCGGGAAGATCGCCGACCCGATCGCCGACAAGGCGATCATGGGCGCGGCGCTGATCGGCCTGTCCGTGCTGGGCGACCTGCCCTGGTGGGTGACGATCCTCGTCCTGGTCCGCGAGCTCGGCATCACCCTGATGCGGTTCTGGGTGATCCGCTACGCCGTCATCCCGGCCAGCCGGGGCGGCAAGCTGAAGACCCTCACCCAGGGCATCGCGGTCGGCATGTACGTGCTGCCGCTGACCGGGTGGCTCGCCACCGCCCGGGCCCTGCTGATGGCGGTCGCCGTCCTGCTCACGGTCGGCAGCGGGCTGGACTACGTCCACCAGGCGCTCCAGCTGCGCCGGGCGGGACGGGCCGGGGAGCGGGCGGGCCGGTGAGCGGACCGGCGGAGCGGGTGCACGCGGCGCTGCGGGCCAGGGGCGCCACCCTCGCGGTGGCCGAGTCGCTGACCGGCGGCCTGCTGGCCGCCCGGCTGGTCGAGGTGCCCGGCGCCTCGCTGACCTTCCGGGGCTCGGTGACGGCGTACGCCACCGACCTGAAGGCCTCCGTGCTCGGCGTGGACGAGGGCCTGCTGGCCGTGCGCGGCGCCGTGCACCCGGTGGTCGCGCGCCAGATGGCCGACGGCGTACGCCGGCTGCTGGGGGCGGACTACGCGCTGGCCACCACCGGCGTGGCCGGCCCCGACCCGCAGGACGGGCAGCCGGTCGGCACCGTGCACCTGGGCCTGGCCACCCCGTCGGGAACACTGGTGGCCTCGCCGCTGTTGTCGGGGGACCGTGCCACAATCCGGCAGGACTCCGTGACGGCGGCGCTGGACCTGCTGCTGGCCCACCTAGCGGCCGGCGGCCCGTCCCGCTGAGGTTTGCTGAAATCGCTGAACTGGCCGCCCCGTCGGGAGGATCGTGTTAGACCGGATGCCCTGGTTGGGCAGATACCAGCCAGGGAAGGCGCGACGCGACCTCGGCCGGACGCCCCGGAAGGGGAACCGACGGGGTCCGGCCGGGGTCCTTGCGGGGAACAGACAGGGGAGGGGGCAGCCTTGCAGCCCAGAGTGAACACGACCATGGTCCCCGCACACGATGCGGGCAAGGCGGTACGGTGGGGGCGTGACATCTCGATTCGCAGTCCGAGGAGGGAGGCACCGATGATCCTGCTCCGTCGCCTGCTGGGCGATGTGCTGCGTCGGCAGCGCCAGCGCCAGGGCCGCACACTTCGCGAGGTGTCGGCAGCTGCCAGGGTTTCGCTCGGCTATCTCTCCGAGGTGGAGCGGGGGCAGAAGGAAGCCTCCTCCGAGTTGCTGTCCGCCATCTGCGACGCACTGGACGTCCGGATGTCGGAGGTCATGCGCGAGGTCAGCGACGAGCTCTCGCTCGCCGAACTTGCGGCGATGGCCACCCTCTCGGAGGGTGACCTGTTGAGGCCGGTCCTCGAACCGGTGTCGCTGCCGGCGCCCGGGGTCGACCGGTCCGCCATCGCGCCCAAGGCCGCCGCCATGGACGTGGTAGCGGCCTGACCCGGTCTCGCCCTCCTCGCGCACCGCGCGGGGCCGAGCGAAGGAGACCGGAGTGCGCAGAGCGTGGTCGGCGGCCGAGGCCGCCGCTGAGGCGGTACTCCGGCGCACGGCCGGACGGCGCGGTCCCCGGTGGGCCGCGCTGCTGCTGATCCCGGCCCTGGTGTGCTGGCTGCTGCTGACCGGCGGCGCCGTCGGGGTCGGTGGCGCCGCACTGGGCATGCTGGCCGGCGGCTGGGGCCTCGGTCTGGTGCCCGTGCACAGCAACCGTCACCCGACCCGGGTACGCCGGCGCCCGCCGCCCGGGCACCCGCCCGCTGAGGCCGAGGATCCCGCGGCCGAGTTCGCCCCCGCGGCGGACGGATCCGCCGGGACCTGACGGACTCGCAGGAATCGACCGGCCGGCGCCGCCCGGCTCAGCCGCGCAGCCGGTACCCGCGCGGGGTGGGGTGGAAGCCCGCCTCCTCCAGCGCCTTGCCGAGCGGTGAGGTGAGCGCCGGCTCCCCGTTCGCCCGCTCCACCGTCACGCTGCCCAGCGCCCCCGCCCGTACGGCCTCGCCCAGGGCCGCCATCGCGGGCACGCTCCCGCCCCAGGCGAGCAGCGACTTGCCGCCGCGCTCCACGTACAGCTTCAGCTCGCCGTCCACCAGGACCACCAGCGCTCCGGCCTTGCGGCCCGGCCGGTGGGCGGTGGCGCCCGCCGGGCGCTCCCCGGTGGAGGGCGGCTCGGGCCAGGGCAGTGCGGCGCCGTAGGCGTTGGCCGGGTCGGCCGCGGCCAGCACCAGGACCGTCGGCGGCTCCGCCGGGGCGGCCGAGGGCCATTCGGCGGCCGACAGCCGCTCCAGCCGTCCGCTCACCGAGCGCAGCCGGTCGGCCGCGCCGTCCATCGCGAACTGCGCCCCGCCCAGGCCCTCCACGAAGTAGCCGCGGCGGGCCCGGCCGCGCTCCTCGAAGGCGGACAGCACCCGGTAGACCCCGGCGAAACCGCCCGGCACCCGCTCGGCCGCCACCGCGCCGCGGGTGAGGATGCCGTGCCGGTCCAGCAGGCCCTGGGCCTGGGCGGCGGCCCGGGCGGTGGGCTCGGTGCCGTACTCCGGCAGCAGCGACCAGCGCCCGACCGTGGTGGGTGGCCCGGAGCGGAGCGTGCCGGGGCGGCCGAGCGCCCGCCCGGCGCCGCCGTAGCGGCCGCGCGGGGTGGACCGGGGCGCCCGGTGGGCGGTGGCGCCGGCCGTCCGGCCCGAGCCGAGCAGGGCGCGCAGCGGGGCGAGGGTGTCGTTGGTGACGTACCCGGCCCAGAGCAGGTCCCACAGGGCCTCGACCAGCTCGGCCTCGGGGGTGTCCGGGGTGCGCTCGGCCAGCTGGCGGAAGAACAGGCCGTAGCCGCCCGCCAGCGCGTCCAGCAGGGCGGTGTGGACCGGGGTGAGCGCGGGCGGCACCGGCTCGGGGCGGATCAGGTGGGCGTCCTGCGGTAGGTGCAGGCCGATCCAGCCGTCCTTGCCGGGCAGGGCGCCGGCGCCGGACCAGCCGATCTCGCCGGCGGCCATCAGCTCGTCCAGCAGGCCGGGGGTGTAGTCGGCCAGCCGGGCCGGCAGGACCAGCTTCTCCAGCGCCGAGGCGGGCAGCGCGGTGCCCTGGAGCTGCTCGACCACCCGCAGCAGGCCGTCCGGGCCGCGCAGGCGGTGGCCCGCCAGGTGCTGCCACTGCGGGAGGAACGCGGCCAGCGCGCGCGGCGGGACGGGCTCCACCTCGTGCCGCAGCGCGGCCAGCGAGCGCCGCCGCAACCGGCGCAGCACCTCGGCGTCGCACCACTCGACGGTCGCGGTGTGGCCCTCCACCGGGCGGAACTCGCCCTGGACCAGCCGCCCGGCGGCCGTCAGCCGGTGCAGGGTGCCGACCACCACGGCGGTGCCCAGGCCGAACCGGCCGGCCGCCTCGGCGGCGGTGAACGGGCCGTGGGTGCGCGCGTAGCGGGCCAGCAGGTCGCCGAGCGGGTCCTTGACCGGCTCGGTGAAGGCCTCGGGCACGCCGACCGGCAGCGGGGTGCCGAGCGCGTCGCGCAGCCGTCCGGCGTCCTCGATCGCGGACCAGCGCTGCTCGCCGCCGATCCGGACCTGGATCACCCGGCGGGCGGCCTCCAGCTCCAGTGCCCAGAGCGGCTCGGCGCCGCGGGCGGTCAGTTCGGCCTCGCCGAGCGGGCCCAGCAGCCGCAGGGCGTCGGCGACGCCCTCGGCGTCCTTGATCCGCCGCTCCGGGGTGAGGCGTTGGAGCTCGGCCTCGAGCTCGGCCAGCACCGCCGGGTCCAGCAGCTCGCGCAGCTCGGCCTGGCCGAGCAGCTCGGAGAGCAGCCGGGAGTCCAGCGACAGTGCGGCGGCCCGGCGCTCGGCGAGCGGGGAGTCGCCCTCGTAGAGGAACTGGGCGACGTAGCCGAACAGCAGCGAGCGGGCGAACGGCGACGGCTCCGGGGTGGTGACCTCGACCAGCCGGACCGCCCGGGACTCCAGGTCGCCCATCAGCTCGGTCAGGCCCGGTACGTCGAACACGTCCTGCAGGCACTCCCGGACGGCCTCCAGCACGATCGGGAACGAGCCGTACTCGGAGGCCACCTCCAGCAGTTGGGAGGCGCGCTGGCGCTGCTGCCAGAGCGGGGTGCGCCGGCCGGGGCTGCGGCGCGGGAGCAGCAGGGCGCGGCCGGCGCACTCGCGGAAGCGGGAGGCGAACAGCGCGGAGCCGCCGACCTGGTCGGTGACGATCTGCTCGATCTCGGCCCGGTCGAACAGGACCGCGTCGGCGCCGACCGGGGCCTCCTCGGTGACCGGGCGGTCGGTGGGGAAGTCGAGCAGGTCGGCGTCGGGCAGGCGGAGCACGATGCCGTCGTCGGCGTGCATGACCTGCGGGTCCAGGCCGTGCTTCTCGCGCAGCCGGGCGCCGACGGCCAGCGCCCAGGGCGCGTGCACCTGGGCGCCGAAGGGCGAGTGGATGACGATCCGCCAGTCGCCCAGCTCGTCGCGGAAGCGCTCGACCACGATGGTGCGGTCGTCCGGGAGGTGGCCGCAGGCGGTGCGCTGCTCGGCGAGGTAGCGCAGCAGGTTGCCCGCCGCCCAGTCGTCCAGGCCCGCCGCCTTCAGGCGTTCGGTGGCGGCCTCGGGGGTGAGGGTGCCCAGCTCGCGGACGAAGGCGCCGAGCGCCCGGCCGAGTTCCAGCGGTCGGCCGAGGGTGTCGCCCTTCCAGAACGGGAGCCGGCCGGGGATGCCCGGCGCCGGGGTGACCAGCACCTTGTCGTGGGTGATCTCCTCGATCCGCCAGGAGGTGGTGCCGAGGGTGAAGACGTCGCCGACCCGGGACTCGTAGACCATCTCCTCGTCGAGCTCGCCGACCCGGCCGCCGCCCTTCTTCGGGTCCGTGCCGGCGATGAAGACGCCGAACAGGCCGCGGTCGGGGATGGTGCCGCCGGAGGTGACGGCGAGCCGCTGGGCGCCGGGGCGTCCGGTGACCGTGCCGGCCACCCGGTCCCAGACCAGCCGGGGCCGCAGTTCGGCGAAGGCGTCCGAGGGGTAGCGCCCGGCGAGCATGTCCAGCACGGCGTCGAAGGCGGACTGCGGGAGGGTGGCGAACGGGGCGGCCCGGCGGACCACGGTGAGCAGCTCGTCGACGTCCCAGGTGTCCAGGGCGGTGATCGCGACCAGCTGCTGGGCGAGCACGTCGAGCGGGTTGCGCGGGATCCGCAGGGCCTCGATCCGGCCCTCCCGCATCCGCTCGGTGACCACCGCGGACTGCACCAGGTCGCCGCGGTACTTGGGGAAGAACACGCCGGTGGAGACGGCGCCGACCTGGTGGCCGGCCCGGCCGACCCGCTGCAGGCCGGAGGCGACCGAGGGCGGCGACTCGACCTGGACCACCAGCTCCACGGCGCCCATGTCGATGCCCAGCTCCAGGCTGGAGGTGGCCACCACGGCGGGCAGCCGGCCGGCCTTGAGCTCATCCTCGACCTGGGCGCGCTGCTCCTTGGAGACCGAGCCGTGGTGTGCCCGGGCGAGCACCGGCGGCGCGCCGGCGGCCGCGCCGGAACCGCCCATCAGCTGGGCGGGGGCGTGCGCGGCGGGCAGCGCGGCGCCGGTGGCGCGTTCGAGGGCGATCTCGTTCAGCCGGTTGCACAGGCGCTCGGCGAGCCGGCGGGAGTTGGCGAACACGATGGTGGAGCGGTGGGCCTGGACCAGGTCGACGATCCGCTCCTCGACGTGCGGCCAGATCGAGGCGCCGCCCTGGCCGGGCGGGCCGCCGGCGCGGGCCGGGTCCTCGGCGCCGGTGGGGAGTTCGTCCAGGTCGGCGACCGGGACCACGACGGAGAGGTCGAACACCTTGGCCGAGGGCGGTTGGACGATCGCCGCGCCGCGCTGCGGGCTGAGGTAGCGGGCCACCTCCTCGACCGGGCGGACGGTGGCGGACAGGCCGATCCGCCGGGCCGGCTGCTCCAGCAGCTCGTCCAGCCGCTCCAGGCTGAGGGCGAGGTGTGCGCCGCGCTTGGTGCCGGCGACGGCGTGCACCTCGTCCAGGATCACCGTGTCGATGCCGCGCAGCGCGTCCCGGGCGGCGCTGGTGAGCAGCAGGAAGAGCGACTCGGGGGTGGTGATCAGGATGTCCGGCGGGTGGGTGGTGAAGCGGCGCCGGTCGGCGGCGGGGGTGTCGCCGGAGCGGATCGCCACCTCGACCTCGGGCTCGGGCAGGCCGAGCCGCACGGAGGCCTGGCGCAGGCCCGCCAGCGGGCCGCGCAGGTTGCGCTCGACGTCGACCGCGAGGGCCTTGAGCGGCGAGATGTAGAGCACCCGGCAGCGGCGCTTGGGGTCGGCCGGGGGCGGGGTGCTGCTGAGGCGGTCCAGGGCGGACAGGAACGCGGCCAGGGTCTTGCCGGAGCCGGTGGGGGCGACCACCAGGACGTCGGTGCGCTGCCCGATCGCGGCCCAGGCCCGGCTCTGCGCCTCGGTCGGGGCGTCGAAGGCGCCGGTGAACCAGGCCCGGGTGGCCGGGGCGAAGCCGGCCAGCGGGTCGTCCGGGGCCGCTGGGTCGTGGTGGGGCGCCATGCCCCCATGGTGCACGCCGGTACTGACAGCCGGGGGTGTACGGGTGCCGGGGCGGGCTCGTGGCGGGCGGGCGGCGGGGATCCGGCGGCCTGCGGCGGGCGTGCGGCGGTGGGTGCAATCCGGCGGGCAAAGTCAGACATTCTGACCATATGGTGATGATTCAGGCGGTGGGTCGGGGTCTCCCGGCCCGCCCGGGTCATCCCCGGATCCCCCGCGGACCGGTCCGACGAGCGGAGACCGCACGATGGAGCAGGTGAGCCCGGCCGGTCCGGATCCCGCCCGGCGTCGCCGCGGCCCGGCCCGCATCCTGCTGGCCATGCTGGTGACCGCGGTGCTGCTCGGCGGCGCCGTGCCGTACGTGGCCGGGTCGGCCGGCGGCTACCTCAGCTACCTGGTGCTGGCCGAGCGCCAGGACGCGGACGGCGCCGCCCTGGCCGCCGACCAGGCCCGCGCGGCCGGCGGGCAGGTGGTGCAGGACTACCCGCAGATCGGCGCGGTGCTCGCGTACGCCACCGGCGCGTTCGCCGAACGGCTGCGCGGGCGCCCGGGGATAGCCGCGGTCGGCGCCACCCGGACGGCCCCGGTACCGGGCCCGCCCCGGCCGGTGGACGGCATCGGCGACTTCCGTCCGGCCGCCGACAGCGCCGACAGCGTGTCCCGCCCGGACGGCGCCTCCGGCCCGGACGCCACCGGGAGCGCGGAGCGGGCCGACGACTCCACGGCGACCGTGCCCGACCCGGCCGAGCAGAGCGACTGGAACCTCGCCATGATCGGCGCCACCGAGGCGCCCACCCGCTTCGCCGCCCTGCTGCGCGCCCCCGGACTGGCCGCCACCACCGCCCGTACGCCCGGCGCGCCCCCGCTGCCCTCCACCCAGGCCCTGCACGGCGTCCTGGTCTCGGTGCTGGACTCCGGGGTCGACGACACCCACCCGGACCTGCGCTCCGCCGTCGACCCGGGCGCCTCCGCCTCATGCGCCGACGGACGGCCGGACGCCCGGTACGGGGCCTGGCGCCCCGACCCGGGGGTGACCGAGAGCGGGCACGGCACCCACGTGGCGGGCATCGTCGGCGCCGCCCGGGACGGGCACGGCGTCACCGGCGTCGCCCCCGGGGTCCGGATCGCCGCCGTCCGGCTGCTCGGCCCGCTCGGCCAGTACTACGCGGAGAACATCGTCTGCGGCATGCTCTGGTCGGCCGACCACGGCGCGAAGGCCGTCAACGACAGCTACTTCGCCGACCCGTGGAAGTACAACTGCCCCGAGGACCCGGACCAGGCGGCGCTGATCGCCGCGGTCGGCCGGGCGGTGGCCTACGCCCAGCGGCAGGGCGCCGTGGTGGTGGCCTCCGCCGGCAACGACGGCCAGGACCTCGGGAGCACCCGACCGGACCGGCGCAGCCCCAACGACCGGCTGACCGGACCGGCCCAGGACCGGCTGCTGGGCACCGAGTGCGTCCGGCTGCCCGGTGAACTCCCGGGCGTGCTGACGGTGAGCGCGGTCGACCGCCGCGGCCTGCCGGCCGGCTACTCCAACTACGGGCGCGGCCGGATCTCCATCGCCGCCCCGGGCGGGGACCCGGACAGCGGGGCGCAGGGTGCGGTCGTCTCGGACTGGCCCGGCGGCACGTACGCGGCGCTCGCCGGCACCTCGATGTCGGCGGCCCACGTCACCGGGGCGGTGGCGGTCACCTCCGCCGTGCACCCGGACTGGGGGCCGCAGCAGGTGATCGACCGGCTGACCGGTGCGGCGGCGGCCGGCTGCCAGCGCACCGCCGCCGTCTGCTCGGACCCGGCCTACCGGGAGTACTACGGCGCCGGGGTGCTGGTGCTGCCCGACTAGACCGGCCCCGACCGACCCGACCCTGGGCAAAACCGGAGGCGCCGGGCGGGCGGGCCGGGCAGGATCGTCCGGTGACCAGCTACCTGACCACCGCGCGGCTGGAGCTGCGCCCGTTCACCGCCGCCGACACCGAGCTGCTGGTGGACCTGGACTCCGACCCCGAGGTGATGCGCTTCCTGACCGGGGGCCGGGCCACCGGGCGCGAGGCGGTGGAGCGGGAGGTGCTGCCGGGTTACCTGGACGGCTACCGCCGGCACCCCTCGTTCGGGCACTTCGCCGCGTACGGGCGCGCGGACGGCGCCTTCCTCGGCTGGTTCGAGTTCCGCCCGCTCCCCGGCGGGCCGCCCGGGGAGGTCGAGCTCGGCTACCGGCTGCGGCGGGCCGCCTGGGGGCGTGGGTACGCCACCGAGGGGGCGCGGGCGCTGGTCCGGCGGGGCTTCGCCGAGCTCGGGGTCGAGCGGGTGATCGCCGTCACGATGGCGGTCAACCTCGGCTCGCGGTGGGTGATGGAGAAGGCCGGCCTGCGGCTGGTCCGCACCTTCCACCAGGACTGGCCGGAGCCGATCGAAGGGGCCGAGCACGGCGAGGTCGAGTACGCGCTGGAGCGCGCGGACCTGCCCGCCGCAGGCGCCGCCGGCCCGGTCGGACGGCCGGGGGCTCCGGGATAATGGGGGCATGAGGCTGACCGAGTTCTGGCGACGGATGTCCGCGCACTTCGGCGAGGGCTACGCCACGTCGTTCGCCCGCGACCACGTGATGAGCGAACTCGGTGGGCGGACGGTCGAACAGGCGCTGGCGGCCGGCTGGGAGGCCAAGGACGTCTGGCGGGTGGTCTGCCAGACCCAGGGGGTCCCGGCGCAACTGCGCTGATCGGAGCGGGCGCGGACGGTCGGGCCGGCGAGGGCGGTCCGGGCCCGGCCCGCCGACGCTCCGGGCGGCCGGGGACCCGGTTCCGGCCGGTCGATGGGTGAGACTGTTCGGGTGGCCAGCAGCTCAGAACTCCCGCAGAACCCGGATCCGACGCCTGCGCAGCAGGCCCCCGCAGGCCGTACCAGGCTGACCGGCGGGGCGATGCCCAGATGGCTGCCGAAGGCGATGGTGCTCGCCCTGGTGCTGGTCGGGCTCTTCCAACTCGCCGACTGGGCCTTCCACCAGCTGATCGACCTGTTCGTGATGCTGCTGGTGGCCTTCTTCCTCTCGCTGGCGATGGAGCCCGCGGTCGACCGGATGGCGGCCCGCGGGGTGCGCCGGGGGCTCGGCACCTTCCTGGTCTTCATCGGTCTGGCGGTGGCCGTCGCGGGCTTCCTCGCGGCGCTCGGCACCCTGCTGGTGGACCAGGTCACCCAGGTCGCCGGCCGGCTGCCGCACCTGCTGGACAACCTGATCGGCTGGATCAACCGGACCTTCCACCAGCACCTGTCCCTGGACCAGCTCCAGCACCAGGTGCTGACCGACTCCGGCACCATCGAGAAGTACGCCCAGCAGGCCGCCGACAACGTCTGGGGCGTCTCCAGCACGGTGATCGGCGGGCTGTTCCAGGCGTTCACGGTCGGGCTGTTCACCTTCTACTTCACCGCCGACGGCCCGCGGGTGCGCCGCACGGTCTGCTCGCTGCTGCCGCCGGACAAGCAGGGCGAGGTGCTCCGGGCCTGGGAGATCGCGCTCGCCAAGACCGGTGGCTACCTCTACTCCCGGGCCCTGCTGGCCCTGGTGTCCACGGTGGCGCACTGGATCATGTTCCAGATCCTCGGCCTGCCGTACGCGGTGGCGCTGGGCGTCTGGGTCGGTGTGATGTCGCAGTTCGTGCCGACCATCGGCACCTACATCGCGGGCGCGCTCCCGGTCCTGGTGGCGCTGACCGTGCAGCCCTCGGACGCCATCTGGGTGCTGGCCTTCGTGATCGTCTACCAGCAGATCGAGAACTACCTGCTGCACCCGCGGATCACCGCGCGGACGGTGGACGTGCACCCGGCGGTGGCCTTCGGCTCGGTGATCGCGGGGGCGGCGCTGCTCGGCGCGGTCGGGGCGTTGATCGCGATCCCGGCCGCCGCCACCCTGCAGGGGTTCGTCGGCACCTACGTGCGCCGGTACGAGGTGACCACCGACCCGCGGATCGACCGGGGGGTGGCCTGGCGGGAGCGCCGCCGGCTGGCGGCGCGCCGGCTGCGCCGGATGGTGGGCGCGCCGGAGGTGGAGGACGGGCCGGGCCGGCCGGGCGCCGGGGAGCCGCTGCCCGCGCCGGCGCAGCCGTCCGAGCCGCTGCCCGACCCGCGCCACGGGGAGGACGGAGCGGGGCGGCCGGCGGAGGACAGGTCGTAGGCGGAGCCGGTGCCTGGGGGGCCGACGTGAATCGAACATTCGTTCCCTATACTCGAGGGGCGACGAGTTTTCCACAGGCGGAGCCCGATCGGGGCCGATTGTCGGTGGGACGCGCTAGCGTCGAGGACGATGAAGCGCACAGCACAGAACCCGAGGGTGGAAGCCATGGCAGCAACGGACCGCGAGAAGGCTCTTGAGAACGCGCTCGCCCAGATCGAGCGGCAGTTCGGCAAGGGCTCGGTGATGCGCCTCGGCGACCAGGCGCGGACGCCGATCGACGTGATCCCCACCGGATCGACCGCGCTGGACGTCGCGCTCGGTGTCGGCGGCATCCCGCGCGGCCGCGTGGTGGAGATCTACGGCCCGGAGTCCTCGGGCAAGACCACCCTGACCCTGCACCTGGCGGCCAACGCGCAGCGCCTGGGCGGCACGGTCGCCTTCGTCGACGCGGAGCACGCGCTCGACCCGGACTACGCCCGCAAGCTCGGCGTGGACACCGACTCGCTGCTGGTCAGCCAGCCGGACACCGGTGAGCAGGCGCTCGAGATCACCGACATGCTGATCCGCTCCGGCGCGGTCGACCTGATCATCATCGACTCGGTGGCGGCGCTCGTGCCGCGCGCGGAGATCGAGGGCGAGATGGGCGACTCGCACGTGGGTCTGCAGGCCCGCCTGATGAGCCAGGCGCTGCGCAAGATCGCCGGTGCGCTGAACCAGTCGAACACCACCGCGGTCTTCATCAACCAGCTGCGCGAGAAGATCGGCGTGATGTTCGGCTCGCCCGAGACCACCACCGGTGGCCGCGCGCTGAAGTTCTACGCCTCGGTCCGGCTCGACATCCGCCGGATCGAGACCCTGAAGGACGGCACCGAGGCGGTCGGCAACCGCACCCGCGTCAAGGTGGTCAAGAACAAGGTCGCCTCCCCGTTCAAGCAGGCCGAGTTCGACATCCTCTACGGCATCGGCATCAGCCGCGAGGGCGGTCTGATCGACATGGGCGTGGAGCACGGCTTCATCCGCAAGTCGGGCGCCTGGTACACCTACGAGGGCGACCAGCTCGGCCAGGGCAAGGAGAACGCCCGCAACTTCCTGCGGGACAACCCGCAGCTGGCGGACGAGATCGAGGCCAAGATCAAGGGCAAGCTCGGCATCGGCCCGAAGACCGAGACCTCGGAGGGCGCACCGGCGGCGGCCGTCGAGGCCCCGGCCGCCGCGCCCGCCAAGGCCGCGGCGAAGAAGACGGCGGCGGCCAAGGCCTGAGCCGTTGACGTACCACCCCGACGACCGGTCACCGGGCCGCTCCGAGGCACCCGGTGACTGGGGGCCGCCCGACTGGTTCGCCGCCGTCGCCGAGCCGGAGCCCGGCGCCGAGTCGGAGCCTGCCTCGGCGCGGGAGCCTTCCTCCGCGCCGCGGCGCGAGCCCGGCCCCGGGTCCGCTGCCGAGCCCGCTTCCGGGCCGGGGCGGGAGTTCGACCTCTCGGAGTTGACGCCCGCCTCGCAGCTGCCCGGCGGGCGTCGGCGTCGCCGCAGCGCGCTCGCCGAGGAGGCCGGCGGCCCGGGCACGGAGGATTCCGGCGTCCCGGCGGAGCCGGTGCCGGCGGCCGACGCACGCCGGCAGCGCCGCTCGGAGCGGCGTCAGGAGCGGGCGGCCGCCGGCCCGGCGGCCGATCCGGCCGAATCCGCGGACCCGGAGACCCGGGCCCGCGAGATCTGCCTGCGCCTGCTCACCGGCGCCGCCAAGACCCGCAAGCAGCTGGGGGACGCGCTGCTCCGGCGGGAGATCCCCGAGGAGGTGGCCGAGCTGGTGCTCGACCGCTTCGAGGAGGTCGGGCTGATCGACGACGGCGCCTTCGCCGAGGCCTGGGTCGATGCCCGGCAGGGCCGCCGCGGACGGCGCGCGCTCGCCCAGGAACTCCGTACCAAGGGGGTGGCCGGCGAGCTGGTCGAGCGGGCCGTGGCCCAGGTGGACGACGAGGACGAGACCGACGCGGCGCGCGCCCTGGTCGACCGCAAGCTGCGTTCCACCCGGGGGGTGGAGCGGCAGGCCCGGATCAGGCGGCTGGTCGCCATGCTGGCGCGGCGCGGATATCCGGAGGGGCTGGCGTTCCGGGTGGTCCTGGCGGCGCTGGCCGAGGAGGGGTCGGGCGGCGCCGGGGGCTTCGCCGACGCGGCGCGGGACGGCGCGGGGGACGACGGGGAGCACGGCGGCTGGTGACGTCGGCTCAGGTCGCCGAAGTCAACTCTCGATCGCATCTTGACCGTTTCGTAACCTGCGCCTAGCCTCGCAAGCAGTGAGGGATCATTCCGATCATGCCGATGACGTGCTGGGCACGTCCTCGGCCGGAGTCGGTTCCGTGCAGCAGCCCGCCCCGCGGGCCCCCGGTCGGTCCCTCACCGCCGCCACGGCAGTGTGTGCGCAGGGACGGGGGAGTGGGTCGGATGACGATCGCGACTGAAGCCGGTTCGGGGCCCGTCATGCTGGTGGCCGGCCTGGTGCTGGCCCTGGCCCTCGGGCTGGTGCTGGCGGCCGGCTGGCTGATGCTGCGCCAGCGCCGGGCCGAGCTCGACCGGCGCGAGGAGCGGCTGGCGGCCGAACTGCGGCGCCTGCACCTCCAGGAGGACGAGTTCGCGTCCCGTTCGGCCGAGCTGGTGGTGGCCCAGGCGGAGCTGCGCGAGCTGGAGACCGGGCAGCGGCAGGCGCTGGAGCGGGCCGCCGGGCTGACGGCGCGCCAGGCCAGGGCGGAGCTGATCGGCGAGCTGGAGGCGGACGCCCGGCGGGAGGCCGCGGTGACCGTCCGGGAGCTGGAGCGGCAGGCCAGGGCCGAGGGCGAGCTGCGGGCCCGGGAGATCATCGCCGTCTCGGTGCAGCGGCTGGCGGCGGAGCAGACCGCCGAGTCGGTCACCACCGTCTTCCGGCTGCCCAACGAGGACATGAAGGGCCGGGTGATCGGCCGCGAGGGGCGCAACATCCGGGCGTTCGAGACCGTCACCGGGGTCAACCTGATCGTGGACGACACCCCCGGGGTGGTCCAGCTCTCCTGCTTCGACCCGGTCCGCCGGGAGGCCGCGCGGCTGACCCTGGAGGTGCTGGTCGGGGACGGCCGGATCCAGCCGGCCCGGATCGAGGAGGTCCACGAGCGCAGCCGGGCCGAGATCGAGCGGCTCTGCCTGCGGGCGGGCGAGGACGCCCTGCTGGCCGTCCACCTGGACGAGATGGCCCCGGAGCTGGTGCGCGCGCTGGGGACGCTGCGCTACCGGACCTCGTACGGGCAGAACGTGCTGGGGCACCTGGTGGAGTCCGCGCAGCTGGCCGGGATGATGGCGGCCGAACTGGGGGTGCACCAGGGCCTGGTGCGGCGGGCGGCCCTGCTGCACGACATCGGGAAGGCGCTCAGCCACGAGGTGGCGGGCAGCCACGCGGCCGTCGGCGCCGAGTTCGCCCGGCGGCACGGGGAGTCGCCCGAGGTGGTGCACGCGATCGAGGCGCACCACGGCGAGGTGGAGCCCGGCACGGTGGAGGCGGTGCTGGTGCAGGCAGCCGACGCCTGCTCGGGCGGCCGGCCGGGCGCCCGCCGGGAGTCGGTGGAGACCTACGTGCGGCGCCTGGAGCGGCTGGAGGAGATCGCGCTCGGCCACGACGGCGTCTCGAAGGTGTTCGCGATGCAGGCGGGGCGCGAGGTGCGGGTGATGGTGCAGCCCGAGGTGGTGGACGACCTGCGGGCGCAGGTGATCGCGCGCGAGGTGGCCCGGCAGGTGCGGGAGGAGCTGACCTACCCGGGGCAGATCCGGATCACGGTGGTGCGGGAGAGCCGGGCGACCGAGTTCGCCCGCTGACGGGTGGCGGCCGGGCCGCCACCCGCCGGCGGCTCAGCTGTCCGCGCCCGCCAGCGAGGCGGGGCCGCCGCGGGCGCCGTCGGCGAGCGCCTGCAGCGCGTCGGCGCGGCAGCCCTGGGTGGTGCCGACCAGGTGGCCGTCCGGGCGGATCAGCAGCACGGTGTGCGGGTCGGCGCCCGGGTACTGCTCGGTGACCAGCACCTCGGCCGGCACCGGCAGCGCGGTCGCGACCTCGGCCAGCCGGGGCATCAGACCGGCCCCGAGCCAGTGCTGCGAGGACCAGACGGCAGTGCCGGGTGCCACCAGCAGCAGCAGGAAACCGCCGCCGAGCCGGGCGCGCAGCTGGTCGGCCGCGCCGTCCATGGTGACCACCGGCAGGTCGGGCACCAGCACCCCGGGCGCGGTGGCGGGCAGGCTCTCGGTGAGCGAGGTGCCGCGCCCCGGACCGCGCTGCACCGGAACCCGGCCCGGCACCCCGGAGGGCGCCGCGGGGTACGCCGGCGCGCCGCCGAACCGGCCGGTGCCGAGCTGCCCGTCCGCGAGCAGCGGTGCGTGCTTGCGGAAGGAGCCGGTGAGCAGCGAGCGCCGGGTCTGCTGCCAGCCGCGCAGCGGGCGCAGCAGCGGCATGGTCTGGTCGACCGCGCGCAGGCGGGCGCCGACCGCGCCGCGCCGCTCGGTCTCGTAGCCGTCCAGCAGCGAGCCGCCCGGCTGCGGGCCGCCGGCGTGCAGGTGCCAGGCGAGGGCGAGCCGCCAGGCCAGGTTCTCGGCGTCGCGCAGCCCGTCGGCGAGGTTCTGCATGCCGAGGGCGCCGTGCAGGTGGGCGGCGTCGCCGGCCAGGAAGCAGCGGCCGGAGCGGAACCGGGCGGCCAGCCGCTGCTGGGCGGTGTGGTCGGCGGCGGCGAGCAGTTCGTAGCGGGGGAGTTCGCCGCACCAGCCGGTGAGGGTGGCCTTGACCCGGGCGAGCAGGGTGTCGCCGGTGACGATGCCGGGCCAGGTGGCGTGCGGGTCGATCGGTTCGCTGGGCTGGGGCCGGCCCGGGGGCAGCCGCCAGTCGAGCCGCCACAGGCCGTCCGGGAGCGGCCGGGCGCAGGCCTCGCGGTCGCCGCGCCAGGGCGGCTCGCGGTGCAGCCGGGCCTCGCCGGCGAACGGGAGGTCGACCCGGACGGTGGCCATCGCGTGCCGGTCCACCGCGGGCCGGCCGGGGAAGCGGATCTTGAGCAGCCGCCGGACGGTGGAGCGCGCGCCGTCGCAGCCGACCAGGTGGCTGCCGCGCCACCAGGTCCTGGTGCCGTCCTGGACGTGTTCGGTGCGCACGCCGACGCCGTCCCGGTCCTGTTCCAGCTCGACCACCCGGCTGAGCGGGACGAGCTGGATCAGCGGGGTGGCGGTGACCGCGTCGCGCAGGCCGCGCTGCAGGCGGTGCTGGGCGAGGTGGAGCACCGGGGAGCGGTCCAGCGGCAGCCGGAGCACCTCGGAGCGGCGGCGCCAGACGGTGAAGGCGTCCCAGCGGGCGGCGTCCGACTCGGCCCGGCCGTAGCCGAGCCGGCCGAGGAAGGAGGCGGTGTCGCTGCCGAGCACCACCGTCCGCGGGCTCTCCGGGCACAGCCCGGCGCCCTCGTCCAGCACGATGCTGGGCACCTCGCTGCGGGCCAGGGCGAGGGCCAGGGCCAGGCCGACCGGCCCGGCCCCGACCACGATCACCGGGTCCACGTCGGGACCTCCGCCCGGCGCGGCCGGAGGTGCCCGGACTCGGTGCTCAGTGCTGGGGAGGCTCCGGGAGGTGTCACGAAGAGCAATGCAACAGATGACCTGGGTGTCCGTCAAGCAGCGGCAGGTGTGCGCCGGTTCGTGCCGCGACGGCCGCGCGCCTCGATCCACTTGGCCAGCGCGGTCAGCGCCAGGCACAGCCCGATGTAGATCGGGGCGATCACCAGCACCACCGGGATGTAGGGGTAGCCCTCCGGGGTGGAGGTGTTGCTGGCGATCAGCTTGCCCACGTAGAGCAGCTCGTGGAAGGCGATGATGTAGCCCAGCGAGGTGTCCTTGAGGGTGACCACCAGCTGGCCGATGATGGCCGGCAGCATCGACCGGACGGCCTGCGGCACCAGGATGGTCGTCATCACCGAGGTCTTGCGCAGCCCGAGCGCGTACGCGGCCTCGGCCTGGCCGCGCGGGACGGCGTTGACGCCGGAGCGGATGATCTCGGCCTGGACCGCGCCGTTGTACAGCGTGAGGCCGATCACCAGGGCCCAGAAGGGCTCGGCGCCGAAGACCGCGCGGTACAGCGCGAAGATCATGATGAGCAGCGGCATCGCCCGGAAGAACTGGACGACCGCGGTGCAGACCGCCCGGACCGGGCGGTGGTCGGAGAGCCGGCCGGCGGCCAGCAGGGCGCCGAGGGTGATCGAGAAGAGCGCGGCCAGGCCGAACACCTTCAGGGTCTCCAGCACGCCGTCTACGATGCGCTGCTGGACCTTGGCGTACTCGAACGGCGCCCACAGGTCGGGCGAGAACTGGCCGGCCTCGTCCAGGCGGCTGTAGACGAACCAGAGCAGCGCGGCGATCGCGGCCAGCGAGAGCAGGCCGAAGGCGCGGTAGCGCATCCTGGCCTTGGGGCCGGTGGCGTCGTAGAGCACGGAGGCGGTGCGGGTGCTCATCGGGCCACCGCCAGCCGCTTCTCGGCGAAGCTGAACAGCTGCTGGACCCCGAAGCTGATGATCAGGTACGCGATCGCAATCCAGAAGAAGATCCCGAAGATGGCGTACCCCTTGTCGGTCAGTGTCGCCTGCACGTTGAAGAGCTCGGGCACGCTGAACGCGCCGGCGACCGCGGAGTTCCTGGGCAGGGCGATGAAGATCGAGCTCATCGGGCCCATCACGGCGCGCACCGCCTGCGGCAGGATCACCAGGCCGAGCGTCTGGCCGAAGTTCATGCCCAGGCTGCGGGCCGCCTCGGCCTGGCCGAGCGGCACCGTGTTGATCCCGGAGCGCAGCACCTCGCAGACGAAGCTGCCGGAGTACGCGCTGAGCGCGAGCACGGCGAAGGTGAACGGCTCCAGGTGCACGTCCAGCCGGGGGAGACCGAAGACCACCGCGAAGAACAGCAGGGTCAGCGGGGTGTTGCGGAAGGTGTTGACCCAGACGGTGCCGAACGCGCGGAGCGCCGGGACCGGGGACACCCGGAAGGCCGCCAGGACGATGCCGAGCAGCATGGCGAGGACCGCGCTGATCGCGCTGAGCTCGACCGTCCGCAGGAAGCCGTCGCGGAACAGCGCGAAATTGCCGTCCTCGAACAATATGCCCATGCCGGCTGCCCTCCTCTCAGTGGTGGTTGCGTGGTGGTCCGAGGTGGGCGCCCGCGCGCGGGCCGGCCCCGGGGTCGGGGGCCGGCCCGCGCGCGGGCGCGCCGGCTCAGTACCGCTGCAGGGCGGGGACCTGCGGGGCGGCGGAGCCGGAGAGGCCCAGGGTGGCGTCGTACGCCTTCTTCCAGTCGCCGTTGTCCTCGTGCGCCTTGAGCGCGTCGCTGATGGCGTCGCGCAGCGCCTTGTCGTCCTTGTTCAGGCCGACGCCGTAGTTCTCGGTGGAGAAGGGCTGGCCGACCACCTTGAGCTTGCCGGCGTTCTTCGCCGCGTAGCCCTTGAGGATCGCGTCGTCGGTGGTCACCGCGTCGATCTCGTCGGTGAGCAGCTTGTCGACGCACTGCGAGTAGGACTCGTACTGGGTGACCTTGGCGCCGTACTTCTTGATCTGGTCGACCGAGGTGGAGCCGGTCACCGTGCAGACGTTCTTGTCCTTGGTGCTCTCCGGGCCGGTGATCGAGGTGTTGTCCTTCTGCACCAGCAGGTCCTGGCCGGCGATGTAGTACGGGCCGGCGAAGGAGACGCTGGCCTTGCGCTTGTCGTTGATGCTGTAGGTGCCGACGTAGTAGTCGACGCCGTGGGTGGAGATCGAGGTCTCGCGGTTGGCGGAGGCGATGGTCTGCCACTCGATCTGCTTGTCCGTGAACCCGAGGTCGGCGGCGATCATCTTGGCGATCTCGATGTCGAAGCCGTTGCGGGTGCCGGTCTGCACGTCCTCGAAGCCCAGGTACGGCTGGTCGGACTTGGCGCCGATCTTCAGCTTGCCGGCCTTCTTGGCCTCGACCCAGGTCGGCGAGGACTCCAGCTTGAAGTCCGTCTTCACGGTGTAGGTCGGCAGCTGGGGCTTGGCGGAGCCGGCCGCGTCGTCGTTCGGCGAGCCCTCCTTGCCGCAGGCGGCGACGGCCGTCAGCGTCAGCACGGACAGGGCGACAGCGATGGTACGACGGGTCCTCATGCGGGTTCGTTCTCCTCGGATCTGGCTCCGGCTCAACCGGGCGCTCGGGTCGGGAAGTTCCGTGGTGGCGCGGCGGGTCCCCTCGGACCGCCGCGCCAGGTCGGCACTGACGCTAATTCAGCGGTGGCCTCAGTGGTGAAGGATCTTGGAGAGGAAGTCCTTCGCCCGGTCGGTGCGCGGGGCGGTGAAGAACGCCTCCGGCGTGTTCTCCTCGACGATCCGGCCGTCCGCCATGAACAGCACCCGGTTGGCGGCGGAGCGGGCGAAGCCCATCTCGTGGGTGACCACGACCATCGTCATGCCCTCGGCGGCCAGCGAGCGCATCACCTCCAGCACCTCGTTGACCATCTCCGGGTCGAGGGCCGAGGTGGGCTCGTCGAACAGCATCACCTTGGGCTTCATGGCCAGCGCGCGGGCGATCGCCACCCGCTGCTGCTGGCCGCCGGAGAGCTGCGCCGGGTACTTGTCGGCCTGGGCGGCGACACCCACCCGCTCCAGCAGCTCGCGGGCGGTCGCCTCGGCCTCGGGGCGCGCGACCTTGCGCACCTTGACCTGGCCCAGCACCACGTTCTCCAGCACGGTCTTGTGCGCGAACAGGTTGAAGCTCTGGAACACCATGCCGACCTCGGCGCGCAGCCGGGCCAGCTCCTTGCCCTCGGCGGGCAGCGGCCGGCCGTCGATCAGGACGGTGCCCGCATCGACGGTCTCCAGCCGGTTGATCGTCCGGCACAGGGTCGACTTGCCGGAACCGGAGGGGCCGATCAGGACGACCACCTCGCCGCGGGCGATCTCCAGGTTGATGTCCTGGAGCACGTGCAGCGCCCCGAAGTGCTTGTCGACGCCGCTCAGCACGACCAGGGGAGTCGGCCCGGCGCCGGAGTCGGTGACGGTCTTCTCGGTCATCGCGCCTTGCTCCCTCGTGTCCGGTCCCAGGGGGTGAACTCCCTCGGGCTGCGCCGCAGTCGGCCGGGCGCGGAGTGCCCCGGGCTAACGTCGGACGCTGGTACCGGGGGCCGGAGCCGGCGGAGCCCGCGGCCCCCGGTGGGGTGACCATAGGAAAGCCGACGATGCCATGTCAGCTGATCTGAGCGGAACTTGAGGATCACGATCCGGCCACACCCTGTGCGACCGCGGCGCTCGGATCGGTCACCGCCCGGCCGGGGCACGGCCCGTGAGCAGGCCCGCGGAAGGCTCCCCGCCCTCCGGTCGGCCGCTCGGAGCGGGTCCGTGCGCGGCCGGTCGGGCGGCGGTCCGGGCCGGCGCCGCAGCCGCCCCGGGCCGGCGGCGGAGCCGCCCCGCGCCGCGGCCGTACCCCGCCGCCGCCCGCGCGGAGGGCGGGCGTGGCCGACACCACCGTGACAATGGCGGACGGGGGCCGGAGAATACTGCGACCCGGTCCGACACGGCAGGACCGGCACATCCACCGGAACCACGAGGGAGAGGAGAGCGATGCGACTGCTACTCGTCGAGGACGACGACCGGGTCGCCGCCGCGCTGAGCGCGGTCCTGGGCCGGCACGGCTTCCAGGTCCGGCACGCCCGCAGCGGGCACGAGGCGCTGGACGCGCTGGTACCCGACGGCAACGACCCGTACCGGGTGGTCCTGCTCGACCTCGGCCTGCCCGACCGGGACGGTTTCGAGGTGTGCAGCCGGATCCGGGCCGCCAGCAGCGTCCCGGTGATCATGGTGACCGCGCGCGCCGACATCCGCTCCCGGATCCACGGGCTCAACCTCGGCGCGGACGACTACGTCACCAAGCCGTACGACATGGGCGAGCTGCTCGCCCGGATCCACGCGGTGGCCCGCCGCGGCCTGACCGCGGCCGCCCAGACCGGGACCGAGCCCGACCGGCCGAACCCGCCGCGCGGCCCGCTGGAGGCCCGCGGCGTGGTGATCGACCGCGAGCGCCGCCGGGTCAGCGTGAACGACCGCGACGTGCCGCTCACCCGCAAGGAGTTCGACCTGCTCGCGCTGCTCGCTCAGAGCCCCGGCGTGGTCTACCGCCGCGAGCAGATCTTCAGCGAGGTCTGGCGCAGCGGCTGGGAGGGCAACGGCCGCACCCTGGAGGTGCACATCGGCTCGCTGCGCACCAAGCTCGGCCTGCCCGGCCTGGTCGAGGCCGTCCGCGGGGTCGGCTACCGGCTGATACCCGAGCAGCCCGCCGAGGACCAGCCCGCGGACGAACCGGGCCCGGACGAGCGTGCCGGCGACGACGGGACGGGGCGCTGACCTTCCGTGCGCACCCGCCTGCTCAGCATCCTGCTCACCCTGATGGCCGCCGTCCTGGCGGCCCTCGGGGTGCCGCTGGGCTACCTCACCGCGGCCTCGGAGCAGAGCGAGGTGGTGGTCGACCGGATCGACGACGCCGCCCGCTTCGCCCAGGACCTGCCCACCCCGGGCCGCACCGGCGGGATCAACACCGCGATGAAGGGCGACTACCAGCCGGTCGCCGGTGACACCGGCCGGCTGAGCTCGCTGATCGGCGAGGTCACCCGCTACCACGAGCTCTACGGCATCCGGATCGGCATCTTCTACCGGGACGGCGGGGCCGTCGCGGTCGCGCCGCAGGGCTGGCAGGTCTCCACCGGGCCGGGCAGCGAGGCGTTCCAGGAGGCCTTGGACGGACGGCGCAGCCACAACCCGGACCAGGTCTGGCCCTGGGACACCGGCAAGACCCTCACGGTCGCCCTCCCGGTGGTCCGGGACGGCGACGTGGTCGCCGTGGTGATCACCGAATCGCCGACCGGCCCGCTGCGCGCCCGGGTGCAGCAGCAGTGGATGGTGATCGCGGGCGGCGAGGTGCTCGCGATGACGGTCGCGGTGCTGTTCGCGGTGCTGCTCACCGGCTGGGTGCTGCGCCCGGTGCGGACCCTGGACCGGGCCACCCACGACATCGCCACCGGCCGGATGAACGCCCGGGTCGCCCCCAGCGGCGGCCCCCCGGAGCTGCGCCGGCTGGCCCGCTCGTTCAACGACATGGCCGACCACGTGGTGCTGGCCATGGACCAGCAGCGGGTGTTCGTCGCCGACGCCTCCCACCAGCTGCGCAACCCGTTGGCCGCGCTGCTGCTGCGGGTCGAGCTGCTCGGCCTGGAGCTGCCGGACGGCCACGAGGCGGAGCTCGGCGCCGTCCGTGAGGAGGGCATCCGGCTGGCCCGGGTGCTGGACGACCTGCTCGGTCTGGCCACCGCCGAGCACGCCCGGCCCGAGCCGGAGCCGGTCGACCTGAACCGCCTGGTGCTGGCCCGGGTGGAGGCCTGGCGGCCGACCGCCGAGCAACGCGGTCTGCGGCTGGACTGGGACGCCCCGCTGCTGGCCCGCGGCCTGGCCGACCCGATCGGCTTCGGCAGCGCGCTGGACGCGGTGCTCGACAACGCGCTCAAGTTCGCGCCCACCGGCTCCGCGGTCACCGTCACCATCGCGCTCGGCAAGCGGGAGGTCGCGATCACCGTCGCGGACCAGGGTCCGGGCCTCACCGCGGAGGAGCTGGACCGGATCGGCGACCGGTTCTGGCGCAGCTCCCGGCACCAGAACGTGGACGGCTCCGGGCTCGGCCTGTCCATCGCCCGCACCCTGCTGCTGGCCGGCGGCGGTTCGCTGGACTTCGCGCCGGTGGAGCCGACCGGCCTCGCGGTCGTGCTGACCGTGCCGAGGGCCTCCAAGCGTCAGGGCGTCACGGCTTGACCGAGGTGTAGTACCGGCGGGCGCCCTCGTGCAGCGGCAGCGGGTCGGTGTACACGGCCGTCCGCAGGTCGACCAGCTGCGCCGCGTGCACCTGGGCGCCGATGGTGTCCCGGCTGTCGATCACGGCCCTGGTCAGCGCCTGCACCAGGCCCGGGTCGACGTCGTCCCGGGTGACCAGCAGGTTGGGGACGGCGACGGTGGGCACCGTGGTGCCGGCGGGCCGGATGTCCGGGTAGGTGTTGGCGGGGATGGTGGCGGCCCGGTAGGCGGCCGCGCCGCCGCCCTCCTGGCGCTGGAGCGGCTCGGCCAGCTCGGCCAGCGGCACGATCCGGATCGGGTAGCGGCCCGCCAGGTTGGTCACGGCGGAGGTGGGCAGGCCGCCGGACCAGAAGAAGGCGTCCAGCTGCCCGGACTGCAGCAGGCCGGCCGCGTCGACCACGCCCGCGCCCACCCCCGCGATGTCGTGGTCCGGGTCCAGGCCGGCGGCGCCCAGCAGCCGCCGGGTGACCAGGTTCACCCCGGACTTGGCCTGGCCGACGCCGACCCGCAGCCCGCGCAGGTCGGCGACCTTCTGCACCGGGGAGTCGGCCGGGACCACGAGCTGCAGGTAGTCGTCGTAGAGCCGGGCGATCGCCCGCAGCTTGGGCTTGCCGGGGCCCTCGAAGGAGGTCACCGCGTCGGCGGTGGAGATGGCGAAGTCGTCCCGGCCGGCCACCACCCGCTCCAGGTTGTCCACCGAGCCCTCGGAGTTGTCCAGCCGCAGCCGGGTGCCCGGGGCGGCGCCGAGCGGCTGCCCGCGCAGCAGCTGCCCGTACAGGTCGTAGACGCCACCGGGGACGCCGGTGGCGAAGCCGACCTCCCGCGGCGCCGGCCGCGGGGAGCCGGCCGCGGACAGCTGCCAGCCCGCCAGACCGGCCGCGACCAGCAGCAGCACCACGACCACCGGCACCGGGCGGCTGCGGGCGGCCCGGCGCACGGCGGCGCCCGCGCGGGCGGGGATCGAGGTGTCGGCCATGCAGGGGATACTGCCAGGCCCGGCGGCCGGACGGGAGGCCCGGGCCGGTGCCCTTACCCTTGCAGTTGTGGGTATGGAGGAGAGCTTGCGAACTTACAAGGTCGTCACGTACGGCTGCCAGATGAACGTCCACGACTCCGAGCGGCTGTCCGGGCTGCTGGAGGAGGCCGGGTACGCCAAGGCCGACCAGGACGGCGACCCCGACCTGGTGGTCTTCAACACCTGTGCCGTCCGGGAGAACGCGGACAACAAGCTGTACGGCAACCTCGGCCGGCTCGCCCCCGCCAAGCAGAGCCACCGGGGCATGCAGATCGCCGTCGGCGGCTGCCTGGCCCAGAAGGACCGCGACACCATCGTGCGCAAGGCGCCGTGGGTCGACGTGGTCTTCGGCACCCACAACATCGGCCACCTGCCCGCGCTGCTGGAGCGGGCCCGGGTCGAACAGCAGGCCCAGGTGGAGATCCTGGAGTCGCTGGAGACCTTCCCCTCCACGCTGCCCACCCGCCGCGAGTCCGCCTACGCGGCCTGGGTCGCGATCTCGGTCGGCTGCAACAACACCTGCACCTTCTGCATCGTCCCCGCGCTGCGCGGCAAGGAGGAGGACCGCCGCCCCGGCGACATCCTCGCCGAGGTCGAGGCGCTGGTCGCCGAGGGCGTGGTCGAGGTCACCCTGCTCGGGCAGAACGTCAACTCCTACGGCTCCGACCTGGGCGACCGGGAGGCGTTCTCCAAGCTGCTGCGCGCCTGCGGGCAGATCGAGGGCCTGGAGCGGGTCCGCTTCACCTCCCCGCACCCGCGCGACTTCACCGACGACGTGATCGCCGCGATGGCCGGGACCCCGAACGTGATGCACCAGCTGCACATGCCGCTGCAGTCCGGCTCGGACACCGTGCTCAAGGCGATGCGGCGCTCGTACCGGCAGGAGCGGTTCCTCGGGATCATCGAGAAGGTGCGCGCCGCGATGCCGGACGCCGCCATCTCCACCGACATCATCGTGGGCTTCCCCGGCGAGACCGACGAGGACTTCGAGCAGACCCTGCACGTGGTCCGCGAGGCCCGGTTCGCCAACGCCTTCACCTTCCAGTACTCCAAGCGGCCCGGCACCCCCGCGGCCGACATGGACGGGCAGATCCCGAAGGCCGTGGTGCAGGAGCGCTACGAGCGGCTGGTCGCCCTCCAGGAGGAGATCTCCTGGGAGGAGAACAAGAAGCAGGTCGGCCGCCGGCTGGAGATCCTGGTCGCCGAGGGCGAGGGCAAGAAGGACAACCAGACCGACCGGCTGTCCGGCCGCGCCCCCGACAACCGGCTGGTGCACTTCGAGCGGCCCGCCGAGCCGGTCCGCCCGGGCGACGTCGTCACCGTGGAGATCAGCTACGCGGCGCCGCACCACCTGCTCGCCGAGGGCCCGGTGCTGGCCGTCCGCCGCACCCGGGCCGGCGACGCCTGGGAGAAGCGGCAGGCCGTGCCGGCCGCCAAGCCGGCCGGCGTGATGCTCGGCCTGCCGACCATCGGCGCGCCCAAGGCGGCCCCCGCGCCGGCCGGCAGCGGCTGCGGCTGCGACTGACCACGCCCTGCGGAGCGGGCCCGACGGCGGGGCGGGGACGGCCCGGCTAGAGTGATCGACATGCTGGTCGCCGCCGCCGTCTGCCCCTGCCCGCCGCTGCTCGTCCCGGCGGTCGCCGCCGGGGCCGCACCCGAGCTGGAGCCGCTGCGGGCGGCCTGCCTGGCGGCGGTCGAGGAGCTGCTCGGCTCCGGCGCCGAGCTGGTCGTCGTGGTCGGCACCGGCCCGGAGGCCGAGGTCTGGACGGAGGGCGGCGTCGGCTCGTTCCGCCGGTACGGGGTCGACCTGGCCACCCGGCTGCCGCTGGGCGGGGTGGGCGGCCCGGAGCTGACCCCCGCGCTGACGGTCGGCGCCTGGCTGCTGGAGCAGGCCGGGGCCGTGCTGCCGACGCACGCCTGCGCGGTGCCCGCCGACACCGGACCGGAGCGGCTGCTGGGCCTCGGCAAGGGCCTGGCGGACCTCGCGGACCGGGTCGGCCTGCTGGTGCTCGGCGACGGCAGCGCCTGCCGCTCGCTGAAGGCCCCCGGCTACCTGGACGAGCGCGCCGAGGACTACGACGCCGTCGTGGCCGCCGCCCTGGGCTCCGCCGACACCGCCGCGCTGGCGGCCCTCGACCCCAAGCTCGCCGGCGAGCTGATGGCCGAGGGCCGGGCGCCGTGGCAGGTGCTGGCGGGCGCCGCCGAGGGCGCCGGGCTCGGCGGGGAGCTGCGCTACGACGAGGCGCCGTACGGGGTCGGCTACTTCGTGGCCTCCTGGCGCTGACGCCCGGCCCCGCCGCCGCGGTCAGCTCGGGCGCTCGGCCTGCCCGGGACCGTCCTGCGGCTTGCCCGCGAAGTCGTCCACGGCGTGCTTCGCCTTGGCCGCGCCGTTCTCGATCCGGTCGCTGTACTTGTGCTTGGTGACCTTGTCGACCGCGGTGCCCGCCTTGTCGACCATGTCGTCGATCTTCTCGTTGTGCTTGCCGGCGAGCTGGCTCGCCTTCTCCTTCAGCTCCTCGGCCTTGACCTTGAGGTCGTCCTTCAGGCTCATCCGCTGCACTCCCTGTGGTCGGCCGCCGGGCCGGCGGCGCGATCGGTCCGAATCCGTCACCTGCCCGGACATCCCGCCTTCCAAACCAGACATAACCCCTGATAGCAGCCCGGAACCTCCCGAACCGCCGGTACGGCGGCCGGTCCCGGCCGGCACTTTGCGAGACTTGGAACCGTGACCAGTACCCACCCCCTCCCGCCCCGCGTCGTCTCGGTGGTCGGCGCGACCGCCGCCGGCAAGTCGGACCTGGCGGTCGCCATCGCCCGCAGCCTCGGCGGCGAGGTGATCAACACCGACTCGATGCAGCTCTACCGGGGGATGGACATCGGCACGGCCAAGCTCGGCACGGACGAGCGCGGCGGGATCCCGCACCACCTGCTGGACATCTGGGACGTCACCGAGGCCGCCAGCGTCGCCGAGTACCAGCGGCTGGCCCGGGCCGAGATCGACCGGCTGCTCGCGGCCGGCCGCACCCCCGTCCTGGTCGGCGGCTCCGGGCTGTACGTACGGGCCGCCATCGACGAGATGGAGTTCCCCGGCACCGACCCGGCGGTCCGGGCCCGGCTGGAGGAGGAGCTCGCGGAGCACGGCAGCGGCCTGCTGCACCGCCGGCTGGCCGAGCTGGACCCGCCGGCGGCCGAGGCCATCCTGGCGAGCAACGGACGGCGGATCGTCCGCGCCCTCGAGGTGATCGAGATCACCGGCGCACCGTTCACCGCCAACCTCCCCGGCCACACCGCCGTGTACGACGCGGTGCAGATCGGCGTCCAGGTGCCCCGCCCGGAGCTGGACGAGCGGATCACGCTGCGGGTCGACCGGATGTGGCAGGCGGGCCTGCTGGACGAGGTGCGGGCGCTGGAGAAGCTCGGCCTGCGCGAGGGTCGGACGGCCGGCCGGGCGCTCGGCTACCAGCAGGTGCTGGCCCACTTCGCGGGGGAGTGCGGTGAGGACGAGGCGCGCGCCGAGACGGTCCGGGCGACCAGGCGGTTCGCCCGCCGGCAGGAGTCCTGGTTCCGCCGCGACGACCGGATCCACTGGCTCTCCCGGCCCTCCGGCACCGACCCGGTGGCCCTGCTGGAGCGCTCGCTGGAGCTGATCGGGGATCAGCCGGCGGCCTGATCCGGCGCCCCGTGGGCGGTTTCCGGCCATCGGCGCGTGCAGCTGCACCGGCAGCCGCAGATCCGCTGCCGACCGGGGGTTACAGGCCGATCACGTCCTGGCCACGGATCACCCGACGACCCCCGCCGGGCCCTGCCGACGACTCTGGACATGCCATCATCGGTAGCACCTGAGACCGCTCGCACCCGGTCGGTCTCACCGTCCGCGAACCCGTCCGTTCGTGTCGAAGCGTCAGGGGGAGGCCGCGTGTCCACGGGTACCGGCCCCGAGACCGACCAGCTGCCCGGCGACGCCCCGAGCGTCACCACCGCACTGCCCGAGCTCGTCGCGCCGACCACCTCGTACGCCGTGGCCCTGCCCGCCCTGGACGCGCTGACCGCCGCCGGGGTGGTGCACGAGCGGGACATCCGCCCCCGTAGACGGCTGCGCTGGTGGCAGCTGCTGCCGATCGTGCTGATGGCCACCCTGGGCTCGCTGATGTTCGCCTTCCCACTGGCCTTCGGCTCCGACCGCGCCTCCCCGATGATCGGCATGCTGGGCCTGCTGCTCACCGCCGCCGGGGTCGGCTGGGGCGCGATGGCCGCCCGCCGGGTCGGCTACAAGTGGCCGGGCGTGCCGCGCCGGGGTGCCGGCCAGCGGGCCGGCTGGAAGGCGATCCTGCTCTACACCCTGCTGGCCTGCGCGGCCGTGGCGCTCGCGGTCTGGCGGGTCGTGCAGCTGCGCGGCTGACCGCCCCGCGCCCGGCCCCGTACCGGGGTCCGCCCCGCCGGCCCGTCCCAGGGATCGGGCGGCGGCCCGTCCGTCCGGCCGGATCAGTACGATCGTGGTGTGAGCGACTCCACCGCGGCGGGCCTGCCCTTCCTCAAGGGCCACGGCACCCAGAACGACTTCGTGATCATCCCCGACCCCGACGGCCGGCTCGACCTCGGCCGGGCCGAGGTGGCGCTGCTGTGCGACCGGCGGGCGGGGATCGGCGGCGACGGGATGCTCCGGGTGGTCCGCGCCTCGGCCGACCCGGCGGCGGCGGACCTCGCCGACCGGGCGGAGTGGTTCATGGACTACCGCAACGCCGACGGCTCGATCGCCGAGATGTGCGGCAACGGCGTCCGGGTCTTCGCCCACTACCTGGTCCGCTCCGGGCTGGCGAAGCCGGGCGAGCTGGCGATCGCCACCCGGGCCGGGATCCGGCAGGTCACGGTCGCCGAGGACGGACCGGACGGCACCCCGGGGCTGATCACCGTCGACATGGGCCGGGCGCTGCTGCCGGGCCCGGACGGCATCGAGGTCGCGGTCGGCAGCCACCGCTGGCCCGCCCGGAACGTGAACATGGGCAACCCGCACGCGGTGGCCTTCGTGGACAGCCTCGCGGACGCCGGCGACCTGTTCACCGCCCCGCTGACCACCCCGGCCGGGGCCTACCCCGAGGGGGTCAACGTCGAGTTCGTGGTCGACCGCGGCCCGCGCCACGTCGCGATGCGGGTGCACGAGCGCGGCTCCGGCGAGACCAGGTCCTGCGGCACCGGCGCCTGCGCGGTCGCGGTGGCCACCGCCCGCCGGGACGGGCTCGACCCGGCGGTCACCGGGGAAGCGGTCGCGTACACGGTGGACCTGCCCGGCGGCCGGCTGGTGATCGAGGAGTTCCCGGACGGCCGGGTCACGATGACCGGGCCCGCCGTGATCGTCGCCTCCGGCGTGTTGGACCCGGCCTGGCTGGGCGTCACCCTCGGCTGATCCGGCCGCTTTGCCCCGTTGCGCCGCGGACCAATCCCCCTGTTCGGGTGATTCAACTGACGGAGTGGCAGCAGCCCGCCGCGGAACGTGCTGTGCTCGGTAGCATGGACCACCGGGTCGGACTTCGCTCCGGTGATCGCTGCCGGAGGTGCAGATGACCATCGAAGCCGGCCAGCACGGGGCCGTCCCGTACACCGTGCCCAAGCGCCCGCTGCCCAGGCTCAGCCGGGCGGCGCTCGGCCGGGCCGGTCGGGCCGCCCTGCTGGCGACCGGTCGGGGGCCGGTGCCGGACGCCATCGAGCCGATCGTGCAGGCGCACCGGGTGCACCATCCGCAGGCCGACCTGGCCCTGCTCGGCCGGGCGTACCGGACGGCCGAGACCAGCCACCGGGGGCAGACCCGCAAGAGTGGCGAGCCGTTCATCACCCATCCGCTGGCCGTCACGATGATCCTGGCCCAGCTCGGCGCCGGGACCACCACCCTGGTCGCCTCGCTGCTGCACGACACGGTCGAGGACACCGAGGTGACGCTCGATCAGGTGAGCGCCGACTTCGGCCCCGAGGTGGCCTACCTGGTCGACGGCGTCACCAAGCTGGAGAAGGTCGACTTCGGCGCGGCCGCCGAGGCCGAGACCTTCCGCAAGATGCTGGTGGCCACCGGCGACGACGTCCGGGTGATGGTCATCAAGCTCGCGGACCGGCTGCACAACATGCGGACGATCCGTCACATGAAGCCCGCCAGCCAGGCCAGGATCGCCAAGGTCACCCGGGACGTGCTGATCCCGCTCGCCGAGCGGCTCGGCATCCAGGTGGTCAAGGCCGAGCTGGAGGACATCGTCTTCGCCACCCTCCACCCGGAGGAGTACGCCCGCACCGGCGCCCTGCTGGCCGCCCACGAGGGCAGACCGGACGGCCTGCTGGAGCCCTTCGCCCAGGACCTGGCCCGCCGGCTGGAGGAGACCGCGGTGTCCGCCGCGGTCACCGTCCGGCCGCGCCACCACGTCTCCGCGCACCGGGTGCTGCTCAAGCGCAGCGCCGCGGTCGGGGCGGACGGCTGCCCGCAGGGCCTGCTCCCGGCGGACCTCGGCCGGCTGCTGGTGGTGGTGGAGGAGAACGCCGACTGCTACGCGGTGCTCGGCGAGCTGCACACCGGCTGGACGCCGCTGCCCGGCGAGTTCAAGGACTTCATCGCGGCGCCCAGGTTCAACCTCTACCAGTCGCTGCACACCGCCGTGGCGCTGCCCGGCGGCGAGGTGGTGGAGGTCCTGGTGCGGACCAGGCAGATGCACCGGGTGGCGGAGTTCGGCGTGGTCGCGCTCGGCGACCCGCACCAGGTCGAGGCCGGGGCACCCGGGACGGACGAGCCGGAGTCGGACCGCACCGATCCGGCCCGGCCCGGCTGGCTCAGCCGGCTGCTGGACTGGCAGCAGGAGACCCCCGACCCGGACGCCTTCTGGTCCGCCCTCACCGCCGACCTCTCCGACGACCGGGAGATCACCGCCGTCACCGAGGCCGGCGAGACCCTCCAGCTGCCCGCCGGGGCCAGCTGCGTGGACGCCGCCTACCTGCTCGGCGAGGAGACCGGCCACCGATGTATCGGCGCCCGGGTCAACGGCCGGCTCACCGCGCTGTCCACCCCGCTGAAGGACGGCGACGTGCTGGCCGTCCTCACCACCGGCGGCGAGGTCTTCGGGCCGGACGCCCAGTGGCTGGAGTACACCCGGACCCCGGCCGCCCGGCTGGCCGTCGAGCGCTGGCTGGCCGAGCACCCGGCCGGCAACCCGGTGGTGGAGTCCGGCCGCCGGTCCGGCCAGCCGCTCGCCCCGGCCCCGGCCGCCCCGGCACCGAGCAGTTCGCCGGTGACGGTGGCCGGCCGCCCCGGCGTACCGGTCCGGCTCGCCCGCTGCTGCACCCCGGTACCGCCGGACCAGGTGACCGGCTTCGAGATCCGCGGCGGCACGGTCGCCGTGCACCGGGCGGACTGTCCGATCGGGGAGCGGATGCACCAGGCCGGACGCAGCCGGCTGGAGCCGGTGTGGATCCCCGGGGCGGAGCCCGCCGCCGGCTACCGGGCCACCCTGCACGCCGAGGCGCTGAACCACCCCCGGCTGCTCGCCGACCTGACCGCGGTGATCTCCGGGGAGGGCGTGGACATCGTCTCGGCCGAGGTGGGGCCGCCGCAGGAGCTCCGGGTGCGGCACAGCTACACCGTCGAGCTGCCCTCGGCCGCCGCGCTCCCGGCGGTGATGCGGGCCATGCTGCGGGTGTCCGGCGTGTACGACGTGTACCGGCCGGGCGGTGGAAACCCGGATGACCGGGGCCCGTCGGGCGTGCGACCATCATGGGGAATTCACGGCCGGTCCGCGGCGTTGACGCAAGGCAGCAGTGGTGCCGGCGCGCTCAGCGGTCCGCAGGGGTAGCCCGCTCTCGTCCACGGAGGTTCTCCGGCCGGTCGAGGGGCAGACTCCTGGTACTCCCGCCGACAAGGGCGGGCGCCGGCCTCCGACCAGCAAAAGGATGAGATGACCTCCACGTTCGACAGCCGCAACCAGGCGGGCGACTCCCGCCGACTCACCGACATCAAGGCCGATGCCCTGATGGACGAGGACCTCGCGGCGATCGACGAGGACCTCGGCAGCTACGACGGTGACCAGTACGACCGCTCCGAGCGCGCCGCCCTGCGGCGTGTGGTGGGCCTGTCCACCGAACTCCAGGACGTCACCGAGGTCGAGTACCGCCAGCTGCGGCTGGAGCGCGTGGTGCTCGTCGGCGTCTGGACCAGCGGGACGGTCGAGGAGGCTGAGAACTCGCTCGCCGAGCTCGCGGCGCTGGCCGAGACGGCCGGCTCCGAGGTGCTCGACGGCGTGATCCAGCGCCGCGACAAGCCCGACCCGGCCACCTACATCGGTTCCGGCAAGGCCCGGGAGCTCGCCGACATCGTCGCCGTCACCGGCGCCGACACCGTCGTCTGCGACGGTGAGCTCACCCCCGGCCAACTGATCCAGCTGGAGGACGTGGTCAAGGTCAAGGTGGTCGACCGGACCGCCCTGATCCTGGACATCTTCGCCCAGCACGCCAAGTCCCGGGAGGGCAAGGCGCAGGTCTCGCTGGCGCAGATGCAGTACATGCTGCCGCGCCTGCGCGGCTGGGGCCAGTCGCTGTCCCGGCAGATGGGTGGTGGTGGCTCCGGCTCCTCCGGTGGCGGCATGGCCACCCGTGGTCCCGGTGAGACCAAGATCGAGACCGACCGGCGCCGGATCCGCGAGAAGATGGCGAAGCTCCGCAAGGAGATCGCCGAGATGAAGAAGGGCCGCGACACCAAGCGCCAGGAGCGCCGTCGCAACCAGGTCCCCTCGGTCGCGATCGCGGGCTACACCAACGCCGGCAAGTCCTCCCTGCTCAACCGGCTCACCGGCGCCGGCGTCCTGGTGGAGAACGCGCTGTTCGCCACCCTGGACCCGACCGTGCGGCGGGCCCAGACCCCGACCGGCCGGATCTACACCCTGGCCGACACCGTCGGCTTCGTCCGGCACCTGCCGCACCACCTGGTCGAGGCGTTCCGCTCGACCATGGAGGAGGTCGCCGAGGCGGACCTCATCCTGCACGTGGTGGACGGCTCGCACCCCGAGCCGGAGACCCAGCTGGCCGCCGTCCGCGAGGTGATCGTCTCGGTCGAGGCACAGAACGTGCCGGAGATCGTGGTGATCAACAAGGCGGACGCCGCCGATCCGCTGGTGCTCCAGCGGCTGCTGCGCCGCGAGCCGCACGCCCTGGTGGTGTCGGCCCGCACCGGGCAGGGCATGGACGAGCTGCTCAAGCTGATCGACGACGAGCTGCCGCGCCCGGCCGTCGAGGTGCAGGCGCTGGTCCCGTACACCCGTGGCGACCTGGTCTCCCGGGTGCACGCGGAGGGCGAGCTGATCTCCACCGAGCACACCGGGGACGGCACCCTGCTGCGGGCCAAGGTGGCGGCCGAGCTGGCCGCCGAGCTGGAGCGGTACACCGTGGTCGGCCAGAGCTGACCGCGCCGTGACGCACCGCCGCGGGCCCCGCCTCCTCCCGGGAGGCGGGGCCCGCGGCGTTCGTCCGGTCAGTGCACCTGGCGGCTGAAGTACTCGAAGCCCTTCTGGGCGTCCGCGCCCAGGGTGGGGCCGGCCAGGAAGGTGGCCTGGTCGTTGCCGACCGAGGTGTTGCTGATCAGGGCCGGCCTGCCGTCCCGCTGGGCGAACCAGCCGCCGCCGCTGGAGCCGCCGGTCATGGTGCAGCCCATCGCGTTCATCGGCGGGCGCTCGGCGTCGTAGACGTACGGGGTCAGCTTGATCCGCGAGTCGCAGTGCTCCAGCTCGCGGCCGTCGAACGGGGCCTCGGCCGGGTAGCCGTACGCGGAGACCGCGCCGATGGTGGCGGTCGGGGCGTTGAACCAGACCGGCACGGAGCCGCCGACGGTCTCCTCCAGCGAGCGGGCGCTGTCCTCGCTGTGCACGTGGAACACCGCGAAGTCGAACTGGCTGGCCGGGCCGCCCTTCTCGCTGCCCTCCTGGACCCACTGCGGGGAGACGTAGCCGGCGTCCATGGTCCACACGCCGTACGGGGCGAGCTGCTCCAGGGTGGCCCGGCGCCCGCCGCTGGCGGCGCCGGTCCGGTTGTACGAGGGCACGAAGCTGATCTTCTTGAACCAGCTGCCGTCCTTGCCCTCGTGCACGCAGTGCGCGGCCGTCCAGACCAGGTTGCTGCGGCCGGGGTTGGCCGGGTCGGTGACCACGGTGCCGGAGCACTCGGCGTCGGAGTTCGGGCCGACGCTCAGGAAGATCTTGCCGACCACCGCCGTCCCCGGGCTGTACGGGTGCTTCTCGGCGGCGGCCGGGATGGCGGGCGGCAGCTGCACCTCGGAGCGGGACGGGGACTTGGCGGTGGCGATGTTGGCCTCCTTGGGCCGGACGCCCTTGGCCGTCTCCATCCGGACCTGGTCCCAGTAGCCCTTCAGCACCTCGGGCTTGAAGCCGTGCTCCTTGGCCCAGTTGGCCAGGTCGTCGGCGCTCCAGTTCTTGAGGTCCTTCAGCGAGTCCGGCAGCTTGATGCCGCCCTTGCCGGCCGAGCCGGAGGCCACCGCTGGGGACGGCGGCGGGGCGGCCTGCGGCGCGGTGTCGTCGTTGCAGCCGGTGGCGGCCAGCGCCAGCACGGTCAGCAGGGCCGCCGCCGCGGCGGCGGAACGTCGGTGGGTGGAAGGCATGTGGTCGATCCCCGTTGCTCGGATGGTCGGTGGAGCGGGCGTCAGGTCGGGCGGCGGTGCCGCGGCGGGCGTCACTTCCGGGAGAGGTAGTCCAGCGCCTGGCGGGCCACCCCCTCCAGGTAGGGGCCGTTCAGCGAGGTGTGGTCGACGGTCCCGATGGAGGTGTTGCTGACCAGCCCGAGGCGGCCGTCCGGCATGGTCGCGAACCAGCCGCCGCCGCTGGCGCCGGAGGTCATGGTGCAGCTGATCGAGTGCATCGCCGGGCGCTGCGGGTCGAACGAGAGCTGTCCGGGCCGGCCGGAGTCGCAGCGGTCCAGCTCCTGCCCGTCGAACGGGCGGCCCACGGGGTAGCCCCAGGCCGATACGGACAGGCCCTCGCGCGGGGCGTCGAACCAGACCGGGACGGCCGACCCCACGGCCTCCTCCAGCGAGCGGTCGGAGCCGTCCGCGTCGTGCACCCGGAGCACCGCGAAGTCGTACTGGTTGGCCGAGTTGCCGGCGTGCCCGCCCTCGGCGGTCCACTGCGGCGAGGTGATCACGTTGTCGGCCCACCACTGGCCGAGCGGCGCCACCTCGGCCAGCGTCGCCTTGTGGCCGCCGCTGGCCGCGCCCGAACTGTTGTAGGCGGGAACGAAGATGAGGTTCTTGAACCAGTCGCCGCCCTTGCCCTCGTGCACGCAGTGCCCGGCCGTCCAGACCAGGTTGCTGCGGCCCGGGCGGGCCGGGTCGGCGACCACCGTGGCGGAGCACTGGCCGGTGCCGCCGTTGGGCGCGGTCATGAACACCTTCCCGGAGGCGGCGTACCGGGTGTACGGGCGCGGGACGGCCACGGCCTGGACGGCGGCGGGCACAGGGGTGGTGACAGGCGCCGGGGCGGCGGAGGGGGAAGCCGAGAGGGAGGGTGACGGGGCGGCCACAGAGGTGGCCGGCGCGGGCTGCTGCGCGGGCGCCCCCGCCATGCTGTCCGGGCTCCACACCGCGTCGTTGCGCGGATTGTGGAAGACGTGCTCGGAGGCCCACCGGTCCCAGTCCTCGAACCGCCACCGCTTCAGCTCGTCCCAGCTGCGCGGCAGCCCGGCGGCCCGGCGGTCGCCGTCGCCCTGCGTGGTGCAGGCCGCCCCGGCGAGGAGCACCACGAGGGCCGTGGCAGCGGCCCCCACGGCGCGGTTGATCGATGACATTCGGCCCCCCGGACGTCCGACAGTGTTCCCCCACCCGCAGTCTCCCACCGCCGCAGTCTCCCATCCGCGCCGAGCCGGCGGCCGTTCGGTGCAGGGCTGTTGACGAGCGGTCACCGTTTCGCCATAGCAGCCACCCGTCCGAGTGGCACTGATCACTCCTGAGGGTGAGTGACGGTTCGCGGTTCACCGGAACGAGTGAGCCGATCTTGTGCTCGCTACCCCGGGATAGGTAGCCCTTACCCGTAGTCCAGCCCGCCCGAAGGAGCAGCCTTGAGCACCGCCCTCACCGGAGCCCCGCCGGCCGTCCTCTCCCGGCCCGCCGCGCAGGCCACCGCGGCCGACCCGGAACCGCTGCTCCACCCGGATCCGGCGACCGCCGCCGAACGGGCCGGCACCGAGAGCCTGTTGCGCTGCTGGGCGCGGGAGACCGGGGCCCGGCCGGTCGGGGCGCGGCTGCGGATCGCTGTCCTCGGCGGCGCCGCCGAGCTGGCCGCACCCGTCCGGCACTGGTCCGCCTGCGGCTGGCACCGGTTCGGCCCGGTCACCGTCACCGCCGGCGACGGCGCCCCGGTGGCCGTCGACGCCGTCACGGTCGCCGCGCTGCTCGCCGGCGCCGCCGCCGAGCACCCGGAGGCGGGACAGATCGCCGACCTGGCCGCCCGGGTCGCCGACTCGGTCGGCCGCACCGCGGACTTCCTGGCCCACCACCGGGCCGGCGCCCGGCCGGCCGCCACCCCCTTCCTGCGGGCCGAGCAGTCCCTGCTGCTGGGACACCCGCTGCACCCCACCCCGAAGAGCCGGGACGGCCTCGCGGCCGCCCAGAGCGCCGCCTACTCGCCCGAGCTGGGCGGCAGCTTCCGCCTGCACTGGTACGCCGTCGACCGCGACCTGCTGGCCTCCGACTCCGCCGCCGGGCGTCCCGCCGAGCAGCTCACCGCAGACCTGCTCGGCGACCAGGCGCTGCTGCCGCCCGGCACCGCCGCGCTCCCGCTGCACCCCTGGCAGGCCCGCGAGCTGGCGTTGCGCCCCGCGGTCGCCGCCCTGCTGGAGGAGGGCCTGCTGCACGACCTCGGACCGCACGGCGAGCCCTGGCACCCCACCTCCTCGGTGCGGACCGTCCACCGCCCCGACCTGCCGTGGATGCTGAAGCTCTCGCTGGGCCTGCGGATCACCAACTCCCGCCGGGAGAACCTCCGCAAGGAACTCCACCGGGGCGTCGAGGTGCACCGGCTGCTGGAGAGCGGCCTGGGCGCCGAGTGGCGGGCCGCCCATCCGGGCTTCGACATCGTCCGCGACCCGGCCTGGATCGGCGTCGACCACCCCGCCCTGGGCGACCCGGGCGGCCTGGACACCGTGCTGCGCAGCCAGCCGTTCGGTCCGCGGGAGCGGGCGCTGTGCGTGGCCGGACTGCTCGCCGAGCAGCCGCTGGACCGGATGCACTCCCAGCTCTCCGACCTCTTGCGGGAGTTGGCCGCCCGCACCGGCCGCCCGGTGCCGACCGTGACCGCCGAATGGTTCCTGCGCTACCTGCACGCCGTGGTGCTGCCCGTCCTGTGGCTCGACGGGCGGGCCGGCATCGCCCTGGAGGCGCACCAGCAGAACAGCCTCGCGGTGCTGGACCGGGACGGCTGGCCGGTCGGCGGCCGCTACCGCGACAACCAGGGCTACTACTACCGGGCCTCGCACGCCGACCGGCTGGCCGCCCGGCTGCCCGGCATCGGCGCGCACAGCGACACCTTCGTGCCCGACCAGGTCGCCGACGAGCGGTTCGCCTACTACCTGGGCATCAACCACGTGCTCGGCCTGATCGGCGGCCTCGGCTCGCAGGGCCTCGCCGACGAGGAGGTGCTGCTCGCCGCCCTGCGCGCCTTCCTGGCCGGCCCCGAGGCCGCCGCCACCGGCTCCCGGTTGCCCGCCCACCTGCTGGACGCGCCCACCCTGCGCTGCAAGGCCAACCTGCTCACCCGGCTGCACGGCCTGGACGAGCTGGTCGGCCCGGTCGAGACCCAGTCGGTGTACGTGACCATCGCCAACCCCGTGGCGGCCGGGTGACGGCGGCCGGGCCGGACCTGCTGGACGGGGTGGCCGGCTGGGGACCGATGCCGACCGCCGCGGGCGAGTTCCGGCTCCGGCCGGTCGACCCCGCGGCCGACCTCGCGCTGCTGGCCGCCTGGATGAACGACCCCGCGGTGGACGCCTACTGGGAGCTGGCCGGGCCGCCCGCCACCACCGCCCGCCACCTGGCCGCCCAGCTCGACGGCGACGGCCGCAGCGTCCCCTGCGTCGGGCTGCTGGACGGCGTTCCGGTCGGGTACTGGGAGGTCTACCGCGCCGACCTCGACCCGCTCGCCCTGCACTACCCGGCCCGGCCGCACGACACCGGGCTGCACCTGCTGCTCGGCCCCGCCGAGGCGCGCGGCCGCGGCCTGGGCGGCCTGCTGCTGGCCGCACTGGCCGACCGGATCCTGGCCCGGCGCCCGCGCTGCGAGCAGGTGGTCGCCGAGCCCGACGTCCGCAACGCGCCGTCCCTGCGGGCCTTCCGGAAGGCCGGCTTCGACCGGTGCGCCGCGCTCGACCTGCCCGGCAAGCGGGCCGCCCTGATGGTGCGCCGGCGGGCCGGCTGACCACCGGATCCCGGCCGGCCCCGACCCCTCTCCCCGAACTGGATGGCATGGACAACCCGCAGCCCGAGCCGTACGACCTCCTGGGCATCGGCATCGGCCCGTTCAACCTGTCGCTCGCCGCACTCGCCGACCGCGCCGACGGCCTGCGCACCCTCTTCTGCGAGGCCCGGCCGGAGTTCCGCTGGCACCCCGGCATGCTGGTCGACGGCGCCCGGATGCAGGTGCCGTTCCTGGCGGACCTGGTCTCGCTGGTGGACCCGACCAACCCCTGGTCGTTCCTGAACTACCTGCGCGACCAGGAGCGGCTGTTCCCGTTCTACTTCGCCGAACGCTTCCAGCTGCCCCGCCGCGAGTACGACCACTACTGCCGGTGGGCCGCCGAGCGGCTGCCCAACTGCCGCTTCGGCACCGAGGTCACCGCCCTGCACTGGGAGCCGGGACCCGGGCTGTACCGGGCCGAGACCGCCGCCGGACCGCTGGCGGCGCGGGCCGTGGTGCTCGGGGTGGGCACCGTCCCGGCCTGCCCCGAGCCGTTCGCCCGGCTCGCCGGTCACCCGCGGGTCTGGCACGGCGCCGAGTACCTGGAGCGGCGCTCCGCGCTGGCCGGCGCCCGGGACGTCACCGTGGTCGGCTCGGGCCAGTCCGGCGCCGAGATCTTCCTGGACCTGCTGCGCACCCGCGGCGCCGACGGCACCCGGCTGCGCTGGCTCACCCGCAGCCGGGCGCTGGCCCCGATGGAGTACTCCAAGCTCGGCCTGGAGCACTTCACCCCCGACTACACCCGCTACTTCCACGGCCTGCCGGGGCCGGCCCGGGACCGGCTGGTCCCCGCCCAGTGGCAGCTGCACAAGGCCGCCAGCGCCGAGACCCTGGCCGAGATCCACGACCAGCTCTACGAGCGCACGGTGGGCCGCCCGCTGGACGCCGACCCGGTGGAGATCCTCCCCGGCACCGCGGTCACCGGGGCCGAGGCCGGACCGTGCGGCGGCTACGAGCTCAGCTGCCGGCACCTGGACTCCGGCGTCCGGCACGTGCTGCGGACCGACGCCGTGGTGCTCGCGACCGGCTACCGGGCCGTCCGGCCGGCGCTGCTGGACCCGATCACCGAGCTGATCGACTGGGACGAGCAGGGCCGCTACCGGGTCGACCTGGACCACCGGGTTGCCACCGACCCGGCCCTCACCGGCGGTCTGTACGTCCAGAACGCCGAGCTGCACACTCATGGGGTCGGGGCTCCCGACCTCGGACTGGGGGCGCACCGGGCCGCCGTGATCCTCAACGCCGTGGCGGGCCGGCCGGTGCACCGCCTGCCCGCCCGTACCGCCTGGACCAGCTTCGCCCCGCCGGCGCCGGACCGGCCGGCCGGCCCGCCCGGCGCCGCCCCGGCCACCCCGCCCGCCGCCGCCCTGCTCCCGCGCCCCCAGGAGGAGAACCGTGCCGCAGCCGTCCGCTGAGCAGCCGCTCCAGCTGCCCCCGCACCTCACCGAGGAGCACTGGCGGCGGGCCCGGCGGGAGCTGCTCGCCAAGATGCTGGGCGAGTTCGCGTACGAGGAGCTGATCACCCCGGAGCCGGACGGCGACGGGTACGCGCTCACCGTGCCCGGGGCGCCGGGCCCCGCCGCCGTCTACCGGTTCCGGGCCCGGCGCGGCGCGTACGGCGGCTGGCAGGTCGACCCGGCCTCGGTGGCCTGCGAGCAGGAGCCGGACGGCGACCCGCTGCGCTTCGTCCAGCGCGCCCGGCACCTGCTCGGGCTCTCCGGCGACACGGTGGGCCACCTGATCCGCGAACTCACCGCCACCCTGATCGCCGACACCCGGCAGCTCGCCACCGAACTGACCGCCGCCGAGCTGGCCGACCTCGGCCACGTCGAGCTGGAGGGCCGGCAGGGCGGACACCCGTGGATCGTCCCGAACAAGGGCCGGATCGGCTTCTCCGCGCAGGACGCCGCCCGCTGGGCCCCGGAGGCGCGCCGCCCGCAGCCCCTGCCGTGGCTGGCCGTGCACCGCAGCCTGGCCGAGTACCGCGGCCCGGCCGACCTGTACGAGCGGGAGCTGGACGACCCGCGGCGGTTGCGCGCCGCGCTCGGCGAGCGCGCCGGCGAGTACCTGCTGCTGCCCGTCCACCCCTGGCAGTGGGACGAGGTGGTGGTGCCGCTGTTCGCCCCCTGGATCGCCGACGGCCGGATCGTGCCGCTGCCCAGCGACGGGGACCTGCGGCTGCCGCAGCAGTCCATCCGCAGCTTCTTCAACCTCACCCGGCCCGAGCGCTGCACGGTCAAGCTGCCGCTCGCCATCCTCAACACCCTGGTCTGGCGCGGCCTGCCGACCCGCCGCACGCTGGCCGCGCCCGCCGTGACGGCCTGGGTGCACGGGATCCGCGACGGCGACCCGTTCCTGCGCGAGGAGTGCCGGGTGATCCTGCTCGGCGAGCTCGCCTCGGTCACCGTGGAGCACCCGCTCTACCGCGACCTGCCGGAGGCGCCCTACCAGTACAAGGAACTCCTCGGCGCGATCTGGCGGGAGTCGCTGGACGGCTGCCTGGACGCCGGCGAGCGCGGCCGCACGCTGGCGGCCCTGCTGCAGACCGGCTCGGACGGCCGGGCGCTGGTCGCCGAACTGGTCGCCCGCTCCGGCCTCGCCCCCGCCGCCTGGCTGGAGCGGCTGTTCGCCGTGATGCTCCCGCCGCTGCTGCACTTCCTCTACCGCTACGGCACGGTCTTCTCCCCGCACGGCGAGAACGCGATCGTGGTCTTCGACGAGCGGGACGTGCCGGTCCGGCTCGCGGTCAAGGACTTCGTGGACGACATCAACCTCAGCGACCAGGACCTGCCCGAGCTGGCCGACCTGCCGGCCGAGGTGGCCGGCGTACTGCTGCGCGAACCGCCCGCCCAGCTCTGCCAGTTCCTGCACGCCGGCCTGTTCATCGGGGTGTACCGCTACCTGGCGCCGCTGTTCGAGCGGCAGCTGGGCCTGCCCGAGCGGGAGTTCTGGGCGCTGCTGCGCGAGCGGATCCTGGCCCACCAGCGCCGCTTCCCCGGGCTGCGGGAGCGGTTCGCGCTCTTCGACCTGTTCGCGCCCCGGATCGACCGGCTCTGCCTGAACCGCAACCGGCTGCTGCTCGACGGCTACCGGGACCGCCCCGAGCGCCCGCACGCGGCCGTCCACGGACAGGTGGAGAACGCGCTGCACCCCGCGGCGGAGGCGGCGATGCCGGGACAACGGAGCCGGATTGTCACTCCCGCCCCGTAGGCTTGGCACGCGATGACGAACGACTCCGAATCCCTCCTCCAGGCGGCCGACGAAGCACCGGGCGACGACGCACCGGCCGCCGTCCCCGCGTCCCGGCTCCCGGAGCTGCTGCACGCCGCGGTCACCGCCGTCGGCGGTGTCGAGCGGCCCGGCCAGGTCAAGATGGCCGAGGCGGTCTCCGCCGCGGTCGACGCCGGCGAGCACCTGCTGGTGCAGGCCGGCACCGGCACCGGCAAGTCCCTCGCCTACCTGGTGCCCGCACTCGCCCACGGCGACCGGGTGGTGGTGGCCACCGCCACCCTGGCGCTCCAGCGCCAGCTGGTGGAGCGGGACTTGCCGCGCACGGTGGACGCGCTCCATCCGGTGCTGCGCCGCCGCCCGCTGTTCGCGATGCTCAAGGGCCGCTCCAACTACCTGTGCCTGCACCGGGCGCACGAGGGCACCCCGGCGGACGAGGGGGAGGGGCTGTTCGACCCGGTCGAGGCGCTCGGCGGCCCGACCGGTAAGCTCGGGCAGGACGTGCTGCGGCTGCGCGAATGGGCGGGCGAGACCGACACGGGCGACCGCGACGACCTCTCCCCGGGCGTCTCCGACAAGGCCTGGGCCCAGCTGTCGGTGACCTCCAAGGAGTGCCTGGGCGCCACCCGCTGCCCGTACGGCGGGGAGTGCTTCGCCGAGGCCGCCCGGGAGCGGGCCAAGCTCGCCGACGTGGTGGTGACCAACCACGCGATGCTCGCGATCGACGCGATCGAGGGCGCCCCGGTGCTGCCCGAGCACGGTCTGCTGATCATCGACGAGGCGCACGAACTGGTGAACCGGGTGACCGGCGCGGCCACCGCCGAGCTGTCGGTGCACGCCGTCAACCGGGCGGTCCGGCGGGCCGCCAAGCTCGCCAACGAGAAGGCGGTGGACGCGCTCCAGGCGGCCGCCGAGAACTACCACGGCCTGATGGAGACCGCCCAGCCCGGACGGGTCGAGGAGCTCCCGGAGTACCTGGCGTACGCGGTCTCCGCGATCCGGGACGCGGCCCGCCAGGTGATCACCTCGCTGGGCGAGACCAGGGACAAGGCGCTCACCGACGAGGACGCGGTCCGCAAGCAGGCGATGGCCTCGGCCGAGACGCTGCACGAGACGGCCGACCGGCTGCTCCAGGACTCCGAGTACGACGTGGTCTGGATCGAGCGCAGCGACCGCTTCGGCCTGGGCGCGGCCTCGCTGCGGGTGGCGCCGCTGAGCGTCTCCGGGCTGCTGCGGGAGAACCTCTACAAGGAGCGCTCGGTCGTCCTGACCTCGGCCACCCTCAAGCTGGGCGGGGACTTCACCGGGGTGGCCGGCTCGCTCGGCCTGCCGGTCGACGGCCGGCTGCCGGACGAGCGCTCGGCGGCCGAGCCGGAGCCGGCGCAGGGCGAGGACGCGCCGCCGTACTGGCGCGGGATCGACGTGGGCTCCCCGTTCAGCTACCCCAAGCAGGGCATCCTCTACGTCGCCAAGCACCTGCCGGCGCCGGGCCGGGAGCCGGACCGGCCGCAGATGCTGGACGAGCTGACCGAGCTGATCGGCGCGGCCGGCGGCCGCACGCTGGGCCTGTTCTCCTCGATGCGGGCCGCGCAGACCGCCGCCGAGGCGCTCCGGGAGCGGCTGGACAACCGGATCCTGCTCCAGGGCGAGGACACCCTCGGCGAGCTGATCCGGGAGTTCGCCTCGGACGCCACCACCTGCCTGTTCGGCACGCTGTCGCTCTGGCAGGGGGTGGACGTGCCCGGCTCGGCCTGCCAGCTGGTGGTGATGGACCGGATCCCGTTCCCGCGCCCGGACGACCCGCTGATGAGCGCCCGGCAGAAGGCGGTCGAGGAGCACGGCGGCAACGGCTTCATGGCGGTGGCCGCCACCCATGCCGCGCTGCTGATGGCCCAGGGCGCCGGCCGGCTGGTGCGGGCGGCCGACGACAAGGGCATCGTCGCGGTGCTCGACCCCCGGCTGGCCACGGCGCGGTACGGCGGCTTCTTCCGCTCCTCGATGCCGGACTTCTGGTACACCACCGACCGCAACCAGGTGCGGCGTTCGCTGGCCGCGATCGACGCCTCGGCGGCGCCGGTCCGTCCGGTGGTCAAGCGGGCGGTGTCCTAGCGCCTCTCCCGCAGCCCGGTCCGGGCCGGCTCGGCCTGGACCGGGCCCGGACATGCCGCGGGGGCCCCGGCCGTGATCGGCCCGGAGCCCCCGGGAGGTGGGTGGTGGCCGGTCAGAGTCGGCGCAGCACCGCCACGACCTTGCCCAGGATGGTCGCGTTGTCGCCCGGGATAGGCTCGTACGCGGGGTTGTGCGGCATCAGCCAGATCTTGCCGTCCTCGCGCTTGAGGCGCTTGACGGTCGCCTCGCCGTCGATCATCGCGGCGACGATGTCGCCGTTCTCGGCGACCGGCTGGCGGCGGACGGTGACCCAGTCGCCGTCGCAGATGGCGGCCTCGATCATCGAGTCGCCGCGGACGGTGAGCGCGAACAGCTCGCCCTCGCCGACCAGCTGGCGCGGGAGGGGGAAGACGTCCTCGACGGTCTGCTCGGCGAGGATCGGGCCGCCGGCCGCGATCCGGCCGACCAGCGGCACGTACGAGGTGGACGGGCGACCGGCGGTCTCCGCCGTGTTCGGCCGGGCGACCTCGACGCCGCGGACCTCGTAGGCGCGCGGGCGGTGCGGGTCGCGCCGCAGGAAGCCCTTGCGCTCCAGCGCCATCAGCTGGTGCGCGACGGAGGAGGTGCTGGACAGGCCGACGGCCTGACCGATCTCCCGCATGCTCGGGGGGTACCCGCGGCGCTGCACCGAGTCCCTGATGACCTCGATCACCCGGCGCTGGCGCTCCGTCAGGCCCGCCTCGTCGGTGCGGATGCCGGGCGGGCGCCCGGGCATGGCGCGGGTCGGGGCGGGCTGGACGAGCACGGCGTCCTGCACCGAGGCGTGCTCGATCGGCTGGCTCTGGCTCATGCTGTGGTCCATGCTCTGGTCCGCGGTGCGCGCCGAGCGCTCCTGCACCGGAATGGCGGTCCTTGCTTCTACGGTGTTCATGGCGGCCCTCATTCGACAGGCGTTCTCCCTTGTGCAGCTCAACTGGTGCACCTATCGAAAGGTTGCGCCAAACACACGTTCGAGTGAATTATCAAGCAGTTAGCTGACTCGATCAAGGCTTTGGGTGTACATCGATTAAATGTTCGACTCGAACAGTGTATTCCGGGTCGTGGGCGGATCTCGACCGGTTCCGGCGCGTCGCCCCTCCGACTCCTAGATCTAGTGGCTAGTCTCCTCGCTCGTACCCACAGGTTGTGGTCCGGTAGAGTGGCGGAGTCCGATGTCTTGCCGCCAGGGAGGAAGTCCTCAGGTGCACTGCCCCTTCTGCCGGCACCCGGACAGTCGCGTGGTCGACAGCCGCGCCAGCGATGACGGGAGTTCGATCCGTCGACGCCGTCAGTGCCCGGACTGCAGCCGCCGTTTCACCACTGTCGAGACGGCCACGCTGATGGTGATCAAGCGCAGCGGAGTCACCGAGCCGTTCTCCCGGGAGAAGGTGATCTCGGGGGTCCGCAAGGCCTGCCAGGGCCGCCCGGTGACCGAGGACGCCCTCGCCCAGCTCGGCCAGCGGGTCGAGGAGTGCGTCCGGGCCAGCGGGAGCGCCGAGCTCTCCACCCACGACGTCGGGCTGGCCATACTCGGCCCGCTCAAGGACCTCGACGTGGTCGCGTACCTGCGGTTCGCCAGCGTGTACAAGGCCTTCGACGGCCTGGAGGACTTCGAGGCCGCCATCGCGGAGCTCCGCGTCGAGCGGCCGGTGATCGCGGAGGACTGCACCCCCGTGCCGGCCCCCGCCGCCGCCGCGCCCTGACGCGTCGGCCTGACCTCTTGCGGCCCTTCGGGGCCCCGCGCGCCTGAAATCGGCGCACAAAAAGTACAAACCGTGCACAGGGCGGCCGATCGGCTGCCCGCACGCCAGGAGAAGCGAACCAGCGGCGCCCGGAAGGATCGGGGCGCCCAGGGCGTTTGCCCAGGAGGAGGACCAGAAGTGACAGACACGACGAGCGGTTCCGCACGCGGGTCGAAGTCCGAGCGGACCGCCAAGGGAGCCGGCAAGGCCGCCAAGGCGGGCCTGCGGATCGGGCGGATCCACACCACCCCTGGCGTTCACCCCTACGACGAGGTCAGCTGGGAGCGGCGCGACGTCGTCATGACCAACTGGCGGGACGGCTCGATCAACTTCGAGCAGCGCGGCGTCGAGTTCCCGGACTTCTGGTCGGTCAACGCGGTCAACATCGTCACCTCCAAGTACTTCCGCGGCGCCGTGGGCAGCCCGCAGCGCGAGTGGAGCCTCAAGCAGATCATCGACCGGGTGGTGCTGACCTACCGCGCCGCCGGTGAGAAGCACGGCTACTTCGCCTCCGCCGAGGACGCCGAGGTCTTCGAGCACGAGCTCACCCACGCCCTCCTGCACCAGGTGTTCAGCTTCAACTCGCCGGTCTGGTTCAACGTCGGCACCAAGCAGCCGCAGCAGGTCAGCGCGTGCTTCATCCTGGCCGTCGACGACTCCATGGAGTCGATCCTCGACTGGTACAAGGAAGAGGGCATGATCTTCAAGGGCGGCTCCGGCGCCGGCCTGAACCTCTCCCGGATCCGCTCCAGCAAGGAGCTGCTGTCCTCCGGCGGCAACGCCTCCGGCCCGGTCTCCTTCATGCGCGGCGCCGACGCCTCAGCCGGCACCATCAAGTCCGGCGGCGCGACCCGCCGGGCGGCCAAGATGGTCGTGCTGGACGTGGACCACCCGGACGTCGAGGCCTTCATCGAGACCAAGGTGAAGGAGGAGGAGAAGATCCGCGCGCTGCGCGACGCGGGCTTCGACATGGACCTCGGCGGGGACGACATCACCTCCGTCCAGTACCAGAACGCCAACAACTCGGTCCGGGTCTCGGACGAGTTCATGACCGCGGTCGAGAACGGCAGCGAGTTCGGCCTGCGGGCCCGGATGACCGGCGAGGTCATCGAGACCGTCGACGCGAAGAAGCTGTTCCGCAAGATGGCCGAGGCCGCCTGGGCCTGCGCCGACCCGGGCATCCAGTACGACTCGACCATCAACCACTGGCACACCTGCCCGGAGTCGGGCCGGATCAACGCGTCCAACCCGTGCTCCGAGTACATGCACCTGGACAACTCCAGCTGCAACCTCGCCTCGCTCAACCTGATGAAGTTCCTCCGCGACGACGCCGCCTCCGACAGCGGGCAGGGCTTCGACGCCGAGCGCTTCGCCAAGGTGGTCGAGCTGGTCATCACCGCGATGGACATCTCGATCTGCTTCGCCGACTTCCCGACCGAGAAGATCGGCGAGACCACCCGCGCCTACCGCCAGCTGGGCATCGGCTACGCCAACCTCGGCGCGCTGCTGATGGCCACCGGCCACGCGTACGACTCCGAGGGCGGCCGCGCGCTCGCCGGCGCCATCACCTCGCTGATGACCGGCACCGCGTACCGCCGCGGCGCCGAGCTCGCCGGCGTGGTCGGCCCGTACGAGGGCTACGCCCGCAACGCGGCCCCGCACCAGCGGGTGATGAAGCAGCACGCGGACGCCAACGCCGCCGCGGTGCCGGCCGACGAGCTGGACACCCCGGTCTGGGCGGCCGCCACCGAGACCTGGGCCGAGGTGCTGCGCCTGGGCGCCCGCAACGGCTTCCGCAACGCGCAGGCCTCGGTGCTCGCGCCGACCGGCACCATCGGCCTGATGATGGACTGCGACACCACCGGTGTGGAGCCCGACCTCGCCCTGGTCAAGTTCAAGAAGCTGGTCGGCGGCGGCTCGATGCAGATCGTCAACGGCACGGTGCCGCGGGCGCTGAAGCGGCTCGGCTACCAGGACGAGCAGATCGAGGCGGTCGTCGCGCACATCGCCGAGCACGGCAACGTGGTCGACGCGCCGGGCCTGAAGCCGGCCCACTACGAGGTGTTCGACTGCGCGATGGGCGAGCGGGTCATCTCCGCCATGGGCCACGTGCGGATGATGGCGGCGATCCAGCCGTGGATCTCCGGCGCGATCTCCAAGACGGTCAACATGCCCGAGGTGGCCACGGTCGAGGAGATCGAGGAGATCTACTTCGAGGCATGGAAGCTCGGCGTGAAGGCGCTGGCCATCTACCGCGACAACTGCAAGGTCGGCCAGCCCCTGTCGGCCAAGACCAAGGCGCCGGCGGCCACCACGGCCGAGGCCGCGCCGGCGGTCGAGAAGGTCGTCGAGAAGGTGGTCGAGTACCGCCCGGTCCGCCGCCGCCTGCCCAAGGGCCGGCCCGGCATCACCACCTCCTTCACGGTCGGTGGCGCCGAGGGCTACATGACGGCCAACTCCTACCCGGACGACGGTCTGGGCGAGGTCTTCCTGAAGATGTCCAAGCAGGGCTCCACCCTCGCGGGCATGATGGACGCCTTCTCCATCGCCGTCTCGGTGGGCCTGCAGTACGGCGTCCCGCTGGAGACCTACATCTCGAAGTTCACCAACATGCGCTTCGAACCGGCCGGTCTGACCGACGACCCGGACGTGCGGATGGCCCAGTCGATCGTCGACTACATCTTCCGCCGCCTCGCGCTGGACTTCCTGCCGTTCGAGACCCGCTCCGCGCTCGGCATCCACTCCGTCGAGGAGCGCCAGCGCCACCTGGACACCGGCTCCTACGAGCCCGTCGAGGAGGACGTGGACGTCGAGGGCCTGGCCCAGTCGGCCCCGCTGGCCGCGGCACCCAAGCCCGCCGCCGCCCCCGAGCCGACCAAGGCCGCCGCCCCGGCCCCGGCCCGGGCGCACAACTCCACCGAACTGGCCGAGATCCAGCTCGGCATGAGCGCGGACGCACCGCTCTGCTTCTCCTGCGGCACCAAGATGCGCCGAGCGGGCAGCTGCTACCTCTGCGAGGGCTGCGGCTCCACCAGCGGCTGCAGCTGAGTCCGGGCGGAACTGCGGCGGATGCACCATCCGACGTAGCTCGCACGGACAGCTGACCAGTAGCTCACGAAGGGACCGGCCATCGGCCGGTCCCTTCGTCGATCAGCCGGCTCGGGTCCCTAGCGACAGGGCGCTGCCTGAGAGGCTTGTGCGGTGGGGGCCGTGATGGCAGGCTCATGGGCATGATCAAGAGAATCGAGTCCTCCGTCCGCCGATGAGCGAGACGACCGGGACAGGACTGCCCGGGTCACCGACAGCGCTGTTCGACCACGCGCTCCGGCTGCATCAACTGGCTCCCAAGGTGCCACTTCCGCGCGACGGGGAGCCCTACCCCGACGGCGCTTTGCACGACAGGCGGCAAGGTCCCGAGAGACCTGCGGACCGGCACTCGGTCGGCAAGGCTGCGGCGCTCATTCTGGAGGCGCATTTCGCCCAGGTCTCCGCCCTTCCTCGTGAACTGGCCGGTGCCTTCCACGACGTCCACATCCCGATCCACTCCAACAAGCACATCACAGCCGTGGCGGAGCGGGCCGACCGGGAACGCGTTCGGCGAACAGGCCGCTGGCTCGTCCGACATGGGACCGACCGATGCTCGGTCACCGTGGGGCTCGCGCTGATCGCCTCCGTGGGAACGGTCGACGACATCCCGCTGATCCGGACGATCGGGCTGCTCTCCAACCACTTCGGTGCACTGGCCGCGCACGCCCTTGAGCGACTGCAGGGAGGGGCCGACGCCCTGCTCTGGCTCGCCGAGCGAGTGACCGGCTGGGGACGCGTCCACGTCGTTGAGGCGCTCTGCAGACTCGACAGCCCGACTGCCCGACCGTGGTTGCTTCGCAGAGCCTGCGACGGCGACTTCCTCAACGGCTACTTCGCCGGCAAGGTCGCGACAGCGGCCAGACTCCATGAGGTGCTCGCCGACCTGGCCACCGACAGCGAGATGGTCGACCACACCGGTCTGCTGCTGCAGCTGATGAGCGACTGCGGGGGGATGGGACTGACCCTCGCCCGCTACCCTCACTCGGCGGCCGTCCTCGAAGCTCATGCTCGCCATGTGGGTGCGCTCAGCCCGACGATCGAGCGCTATTACGGCGTAGCGTGGCTCACCCACTTCCTCACGACGAGATCTCCCGAGACCGCGGGATGCACGACGGACCAGCGGGAGGCACTCCGGGCGACCTACCTGTCGGTGCTCGACGGGGAGAAGTGGTCCCGGACCGCCCGCGCCGGTCTCGCCGCGGGCGACAGACGGATGCGGTGGCTCGCCGACCATCGGACACCCCGGTTCAGGCTACGTGCGTTCCCCGATCGCACGCCGGATGTCGAGGTTTGGCGCAGGCCAGGAACAGGTGCCGTGCGCCCGTGCCTGAGGCACCGGCGCACGGGCCCCGTCCCGAAGTGCCGAGGTGTGGAACAGTGGTGCACGAAGGGCGCCGACCGAGCGGTCGGCGCCCTTCGTGGTGTCCGTGCGCCGTGCTGCGCCGGGCCTGTGACCTGGGGTTCGTCCCGGGGGCCGGTGGCCGGATGCCCGGCGTTCATCCGCAGTTGTGCGGATGCGCAGGGTTGGGTTGTCACAACGGAACGTCAACTGGCCGGTTGAGACCGTGTGCTGAATCGATATGATCTGATGACCGCGTGTACTGATCAACCGCCCGGGACGCGCCCTGTCGTGTGCCCCGGGCGGTCGCGCGACGTGGACCGCCCAGCCGCTGACGCCTGCACCGAGGATCAGATAGATGAAAGCTCGCACGCGCCCCGCACGCGCGGCGTACCAAGGCCGGGACATCGGCTCGGCACTGTGGGCGGCCGCCGCGGTGCTGCTCGGTGCGGTCGCCGCCGCCGGTGCGGTGGCCGCCGCCGAAGGGCACCGCACCGTGGTGGCGGCGGTGGCCGGCGGCGTCCTGCTGGCCTGGTGCGGCCTGGTGGTCGTCGCCGCCCGGCTGGCCGGCCGCGCCCACCGGGCCGAGGCCGAGCTGACCCTGGCCCGCCGCGAGCTGGCCGCCACCCAGGGCACGGTGGCCCAGCTGCACGCCGACGTCACCGCGGGCCACAACGTCGCCGCCGCACTGCGCGCCGCCCTCGCCGAGTCCCAGGCAGGCGGCGAACGCGACCGGGCCGACCTGCGCACCGCCCGCGCCGCGCTCGCCGAGGCCGAGAGCACCGTCACCGAGCTGCGCACGGAGGTCGGGTCCGCCGCGGCGGACCGCGCCGAACTGGACCGGCTGTCCGCCGAGGTGCTCCCCGAGGTGATCGGCCGGCTCCGGGCCGGCGCCGCCGTCAACACCGTGCTGTCCGGCCGCCCGCAGAGCGCCCACGACGGCCTGCTGCGCACGGTCGCCGAGGAGATCGGCCGGGGCGAGCGGCAGCGCGCCGCCGCCCTCGCGGTGTGCGCCACGGCCGCCGGCCGGGTGCAGGCACTGGCCACCTCGATGCACGCCGAACTGCGCGAGATGCAGCACCGGCACGGCGACGACGTGCTCGGCGACCTGCTCAGCCTGGACCACTCCACCGCGCAGGTCGGACGGATGGCCGACAGCATCGCGGTGCTCACCGGCGCCCGTTCGGGCCGGCGCTGGACCAAGCCGATCGGCGTCGAGTCGATCCTGCGCGGCGCCCTCGGCCGGATCGGCGCCTACCAGCGGGTCCGGCTGCACTCCGCCTCCACCGCGGCGGTGGCCGGCTTCGCGGCCGAGGGCGTGATGCACACGCTCGCCGAACTCCTGGACAACGCCGCCAACTTCTCGGCGCCTCCGGCCGAGGTGCATGTGTACGTCGAGGAGGTCCACTCCGGTCTGGTGATCACCGTCGAGGACGGCGGGCTCGGCCTCGGCGGCAGCTGGCTGCGCCGGGCCGAACAGGCCGTCTCCGGCGAGCCGCTGGACCTCACCGCGCTGTCCGCCGGCACCCGGCTGGGCCTCGCGGTGGTCGGCTCGCTGGCCCGCAAGCACGGGCTGTCGATCTCCTTCCGGCCGTCCGCGCGCGGCGGCACCGGTGTGGTGGTGCTGATCCCCGAGCAGCTGGTCACCCACCCGAGCCCGGCGCTGGCCAAGGCGCTGACGGCGGGCCAGTCCCCGGACCGGGGCACCACCGAGACCCGTCCGGCCGCGGAGGGCCGGCGGGCCGAGCCGCTGCGGGCCGGCGCCCAGCGCCCGGAGCTGCAGCGCCCCGATGTGCAGCGTTCCGAGCCGCTGCGGGCCCAGCCCGCAGCCCCCGCACCGGCCGCCCCGGTCGCTCCGCAGGCGCCGGCCGCTCCGGCGCCCGCGCCCGCGTCCGGCGGCCTGCCCCAGCGCCGCCGCGGCCAGACCCTGGCCGGTGCCACCGCCTCCCAGACCATCGCGCCCGCTCCACCGGCGCAGCCCGTACGGCCCGGTGCCGCAGCTCTCTCGGCGGCCCGGTTCGGCGCCTTCCGGAAGGCCCTGCAGCAAGGGCCGGACGAATCCCACGACGCTCTCCCGAAGGACGATTCCTGATGAGCACCGACCGTGATCTCGACTGGCTGTTGGAGAACCTGCTGAGCAGCACCCCCGGGGCGCGGCACGCCCTGGTGCTCTCCGCGGACGGGCTGAAGCTCTGTCACACGGTCGGACTCGGCACCGACCAGGCGGACCAGCTCGCCGCGATCGCCTCCGGGATGCAGAGCCTGGCGCACGGCGCCTCGATCGAGTTCGGCGACGGCTCCGGCGGCGTCCGGCAGTCGATGACCGAGTTCCACGGCGGCATTCTGTGCATCGTGGCGGCCGGCGAGGGCGCGCACCTGGCCGTGGTGACGGAGGACGACGCCGACGTGGGCGTGGTCGGGCACAACATGCACGGGCTCATCGAGCAGATCGGGGCCTACCTGAGCGCCCCGCCGCGCGAGATCGAGGCCGGGGTGTGAGCGCCCCCCGGAACCTGCCGGGACGGGACGAGGATCCCGACCGGCTCTACACCGTGACCAAGGGGCGCAGCCGCCCGCCGGAGCACGCCTTCGACCTGGTCACCCTGATCGTCACGGAGCGGGAGCCGGCGCCGGGCATGCAGTCCGAGCACGCCCGGATCCTGGAGCTGTGCGAGAACCCCACCGCCGTGGTGGAGGTGGCCGCCGACCTCGGCCTGCCGGTCAGCGTGGTGCGGATCCTGCTCGGCGACCTGCTGGAGGCCGGCACCATCACGGCCCGCCACCCCCGGTTCGCCCCGACCAAGGCCCGCTTGCCCGATCTCGACACGCTGAAGCAGGTGCTCCATGGTCTCCGACAGCTCTGACACCGCGGTCCTCCCCGACCGGGTGCCGCTGAGCAGCACCACCACCAACGCGCTGAAGATCGTGGTGGTCGGCGGGTTCGGGGTCGGCAAGACCACCCTGGTCGGTTCGGTGAGCGAGATCCGCCCGCTGAACACCGAGGAGACCATGACCCGGGCGGGCGAGGGCATCGACGACCTGTCCGCGGTCCGGGACAAGCGGGCCACCACGGTGGCCTTCGACTTCGGCCGGATCACGCTCAACGCCGAGCACGTGCTCTACCTGTTCGGCGCGCCCGGCCAGGAGCGGTTCTGGTTCCTCTGGGACCGGCTGTTCTCCGGCTCGCTCGGCGCGGTGGTGCTGGTCGACACCCGCCGGCTGGAGGAGTCCTGGTACGCGATCGACCGGCTGGAGCAGCACGGGACGCCCTTCGTGGTGGCCCGGAACAACTTCGACGGGCCGGCCCACACCCTGGACGAGGTGCGGGCCGCGCTCGACCTGCCGGAGCACGTCCCGCTGGTCGACTGCGACGCCCGTGACCGGGAGTCCAGCAAGCAGGTGCTGATCGAGCTGCTCCAGCACCTGCACCGGCTGGCCGAAGCCCAGATCGCCGCTGTGGAGGAGACCCCGTGACCGAGCCCGCGCCCACCCCGCCGCCCGGCTGCCCGGCCCACGCCGGCGCCGCCCCGCTGTACGGGCCGCGGTTCCAGACCGACCCGGCGCAGGTGTACCAGGAGCTCCGCGCCACGCACGGCCCGGTCGCCCCGGTCGAGCTGGCCGGCGGGGTGCCGGCCTGGCTGGTGATCGGCTACCGCGAACTCCAGCTGGTGACCAGCCAGTCGAAGGTGTTCGGCCGCGACGCCGACCGCTGGCGGCTGTGGGACTCCATCCCGCAGGACTGGCCGCTGCGCCCGATGATGACCTCGGCCCCCTCGGTGATGTACGCGGAGGGCGCCGAGCACCAGCGCCGCCGGGCGGCCGTGGACGAGGCGCTGGCCTCGGTGGACCCGTACGAGCTGAAGAAGTACTGCGAGGAGATCGCCGACCGGCTGATCGACGAGTTCTCCGGCCGGGGCGAGGCGGACCTGGTCGCCGAGTACGCGCACCAGGTGCCGCTGCTCGCGCTGTGCCGGATGTTCGGCCTCGGCGAGGAGGAGACGCCCCGGCTGATCCGCGCCCTGGTCGCGATGGTCGACGGCGGCCCGGGCGCGCAGGCCGGCGCCGTGGACCTGCTGGCCGTGATGCTCCAGCTGGTGCAGGAGCGGCGCGAGCGGCCGGCGGCGGACATGGCCTCGGTGCTGGTGGCGCACGAGGCGGCGCTGACCGACGACGAGATCATGCGCGATCTGCGGGTGCTGCTGATCGCCGGTCACCAGACCACCGCGTACTGGATCTCCAACGCGCTGCGGCTGATGCTGACCGACGACCGGTTCGCGGCCTCGCTGTCGGGCGGGCGGCGCTCGATCGGCCAGGCGCTGGGCGAGGCGCTCTGGGAGGACACCCCGACCCAGATCTTCGCCGGCCGGTGGGCGACCAGGGACACCCAGCTCGGCGGACAGAAGATCAGCAAGGGCGACATGGTGCTGCTCGGCTTCGCGGGGGCCAACACGGACCCGGCGGTGCGGCCCGACGGCGGGCGCCCGGCCGAGGGCAACCGGGCCTACCTGAGCTTCTCCTACGGCGACCACGGCTGCCCGCACGCGGCCGCCGAGGCGGCCGAGGTGATCGCCACCACGGCGATCGAGGTGCTGCTCGACCGGCTGCCGGACCTGCGGCTCGCGGTGGCCGAGAGCGCGCTGGTGTGGCGGCCCTCGGCCTGGGTGCGGGCGCTGGTGGCGCTGCCGGTGGCGTTCACGCCTGGCTACGTGACGGAGTGAGGGCGGGGCGGCCGCCTGTGGCCGTTCGGTGGTGACCGAGTTTTCGAGTGAAAGAGAGTGAGCGGATGACCGCGCCGATCGTGATGGACCCGCTGGCCGGCGACAACGTGGCCGAGGGCGCCCTGCTGCGGGCGGCCGGCGCGGTGGTGCCGGTGGAGCTGCTCGGCGGGGTGCGCGGCTGGGCCGTGACCCGGCACGCGGAGGCCCGGGAGCTGCTGACCGACCAGCGGCTGGTCAAGGACGCCGCGCACTGGGCGGCGTACCAGCGCGGCGAGGTGCCGAAGACCTGGCCGCTGATCGGGCTGGCGGTGCCCGGCCCGTCCATGGTCACCACGGACGGGGCCAAGCACCGGCGGCTGCGGGCGATCGTGTCGCAGGCCTTCACCCCGCGCCGGGTGGAGCTGATGCGGCCGAAGATCGAGGAGATCACCGCCCGGCTGCTGGACGACCTGGCCGCGGCCGGGCCGGTGGTCGACCTGAAGACGGTCTTCGCCTTCCCGCTGCCGATGTCGGTGATCGGCTGGCTGCTGGGCGTGCCGGAGCGCGACCACGCCTACATCCGCGAGCTGTACGAGCGGTTCTTCAGCAGCACCACCAAGCCGGCCGACGTCCCGGCGACCATCGCCGCGCTGAACGTCTTCGTCTCGGACCTGGTGGCCGCCCGGCGGGCCGACCCGGGGGACGACCTGACCAGCGCGCTGCTGGCGGCCGACGTGGAGGGCGGGGCGCTCACCGACGCCGAGGCGGCGGCCACCGTGCGCGTGATCATCGCGGCCGGGCACGAGACCACCGTCAACCTGATCAGCAACGCAGTGCGGGCCCTGCTGACCCACCCCGAGCAGCTGGCGTTGGTCCGCTCCGGGGCGGTGGGGTGGGCCGCGGTGGTCGAGGAGTCGCTCCGCTGGACCCCGCCGACCAGCAACTTCCTGTTCCGCTTCGCCAGCGAGGACATCAAGGTCGGCGACGCGCTGATCCCGCAGGGCGACCCGGTGCTGATCTCGTACAACGCGATCGGCCGGGACCCGGACCGGCACGGCGTCACCGCGGAGGTGTTCGACCTCACCCGGGACCCGATCCGGCACCTGTCCTTCGGCCACGGCCCGCACGTCTGCCCGGGTTCGCCGCTGGCGCGGCTGGAGGCGGGGGTGGCGCTGCCGGCGCTGTTCGAGCGGTTCCCGGACCTGGCGCTGGCGGTCGGTGACGAGGAGCTGCGGCCGAGCCCGTCGATGGTGGTCAACAGCCTGCGGGAGCTGCCGGTCCGGCTCTGAGCGGCTCCTCCGCCGGCCGTGCTGGAGGGCGGCCCTCCAGCACAGCCGTGTTACGACTGAGGCACCTCCCGGTGAAGGTCGAACGCACACCTTGGCGCGGAATGACCCTTGAGTTAACGTCTTCAAGCCAGCAATCGCTGGGTAGACAATCTCCGGTTCAGCGCAGTGTTGTTCTTGTTCTGTCTTACCGCTGGCATGCCCATGCCCAGGCAAGGAGGACTCCATTGACCACCACTTCGACCGCGACCGAGGGATGCCGATGACCAGGTCGCATCGGCGCCGCCTGCTGGCCGCACCGGCCGTACTCTCCTTGGTACTTGTGGCTGCCTGCTCGAACAGTTCGGGCGGCTCCGGCTCGGCCGACGGCGGCAGTGCCTCGCCGCTGGCCGGTGACTGTGCGAAGTACCAGGCGTACGCGGGCCACGCCGGCACCAAGGTGACGATGTTCGCCTCGATCCGCAGCCCGGAATCGGACTCGCTGGAGAAGTCCTGGTCCGAGTTCAGTTCCTGTACGGGAATCAAGATCGTCTACGAGGGCTCCCCGGACTTCGAGGCCCAGCTCCCGGTCCGCGTGGCAGGCGGCAACGCCCCGGACTTCGCGATCGTGCCGCAGCCCGGCCTGCTCGCCCAGATGGTGAAGACCGGCAAGGTTGCCAAGCCGCCGGCGCAGACCGTGGCCAACGAGGACAAGTGGAACCCGGTCTGGAAGACCTACGGCTCGGTGAACGGCACCTTCTACGCCGCGCCGATGAGTGCCAACATGAAGTCGCTGGTCTGGTACTCGCCGAAGGCGTTCAAGCAGGCCGGCTACGAGGCGCCGAAGACCTGGTCCGACCTGATGGCGCTCAGCGACAAGATCGCCAAGGCCGGCGGCGGCAAGCCCTGGTGCGGCGGCATCGGCTCCGGCACCGCGACCGGCTGGCCGGCCACCGACTGGCTGGAGGAGGTCGTCCTCGGCAGCTACGGCGGCGAGGTGTACGACCAGTGGGTCAACCACCAGGTGAAGTTCGCCGACCCGAAGATCACCACCGCGATGCAGACGGTGGCCGGCTGGATGCAGAACCCCGCCTGGGTCAACGGCGGCATCGGCGACGTGAAGTCGATCGCCACCACGACCTTCCAGGACGCCGGCACGCCGATCCTCAGCAACAAGTGCTGGATGCTCCAGCAGGCCTCGTTCTACCGGGCGCAGTGGCCGCAGGGCACGAACATCGGGCCGGACGGTGACATCTTCGCCTTCCACCTCCCGGCCGTGAACGCCTCGGTGTCCAACCCGGTCGAGGGCGGCGGCGAGTTCGTGACCGCCTTCGCGTCGCGGCCCGAGGTGCAGGCGGTGCAGAACTACCTGTCCAGCGCCGAGTGGGCGAGCAGCCGGGTGAAGGTCTCCCAGGGCTGGGTCTCCGCCAACCAGGGCGTGGACAAGAGCCTCTACACCGACCCGATCGACCGGCTCTCGGCGGACGCGCTGACCGACCCGGCCGCGACCTTCCGGTTCGACGGCTCCGACCTGATGCCGGCCGCGGTCGGCGCGGGCGCGGAGTGGACCGCGCTCACCGCCTGGTTCGCCGAGGGGCAGGCCATCCCGAAGGTGGCGGGCGACATCGACGCGGCCTGGCCGCAGTAGCCGACCGCCGCCGGGCAGCGCGGGCCCACCCACCCGCGCTGCCCCCCATCTCCACCTGGAAGGACCCCGTATGCCCACGGCCTCGCTCGCCGCGGCCCGGCTGGCCGATTCGGCGTGGACGGACGCGACGGTCAAGCTCGGCAACAGCTTCGGCGCCATCGCCGGCTTCCTCGGCATCCTGCTGGTGGTGTTCCTGGCGGCGGGCCGGGCGAGCGGGCGGATCTCCCGGCCGCTCACCGTCGCGGTGATGCTCGGGCCGGCCGCCCTGCTGCTGATCGTCGGCCTGGTGGTGCCGCTGGTGCGCACCGTCTTCCTCAGCCTGCGCAACGACGACTCCACCCGCTTCCTCGGCGGGAAGAACTTCGGCTGGGCGCTGACCACCGACTCGATCCACCACGTGCTGCTCAACACCCTGCTCTGGCTGGTGATCGCCCCGCTGGCGGCCACCGGGCTCGGCCTGCTGCTCGCGCTGCTGGTCGACCGGATGAAGGGGCAGGCGGTCTACAAGTCGCTGATCTTCATGCCGATGGCGGTCTCGCTGGTCGGCGCCGGCATCATCTGGAAGTTCGTCTACGAGGCCAGGGACGCCGCCCAGCCCCAGATCGGCCTGCTCAGCCAGCTGGCGGTCAGCCTGGGCTGGGAGCACCCGCCGAACTGGATCCTCTCCCAGCCGCTCAACAACTTCCTGCTCATGGTGGTGATGGTCTGGGTGCAGACCGGCTTCGCCATGGTGGTGCTGTCCGCCGCGATCAAGGCGATCCCGGACGAGATCACCGAGGCGGCCCGGCTGGACGGCGCGGGCGGGGTGCGGCTGTTCTGGTTCGTCACCGTGCCGATGATCCGCACCACGCTGGTCGTGGTGCTGACCACGGTCATGATCACCACGTTGAAGGCCTTCGACATCGTCCGCACCATGACCGGCGGCAACTTCGGCACCCAGGTGCTCGCCAACGAGATGTACTCGCAGTCGTTCGTGCAGTTCAACGTCGGCCGGGGCAGCGCTCTCGCGGTGATCCTCTTCGTGGCGGTGCTGCCGCTGGTGGCGTACAACATCGTCCAACTGCGCAAGGAGCGTGCGACCCGATGAGCGACACCGCGCTTGGCCGCACCACGGGGGCGAAGGCCGAGGCCACCGGCGTCCGGGCGGTCCGCCGCTCGTTCAGCAGCCCGCTCGCCTCGCTGCTGGTGATCGCGGTGACGGTGCTGTGGACCGTCCCGACCTTCGGGCTGCTGGTCACCTCGCTGCGGCCCAAGCAGGACGTCGCGCAGAGCGGCTGGTGGGAGGTGTTCGTCCACCCCGACCTGACCCTCTCCAACTACCACACGGTGCTGTTCGAGGGCGGGTTCAGCGTCAGCGGCGGCCTGATGCCGTACCTGGTGAACTCGCTGGCGATCAGCCTGCCGGCCACCCTCTTCCCGCTGGTGCTGGCGGCGATGGCCGCGTACGCACTGGCCTGGGTGCGCTTCAAGGGCAGCGACACGGTGTTCTTCGTGATCTTCGCCCTGCAGGTGGTCCCGCTGCAGATGGCGCTGATCCCGCTGCTCCAGCTGTTCTCCGGAGGTGCGCACCTGGGCGGGATCACCATCGTCCCGGCCGTGGACCTGAGCGGGACGTACGCGCCGGTCTGGATCGCGCACACGATGTTCGCGCTGCCGCTGGCCACCTTCCTGCTGCACAACTTCATCTCCCAGCTGCCGCGGGACCTGATGGAGGCGGCGGTGGTCGACGGGGCCTCGCACTTCAAGATCTTCCGGTCGATCGTGCTGCCGCTCTGCACCCCGGCGCTGGCCTCGTTCGCGATCTTCCAGTTCCTCTGGGTCTGGAACGACCTGCTGGTGGCGCTCACCTTCGCCGGCGGCTCGGCGGACGTCGCGCCGATGACCGCCCGGCTGGCCCAGCTCTCGGGCTCCTTCGGCGGGCGCTGGGAGCTGCTGACGGCCGGCGCGTTCCTGTCCCTGATCGTCCCGCTGCTGGTCTTCTTCGCGCTGCAACGCTACTTCGTGCGGGGCTTGTTGGCCGGTTCCGTCAAGGGCTGACCGGTTTTCGGGTTGACCTGTCCCAGGAATGTGGTGATTTCGAGGACACGCCCCGCCCCCACCCGGTACACCGGTAGCGGCGATGTCGCCGCAGGTGTGGTTATCCGATCTGGGGGCTTGTGTGAGGTTCAGGAAACGTGTGTCGGGCCTGGTGGTGGCCCTGATGGCAGCCGCGGCGGTGGTCGCGGTCCCGGCCCAGGCGGCCGGCACGGCAACGCTCGGCACCACCACGGTCGGCACCGCCGTCGACTCCGGTGACTCCAACCACCTGAATACCTCGCGGTATGTCACCGGTTCGAGCGGCGGAGCGGTCAGCAGCATCAGCGTCTACGTCGGCACGGTCGACGCGGCGCCCAACAACCAGTACCAGGTGGGCCTGTACACCGACGCCTCCGGCAAGCCGGGCTCGCTGGTCGCCAGCAGCGCCGCCGGTACGCTCACCGCCAACAGCTGGAACACCCTCGCCCTCACGGCGACCCTCGCTCCCAACACCCCGTACTGGCTGGCCTACAACAGCAACGGCAGCTCCGCGGCGGTCAACAACCTCAAGTACGCCTCGGGCGGCACCAGCGGGTACAGCGTCGGCGGCACCGCCTACGGCACCTGGCCGGCCGACTTCGGGACGGTCTCGACGGACAACGTCAGCTTCTCGATGTACGCGACCTACACGCCGGACGCCGGTACCGTCACCCCGCCAGGCGCGGGCCCGGGGGCGGAGGGGCCGATCCTGCTGGTCAGCAACCCGGCCAACCCGTACACCCGGTACTACACCGAGATCCTCAAGGCCGAGGGCCTGAACTACTACAAGGTGAGCGACCTCTCCGGGGTCTCCGCCGCCACCCTCGCCTCCTACGACGTGGTGCTGCTCGGGGAGAGCGCGCTGACGCCGGCCCAGGTGACCATGTTCACCACCTGGACCAACGGCGGCGGCCGGCTGATCGCGATGCGGCCCGACAAGCAGCTCGCACCGCTGCTGGGCCTGAGCGCGACGCCCGACACGCTCGCCGACTCCTACCTCAAGATCGACACCTCGGCCGCCCCCGGCGCCGGCCTGACCGCCGACACCATGGGCTTCCACGGCGCCGCCGACCGCTACACGCTGAACGGCGCCACCGCCGTGGCGACGCTCTACAGCGACGCCAACACGGCCACCGCCAACCCCGCCGTCACCCTGCGCACCGTGGGCACCGGCCGGGCCGCCGCGTTCACCTTCGACCTGGCGAAGTCCGTGGTGCAGACCCGGCAGGGCAACATCGCCTGGGCCGGCCAGCAGCGCGACTCCACCGACGGCTACGAGGCCAGCGAGATGTTCTACGGCACCGGCGGCCAGCCGGACTGGAACAACCTCGACAAGGCGCTGATCCCGATCGCCGACGAGCAGCAGCGCCTGCTCGCCAACCTGATCACCACCATGGACCTGGCCAAGAAGCCGCTGCCGCGGTTCTGGTACTTCCCCCGGGACGTCAAGGCCGTCGTGGTGATGAGCGGTGACGACCACGGCATCGGCGGCACCGTCGGCCGCTGGGACGGCTACATCGCGCAGAGCCCGCCCGGCTGCGTGGTGGCCAACTGGGAGTGCGTGCGCGGCTCCTCGTACATCTACACCGACGACCCGATGACCCCGGCGCAGGCCCAGGCCTACTCCGACGAGGGCTTCGAGGTCGGCGTCCACGTCACCACGGACTGCAAGCCCTGGGGCACCGCCGCCAACCTGCAGTCCATCTACGCCTCGCAGCTGAGCGCCTGGAAGGCCAAGTACTCGACGCTGCCGATGCCCGCCAGCAGCCGCACCCACTGCGTCGAGTGGGACGACTGGGCGACCCAGGCCAAGACCAAGCTGGCCAACGGGATCCGGCTGGACGAGGACTACTACTTCTACCCGGCCTCCTTCACCAAGGACCGGGCCGGCTACTTCAACGGCACCGCGCAGATCATGAAGTTCGCGGACACCGACGGCAGCGTGATCGACGAGTACCAGGCCACCACCCAGCTGACCGACGAGTCGGGGCAGTCCTACCCCTCGACGGTCAACACCCTGCTGGACGCGGCCTACGGCAGCAAGGGCTACTACGCGGCGCTGACCGCCAACATCCACACCGACTTCGCGGCCTCCGCCGCCTCGGACGCGGTCATCACCGCGGCCAAGGCCAAGGGCGCGCCGGTGGTGTCGGGGCGGCAGATGCTCACCTGGCTGGACGGGCGCAACGGTTCGGCCTTCAGCAAGATGGCGTGGAGCGCCAACAAGCTCACCTTCGACATCACCGGCGGGGCCAACGGGCTGCGCGCGATGGTGCCGGTCACCTCCGCGGCGGGCACCCTGACCGGCGTCAGCCGCCAGGGGCAGGCGCTCACCTACCGGATCGAGACCATCAAGGGCGTCGCGTACGCCTTCTTCGACGGCACGGTCGGCTCGTACACCGCGACCTACGGGCAGGACACCACGGCGCCGACCGTCACCGGGACCTCCCCGGTCGCCGGCGCGAACGGGGTGGCGCCCTCCACGGCGGTCCGGTTCAACTTCAGCGAGCCGCTGAACTCCGGGACGGTGAGCACCTCCACGGTGACGCTGAGGACCACCACCGGCGGCACGCCGGTGAGCGGCACCGTCAGCTACGACTCGGCCACCAACGGCGCGGTGTTCACGCCGGCCGCGGCGCTGGCGCTGACGACCGGCTACACGGCCACCGTGCAGGGGGTCAAGGACATGGCCGGCAACACGCTGGCCGCCCCGTCCACGGTGGCGTTCACCACCGGGGGCGCCCCGCCGAAGACCATCGGCAACACGGCGGTCGGCACCCTGATCGACGACACCGACTCCAACCACATGAACGGCAGCAAGATCACGACCGGTGCTGCGGCGGTGCCGCTGACCTCGCTGAGCGTGCACGTCGGCTCGGTGAGCGCGGCGCCCAACAACCAGTACCAGCTGGCGGTCTACACCGACAACGCGGGCTCGCCCGGCACCCTGGTCACCTCCACCTCCAGCAGCACCCTGACGGCGAACGTCTGGAACTCGGTGCCGGTGAACGTCACCCTGGCGGCCAACACCACCTACTGGCTGGTCTACAACAGCAACGGGAGCAGCAGCTCGGTCAACAACATGAACTACAGCGGCGGGACGGCCGGGCAGGGCGCCTACAGCGCGGGCGGGGTGGCCTTCGGCACCTGGCCGACCGACTTCGGACCGGCGGTGAAGGACTCGCTCGCCTACTCGCTGTACGGGTCGTACTGATCCGGTTGGGTCGGGCCTGAGTTCGACCCGGGTCGGGCGTGAGCCGGGCCCGGGTCGGGTCCGGGTCGGGCCTGGGTCGGGCCTGGGTCGGGCCGTCGTTCGGCGGTCCGGCGGAGCCCCGAGGGGGCGTTTGTGTCACAACTCTGCGACACAGGCGCCCCCTCGGGGTTTTGAACCTGTTCAGAATGATCGTCGCGGGCCTAGAGTCGCCAGCGTCTGCACGCGACCCCGGACCGGGATCCGTCGTGCCCGGTCACTCCGAGGGGGATGCATGTCCACTCCGTCCGAACCGCCCACGCCGTCCGAACCGCCTGTGCCGGCCGCGCCGGCCGCCCCCTCCGCGCCGTCCGTGGCAGCCGCGGCGCCAGGAGCGGGCGGTGCGCCGGGGGGCGGGAGTGTGGGCGGCAGTAGACCTGACGCCGCTGGGGGCCTCGGTGGTGCTGGTGCTCCCGGCGGGCTCGGCGGCCCCGGTGGTCCCGGTGGGCTCGGGCCGAAGGCCGGACCTCCGCCGGTGCCGCAGCAGTTCAACCCGTACCGCTCGCCCTACCCGCAGGCTCCACCGCCGGCCTGGCTGAAGGCGACCCAGCCGGTCGAACCCGCGGCGCCCGGCCCGTGGGTGGCGCTCGCCGGTGTCGGTGCGGGTCTGGCCGCGGCCGTGCTGCTGGGCGCGGGCGTGGGCGTCAACCTGTTGCTCTGCGCACTGGTGGCGAGCATCGGGGCCGCCCTCGCGGCGCGTGCCGCGGGCCGCAGGATCCGGCCCTGGACGGTGGTCTGGGCCGCCGGCGCGCTCGGCCTGCTGGTGGTGCCGGCGGTCAGCGCCGCCGGCTGGCCGATCGCCCTGGCGATCTTCGCGGCCTTCGGTGTCGGCTCCCTGGCCCTGCACGGTGGCACCCGCTGGACCGGTGTGCTGCTGGGTCCGGTGGGGCTGTGGGCGCACCTGATGACCTCGGTGCCCTGGGCGGCCGGCGGGCTGCGGGGCAGGAACCTGCCGGCCCGCAACCGGGTGGTCCCGGTGCTGAAGGCGATGGCCGTCACGATCGGCCTGCTGATCGTCTTCGGCGCGCTGTTCGCGAGCGCGGACAAGACGGTGGCCGACCTGCTCGGCGACCTGACGCCCAGTGTGGACACCGAAGAACTGCCCTTGCGGACCTTGCTGTTCATCCTGGGCGCCCTGGTGGCGCTCGGTGCCGCGCACACCGCCGCCGCGCCGCGCCGCTGGGACCGTCTGCCGGTCGCCGCCGGTAAGGCCCGTACCCGGGTGGAGTGGGCGCTTCCGATGACCGCGCTGATCCTGCTGTTCGGCGTGTTCGTGACCGTGCAGGCGGTGGCGGTGTTCGGCAACGGTTGGGAGGCCGTGCGGACCAAGCCCGGCGTGATTCCCGCCCAGTTCGCGCGGGAGGGCTTTTGGCAGCTGCTCTGGGTCATCCTGCTGACCATGGTCGTGGTGGTGCTCGCCAGCCGCTGGGCTCCGCGGGCGACGGCCGGTGACCGGCTGATGGTGCGGGCGATGCTGAGCCTGCTCTGCGCCCTCACGGTTGCCGTGGTGGCCTCCGCGATGTACCGGATGCGCCTCTACGTGGACGCCTTCGGGCTGACCCGGCTGAGGATCTCGGTCGCGGCCACCGAGCTCTGGCTCGGGGTGGTGTTCGTGCTGATCATCGTCGCGGTGCTGGCCGGCTCGGCGCGCTGGCTGCCCCGGGCGGTGGTGCTGAGCGCGGTCATCGGCACCACCGTACTCGGCCTGATCGGGCCGGACGCGCTGATCGCCGAGCAGAACGTCGCCCGCTACGAGCGGACCAGGACGATCGACGTCGAATACCTGCGCGGCCTGTCGGCCGACGCGGTGCCCGCCCTCGACCGCCTTCCCGGCGACCTCCGCACCTGCGCCCTGCAGCAGATCGCCTCCGACCTGGCCACGGACACGCCCTGGTACGCGACCAGCCTGGCCGAGGCGGATGCCGCCGACATCCTCCGGAAGCGGCCGGTGGGCGAGGACGGGGGCTCCGCCTGCCGGCGGTCGGGCGTGCGGAACCTCGACTACTACCCCTGAGCCGTGAGCCGTTCGGACTCTGTTGCGGTCGCGGTGGGCGTGGGCGCGGTGGCCCGGACGGCGCGGGGTCGAGGTCGGACGGCGGCCGACCTCGGTCGAGGAATTGTGCCCGGCCGAGGGATCGTTCGGGCCGCCGGCTGCGTGGAACATGGTGCCGCCCGGAGCGCGGGACCGACGATGGGCGTGCCGGGGGGCACGTCCGCCGCCGGCCCCGCGCTCCGCAGTGGTGGGACCGGGTGCTGACGGCCGGGCCTCAGATGGCCATCCCGGCCGGACCTTCGGCGGGCAGGTCGCTCGCCTTGGCCTTGACCACGAAGACCGCCGCGAGCAGCGCGACCACGGCGAGCGCGGCACCGACGATGAACGCTTGGCCGATGCCGTGCGCCAGCACCTCGCTGTACCAGTGGCTGCCGACCGGGAACTCACCCTTGGCCTGGAACGCCGCGAGCTGGTCGGGGTTGGCGTGGGCCATGAAGTCCGGCGCCTGGGCCTTGCCCTCGTCCTTGGCGGCGGAACTGAACACCGTGGTGAGGATCGACAGGCCGAGCGCGCCACCGATCTGCTGGGTGGAGTTGAGCAGGCCGGAGGCCGCACCGGTCTCGTGGTCGGAGACGCCGGCCACCGCGAGCAGCATGACCGGGACGAAGATCAGGCCCATGCCGAAGCCGAAGACGACCGTCGGGCCGAGCACCCCGGAGGCGTAGCCGCTGTCGGACTTCAGCTGGGTCAGCCAGGTCAGTCCGACGGCCACCAGGACCGCGCCGCCCGCCATGAACAGCTTCGGTCCGTACTTGGCCTGGAAGGCCGAGGCGATCTGGGCCGCGATGATGATCGCGACGCTGATCGGCAGGAAGGCCACGCCGGCCTTGAGCGGGCTGTAGCCGATCACGGTCTGAACGAAGATCGTGATGTAGAAGAAGATGCCGAACATGGCCGCGGCCAGGCACAGCATCATGATCAGGCCGCCGGTGCGGTTGCGGTTGCTGAACAGCTGGAGCGGGGTGATCGGCTGCGCCGTCCGCCGCTCGATCACCACGAAGGCGGCCAGCAGCAGCAGGCCGACCGCGAAGGAGGCCAGCGCCAGGGAGTTGGTCCAGCCCTCGGAGGCAGCCCGGATGAAGCCGTAGACCACGGCGACCAGACCGAGCGTCGAGGCCAGCGCGCCGGGCACGTCGAAGCGGCCCTCCTGGCGGTCCGACTCGTTGATGTACCGCGGCGCCGCGACCGCGATCAGGATGGCGATCGGGACGTTCACGAAGAACACCCAGCGCCAGTCGAGGTACTCGGTGAGCGCGCCGCCGGCCAGCAGGCCGATCGCCGCGCCGGATCCGGCCACCGCCGAGAACACCCCGAAGGCCCGGTTGCGTTCCGGGCCCTCCTGGAAGTTGGTGGCGATCAGGGCGAACGCGGTGGGCGAACAGATCGCCCCGCCGATGCCCTGGAGGGTCCGTGCGGCCAGCAGCATGCCGGCGTCCTGCGCGAACCCGCCGATCAGCGAGGCGAGGCCGAACACCAGCACGCCGACGACGAAGACCCGGCGCCGGCCGAGGATGTCGCCGATCCGGCCGCCGAGCAGCAGCAGCCCGCCGAAGGCCAGCGTGTAGGCGTTGATCACCCAGGACAGGCTGGTGTCCGAGAATCCCAGGGCCATCTTGATGTGCGGCAGTGCGATGTTCACGATGGTGGCGTCCAGGACGACCATCAGCTGGGTGGCCGCGATGACCGTCAAGGTGATGCCCTTGCCCGACCTGCGGCCGGCCCCCGGTGGTGTGGACGTGCTGAGTGTCTCCGATAGAGCCATGGCTGTTCCCCCTGGTGGCAGCTGCTGTTCGGTTGGTACTCGGCCGGTGCTTGCGCCGATGTTCGGCACTGGTGCTCGGTTCGACGGCGCTGGGCTTGATGGCGCTGGGCCCGGTGGTGCTGGGCACCCCGCACCGCTTCAGTGAACGGTTCCGTTCACTATCGCGGACGATAGCGGATCGGCTATTGTGAACGCAAGCGTTCTTTAAGGTTGGTGACGATGAATCAGTCGGCGCTGAGGCAGCCGTCGGACGGCCTTGCGGCGGCCGCCCCCCGGCCGGTCGTGGTCGAGGGCCTCGCGGTCGCGGTCGAGGGGCCCGGAGGTGCGGCCGAGGGCCCGGCGGTCGTGCTGGAGGGCCCGGTGGAGTCGGACCGGGTGGCCCCCGCCGCCGCGCGCAGGCGCGGCCGGGCCCTGGAGGTGGCGATCTTCGACGCGGCCCTCGATCAGCTCACCTCCGGTGGGTTCGCGAGGATGACGATGGAGGGGGTGGCCGGCGCCGCACAGACCGGCAAGGCCGCGCTGTACCGGCGCTGGGCCTCCAAGGCCGATCTGGTCGTGGACGCCCTGGGCTCAACTCTCCCACTGCCTACGGACATCCCTGACCTCGGGTCGGTGCGCAGTGAATTGGTGCAGCTCATGGCGCAGCTCGGCGAGGTGATGAACTCCCGGGCCGGCACGGCGATGCGGGCCCTGATGGCCGAGCTGGACCACGAACAGGCCGTCCCCTTCAAGGGCTTCGTGCTGGCGCGGGTGATCGAGCCGGTCACCGGGGCGATCCTGGCCATCCTGCGGCGCGGCGAGCGGCGCGGCGACGTCCGGCCGGGCGCGGCCACCGCCCTCGTCGCCGACGTGGCTCCGGCGATGCTGCTGTACCGCGCCAAGGTCTGCGAGGGCCCGCTGGACGGCACCTTCTGCACCGACCTCGCCGAGCAGGTGCTGCTCCCGATGATCCGACCATGACCCGGTCCTGGCTCGGTGCTGATTCGGTGCCGAGCCGCCGAGCCGCCGAGCCGCCGAGCCGCCGGGGCGCCCGGGCCGTCCGGAAGGGCCTGCGCCGGGGAGCCCGGCGGCAGGCCGTCGGGGCGCGCTGCGGGAGGCCGTAGGCTGGGAGCTGCCAGACCAGAGCCGAACGGACCGATCCCATGCCTTACGACCCCCCGACCCATTCGGTGGAGCGCTCGCTGCGCCGGGCCGGCGCCCGCCTCGTGGTGGGCCTCGACGAGGTCGGGCGCGGTGCCTGGGCGGGTCCGGTCACGGTCGGCGCCGCGGTGACCGGCCTGCGCCGGCCGCCGGAGGGCCTGACCGATTCCAAGCTGCTCACCGAGAAGCGCCGGACGGCGCTCGCCCCGGTGCTCGCCGACTGGGTCGTCGCCTCGGCCATCGGTCAAGCCTCGCCCCAGGAGTGCGACGACCTCGGCATGACGGCCGCGCTGCGGCTGGCCGCGGTCCGCGCGCTGGAGGCGCTGCCGGTCGAGCCGGACGCGATCATCCTCGACGGCAAGCACGACTACCTCGGCGGACCTTGGCGGGTCCGGACCGTGATCAAGGGTGACCAGTCCTGCGTCTGCGTCTCGGCCGCCTCGGTGTTGGCGAAGGTGCAGCGGGACGGTCTGATGGCCGAGCTGGGCTCCGACCTGCCCGCTTTCGCCTTCGAGGACAACGCCGGCTACCCGTCCCCGGTGCACCGCGCCGCGCTGGAGGAGTACGGGCCCACCTCGCACCACCGGCTCTCCTGGGCGTACCTGGACGCGATGCCGCGGTGGCGGCACCTCAAGCGCGGACGCGCGGCGGAGCCGCAGGACGAGCAACTGGCGCTCGGCTTCTGAGCCTCCCGGCGGTCCGGAGCGGACCTGCGGTGACGCCTGATCAGCTTGCCCCGTGGTGTCCCGGGCGCCGGCCGACGGTGTCCAACTCGTGGGGCGCCTGTGCGCATCCGACCGGCATTTGATAGATATCCGGGTATGCCAGTCTTCCCCGAGGAGCCGGAGATTCACGACAGTATCCCGGGCCCCGGCGTTCCCTTCCCCCGTAAGCCGGACGCATCCGCCCCCCGCCAGCCCGCCGTACTCGTACCCGGGCCGCCCCCCGCACCCCGCCCCGGGCCGCCGCGCCCGGTGCCGCCGAGGCCCGGTCCGCCGGCCCCGAGCGCCAAGATCCCGAAGCCGAGCCGCGCTCCGCGGCCTGCCGAGACCGCCCTGCCGATCGTCCAGCTGGTCCCGGCCGGTCCTCGGCAGGCGCTGGAGCGGGCCGACGAGGCCGTCGACGCGCTGCTGGAGGAAGGGCGCGACCCCGGCGACATCCTGGTCCTGACGGTCGGTCAACCGCATCCGTGGCAACGGCACGAGCAGTCGTTCGGCGAGGCCGGCTACTGGGCGCAGCTGACCGAGGGCGGTGACGTCTTCTACGCCGACGCCGCTGCGACCCGGCCGCTGCGGCGCGAGGTCGTGGTCCTGGTCGGCAACGACACCGACACGGCCCGCACCGAGCGGGCGACCCGCAAGGCGCTCGGCCACGCGGTGGCGCTGCTGGTGGTGTGCGGCGACGCCGCCGCGGCCACCGCCGTCCTGGCCGCGCAGGGTCGGCCCGTCCCGGCCTGACGACGACTCCCCACCGCCCCCGGACACGGCGTCCGGGGGCGGCCGCGCCCTGCCCGCCGGCGGGTTCAGCCGGCCGCGGAGCGCCGAGCCGACCGGTCCAGCGGGGAGAGCGGGCCGGCCGGCGACAGCAGTCCCAGCTGGCGGCTGGGTGCGAGCCGGCTCACCTGGCCGATCCGGGCGAGCCGTCCCGCTCCCGCCTGCTCGGCCGTGGCCTGGACCACGGTGACCGGCAGCGGCCACTCGTCCGGCTCGGCCTCCCTGGCCGCCCGCGACGACAGCTCGGTGACGATGGTGGCCGGATCCTCGGCCCATGAACCCGAGTGCGGGTCGCGTCCGCTGCGCCCGTCGCCGACGGAGTGCCAGCCGGCCGGGGTCAGGGTCAGGTACGCGCCGCAGCGCAGGCCGTGCAGGGCCGACGCGTCCCGCAGCGCCCACATCCAGGGCCCGTCCTGCTCGGTCCAGTCCGGCCCGCCCTCGCGGCAGTGCAGCAGCACCGCGGTGCGGATCGGTGCGGGCAGGCGCAGGTCGTGCGGGATGATCCGGCGCAGCTCGGCGAGGATGGCGTTGCGGTGGTGCCATCCGTCGGTGGCGTGCGGTCGGCCGGTGAAGGAGGCGGAGGCGATCACCCGCTGCTGCCGGTCGAGGACGGCGAGCACGTTGGTGCCCGGCTGGGGGAGGTGCCGTTGGTGCAGTTCGGCGACGAACTCGCGCGGTGCTCCGAGGAGGGGGACACCCGACCCGGCCCAGCTCGCCAGATCGATCGTCCGCGCGCCGTCGCAGGGGGTCTGACCTCGGTCGATACCGTTGATCACGATCCTCCTTCCCGGGCCCGCAGGCGCGCTGGTGCGGGCGTACGCCGAGGGCCTGGTCCGCGGACCGGGCGATGGATACGGTCCAATTCTCGGGTCAGACCGGGTCGAGCGGCAACGATGAAATGACAAACGGCGCCCGAAAGTCGGTGTTCTGCCGGATATATTCCACCGCGCGGCTAGCGCCATTCGAGCGACGGGGGCCCGGTCGGCGCCCCGCCGCTCCTGGCGGGAGGCTCAGGCCTGGACGGCGAGGACGAGCGGGAGCACCGCTTCGGCCCCGGCCCGGCGCAGCAGCCGGGCCGCCACCGTGACCGTCCAGCCGGAGTCCACCAGGTCGTCGACCAGCAGCACCGGCCCGCGGTTCTGCGCGAGGGCTTCGAGGAGCTCCGGCGGCGCCACCAGGGTGCCGGCGAGCGAGTGCAGCCGCTGCGCGCTGTTGTTGCGCGGGCCGTGCGGGGGCTGCCCGGTGGCGTACCCGAGCCGACCGAGGAGGGGGAGCCGGCCGACCGTCGCGAGCCGCTCGGCGAGGCTCCCGATCAGTGCGGGCCGGGTCGCCGACGGCATCGCCACCACTCCGACGGGCCGCGCGACCCGGCTCCCGTCCGCCGCGGTGGGGCCGGCCCAGCCGCCGGGCCCGCGGGCCCAGTCGGCCAGCACGCTGACCATCGCGTCCAGCACCTCGCCGGGCACCGGGCCGTCCGGTGCCTGGTCACCCAGCAGTGCGCGCAGCCGGGTGCCCCAGCCGATGTCGGAGAGCCGGCCCAGCGCCCGGCCGGTCTCGGCCTGCTCGCCGGCGGGGATCCGACCCTTCAGCGCCACCCCGATGGCCTCCATCCCGGTCGGCCACAGGCGGCGGGGCTCGAACGAGACGCCGGGGCGGCCGAGCGCGGCCCGGGCGGCTGCGAGGGCGGCCTCCGAGACCTCGGCGCCGTGCCGGGGGCCCGCACAGTTGTCGCAGCGGCCGCACGGGGCGGCATCCGGGTCGTCCAGTTGGCGGCGCAGGAACTCCATCCGGCAGTCGCCGGTGGTCGCGTACTCGCGCATCGCGCGCTGCTCGTTCTCGCGGGACTCGGCCACCTTGGCGTAGCGCGCGGCGTCGTAGGCCCAAGGCTGCCCGGTCGAGCTCCAGCCACCGCGCACCCGGCGCACCGCGCCGTCCACGTCCAGCACCTTGAGCATGGTCTCCAGGCGGGCCCGGCGCAGGTCGACCCGCGGCTCCAGCGCGGCGGTGGACAGCGGCCGGCCGGCCTCGGCGAGCGCGTCCAGCGTCCGCCGGACCTGCTCCTCGGGCGGGAAGCCGAGCGAGGCGAAGTACCGCCAGATCGCCTCGTCCTCCCGGCCGGGGAGCAGCAGCACCTCGGCCCGGTCGACGCCGCGGCCGGCCCGGCCGACCTGCTGGTAGTAGGCGATCGGTGACCCGGGCGAGCCGAGGTGCACCACGAACCCGAGGTCGGGCTTGTCGAAGCCCATGCCGAGCGCCGAGGTGGCGACCAGCGCCTTGACCCGGTTGGCCAGCAGGTCGGCCTCGGCGCTGCGGCGGTCGGCGTCCTCCGTCCGGCCGGAGTAGGAGGCCACCGGGAAGCCGCGCTCGGCCAGGAAGGCCGTGACCTCCTCGGCAGCGGCCACCGTGAGGGTGTAGATGATGCCGGACCCGGGGAGGTCGCCCAGGTGGTCGGCGAGCCAGGCCAGCCGGTGGGCCGGATCGGGCAGCGCCAGCACGGCCAGGCTCAGGCTCTCCCGGTCCAGCGGGCCGCGCAGCACCAGGGCCCGCTCGTCGGTGCCGCCGGTGCCGAGCTGCTCGGCGACGTCGGCGGTGACCCGGGCGTTGGCGGTGGCGGTGGTGGCCAGCACCGGGACGCCGGGCGGCAGCTCCGCCAGCATGGTGCGCAGGCGGCGGTAGTCGGGGCGGAAGTCATGGCCCCAGTCGGAGATGCAGTGCGCCTCGTCGACCACCAGCAGGCCGGTCGAGGCGGCCAGCTTCGGGAGCACTTGGTCACGGAAGTCGGGGTTGTTCAGCCGCTCGGGGCTGACCAGCAGCACGTCGACGGCGCCGGCCGCGACCTCGGCCTGGATCGCGTCCCACTCCTCGGGGTTGGCGGAGTTGATGGTGCGGGCGTGGATGCCGGCCCGGGCCGCCGAATCCACCTGGTTGCGCATCAGGGCCAGCAGGGGGGAGACGATCACGGTCGGACCGGCGCCGCGGGCCCGTAGCAGGGCGGTGGCGATGAAGTAGACCGCCGACTTGCCCCAGCCGGTGCGCTGGACCACCAGGGCCCGCCGGCCGTCGACCACCAGCGCCTCGATGGCCGACCACTGGTCCTCGCGCAGCACGGCGGAGGGGCCCGCCAGCTCGCGCAGCACCGCCTCGGCGCGCATCCGGACGGCGGTGCGGTCAGGGGTGTCGGCGGTGTGCGGCGTGGGCTCGTCCATGGCTCCATCAATACCGTGTGGCGGGGACAAACGACGAACGGGTGAGGTGGGGCGGGGCCGGGCGACAGTGTGACCGATCGGCGGCCCGGGTGGTCGGGCCTGTGGACAACCGGTCGCCCGATCGGGCGACCAAATGCTGGACCCCCCGAGTTGTCCACAGGCAGAAACCTGTTTCCGGCAGGGGCGCTGACCTGCGGAAGGCTTCCCGCCATGAACGACGAACGCACCGCGATGGACCCTGGCCAGCCTTCGGATCCCGACCCTGATCACGGCGCCGGCACCGGCACCGGCGCCGGCGCGGCCCTGGGGTTCCGCCCCGGCGCGCTCCCGGGCCGGTCACCGGTCCGGATGCGCGGGCCGGCCGACATGGCCGAGCTGCTCCCGTACCTGCTCGGCTTCTTCCCCGACGACAGCATCGTGGCGGTCGGTCTGCAGGGGCAGGGCCTGCACCAGGGTGGGGTGATCCGGATCGACATCCCGGACGATCCTGCCACCTGGCCCAGGGTGGCCGGGGACGCGGCCCGGCTGCTGGTCCAGCTGTCCGAGCGCCGGGACGAGCGGCCCGAGCAGGTGCTGCTCTACCTCTGCCGGGATCCCGCACCGGGGGTGCCGTCCGGGCGCGGTGTGCTGGCCGACCTCGGGCCGCTCGCCGCCGCCCTGGCCGAAGCCTTCCGACGGGAGAACGTCGGGGTCAAGGAGTCGCTCTGCGTCTCCGCCGGCCACTGGTGGTCGTTCCTGTGCACGGGGGACGGCTGCTGCGACCCGGGAGGCACGCCGATCCGCACCGGGCACGGGCCGGGCCCGTTGTCGGCGGCCGCCACCTTCGCAGGCCTCGCGCCGCGCGGCAGCCGCAAGGCGATCACGGCCACGCTAGACCCGGTCGGTCCGCCGGAGGCGGACACCCTGCGCGAGGTCATCGAGCAGGCGGGCGCGCCGTTCATCCGGGAGCTGGCCGGGCCGGGCGGCCGGGACGCGGCGGTCGAGCGCACGGCCGAACTACTGGCGGGGGCGGTGGCCGAGTTCCGAGCCGGCGCCCGGTCGGTCGATCCCGCGCGCACCGCCCGCCTGCTGGTCGGCCTGCAGGACAGACGCGGGCGCGACCGCGCCGCCGAGTACACCGAGCCGGACGAACTGGTCGCCGCCCAGCGGCTGTGGCGCTTCCTGGTCCAGCGGTGCGTGCCGCCGTTCGAACACCTGGCGCCGCCGCCGATGACGCTGCTCGCCTGGACGGCCTGGCTGGGCGGCGACACGGCCACCGCCCGGGTCGTCCTGGCCCGCGCGCTGGAGCTCGATCCGGGCTACACCCTGGCCCAGCTGCTGTATGAGTCGATCAACGGTGGGCTGGTGCCCGAGCGGTTGCTGGACAGCGTCCGCCGAGAGCGGGCCGGCCGGCCGCAGGGTGCGCCGCCGGAGCCGGTCGGGCTCACCGAGGTGGGCCCGACCGAAGGCGGCCCTGCTTCGGCCGGGGGAGGCCCGGCCGAACCCGGGCAGCCGGGACGCCGCCGGCTGCGGCTGCCCCGCCAGCGCCGACCGAAGGACCACAAGGACCGCAAGGACCGTCCGTCAGGGAGCTGAGATGAGCCGCCGCCCCGCACCGAGCCCGTCCGAACCCGACCCCGCAGCCGCCGGGCCCCGGCCCAGCCGGAGCGTGCTGCTACAGCTCACCTCGTGCCATCCGGATCAGCCGGTCGAGCACGGCCCCGCCGCTGACCCGCAGACCGTCGTGCTCCCACTCGTTGGTCACCCAGGTCCGCACGTTCGCCACCGCCCGTGCGGTGGCCAGCGAGTCGGCCGTGTCGACGTACATGTCGTCGTGGTACACCGCCGCGTACACCGGCACGGTGTTGGCCGCCAGGCGGTCCAGGTCGTACAGGTCGGGCCAGTCGGTGCGCTCGGCGAGCAGCTGCGCCGTCTCGCGCAGCGGGCGCAGCGCGGGGTCGGTGTCGAACATCCAGGGGTAGATCATCTCGCCGGTGAAGAGCACCGGGGAGCCCGTGGCCAGCGCCTGCTCCGCGTCGAACTGCGGGAACTCCTTGCGCACGCGCTCCGCGGCCCAGCCGGTGCCGCCGCCGTCCACCGACCGCTGACCGTAGATCGACTCGTGCAGCACCGCGTACAGCGGCCCGGTGGCGAAGGACAGCTGGGCCTGCACCCCGGCCAGGAAGGTGTCGGAGAGTTCCGCACCCTCCGCGCCCTCCACCCAGGCCTCCTCCAGCAGGTAGTGCAGGCTGTGCGAGCCCGCGCCGCCGCCGAGCAGCAGGCCGAGCGCCTGGAAGGCCTGCACGGTGAGCGTGCCGCCGTCCGGCAGGACCGCCGGGCGGGCGAGGAGGTGCTCGGCGATCCGCCGGGCTGCCTCGACGTCCTGCGGGTACCGGCGGTGGTGCGCCGTGTTCTTCTCCGCCACTCGCGGGTAGGCGGCCCGGTAGACGTCGTCGGCGGAGCTGCGCAGGCCGGCCAGGCCGCCCGTGACGAACGCCTCCGTCAGCCCCTCGGGTGCCAGCGAAAGGTACGTCAGGATGCAGAAGCTGCCGTAGCTCTGTCCCAGCACGCTCCACCTGCGGTCCTCGCCCAGCAGCAGACGGCGGATCAGTTCGGCGTCCCGGACGATCGAGTCGGCGCGGAAGTGCGCGAGGTGGTCCGCCTGCGCGCGGGCATCGCCCCGGTGGGCCAGGGTCTGGCGGTTCGCCGGGGTGGAGCGTCCGGTGCCGCGCTGGTCGAGCAGGAGCACCCGGTAGCCGTCCAGGGCCCGGCCCAGCCAGCCGTCCCGGCCGTGTGGCCGCGCCGCCTTCCCGCCGGGGCCGCCCTGGAGGAAGAGCAGCCACGGCAGGTTCTCGTCCTCGCGTCCTGCGGCCACCACCTCGCGGGCGTACACCTCGATCCGCTCCCCCTCGGGGCGCGCGTGGTCGAGCGGCACGCGGAACACGTGGTCGGTGGTGACGATTCCGGGCAGCCGGCTGGTGGTGGACATGCAACTCCTCGGTCCGTGCTGGTCACAGGCGTAGCGCGGCAGTCGCCGACGGGGTCTCCGATGCGTTCGCCGTTGCCCCCGCACCGTATCCTGGCGGCGCGCACGAACTGCCGCGGCCGGGTCACCCCTCGGCGCGACCACGGAGCGGCGCCGCCGACGGGCGAGGTGCGGGCCGGCCGGTGCTCCGGTGGGGTCCGCAATGCGGCCGGTGCCCGGGGCGGGGCGCGCCGGACCGGCGTGACCTGGGGCAGGTGCGGTGCGTTCACCCTGCGGGACATCCCCGGGGGCCGAGCGCCGACCGGCGGTGACCACCGCGACCCGGCGATCGCCCCTGCTCCGGGCCGAGCTGCCCCGCGACCGGTTCGGCCGCACGGGCAGTACCGGGGGCGGTACTCTCCGGGACGGCCCTGGCCCGATCGGGCGGGCCGCGGGGGCGGCGCAGCAGCACCACCGATCGTGAGCGGACGGGCTCGCCTTCGGCACACGACGAGATCGAGCAGACCGGTCGAGCAAGGGGAGGAGAGCCCGGTGACCACCATGAGGCCAGCACAGACGGGGGCGCACACCGCCCCGAGCACGGCGCCGCCGGCTCCGCCCGGGCCGCCGCCCGGATCTCCCGCGCCTTCGGCACCGCTGGGCTCCCCGCCACCGCAGCCTCCCACGGCGCCCTGGCCACCCGGTGCACCGCCTGCCAGCCCGCCGCCCGCGGCCCCGCCGGCAGGGCCGCGCGGACCCCAACCCGCCGGGCCGTCCGCCGGGCCGCAGCACTCCGGACCGCCCTACGGGGCGCCTCCGGCCGGCGCTCCGCGGATGGCCCAGCCGTCCACCGGGCTGCCCCGGCAGGCTCCGGCGCCCCGGCCCCAGCAGGTGACCGCCCACGACGCCGTGCTGTGCGTCAACGCGCCCGCGATGGCAGCCTCGGGCCCCGACGGGCAGCTCAGGGGCCAGGGTCTGCACGGCTTCTTCCGGGCCGGCGTCCGCACCCTGGCGCGGATGGAACTTCGGCTCGGCGGGATCGAGCCGATGCCGCTCCAGGGCACGCTCACCTCGGCGGCCGGCGCGCGCTTCGTCGGCGCGGTCCGCCTGCCCGGCGATCCGGATCCGGATCCGGCCCTCACCGTGGAGCGGCTGCGGCACGCCGACGGCGTCGAGAGCATCACCATCCGCAACACCGGGGCCCGCCCGGCCCGGCTCCCGCTGGAGATCGCGCTCGGTACGGACCTCGGCCTGCTCACCGACATCGCCGCCGGCCGCCGCTCGGCGGACCTGCCCGGCCAGGTGCAGTCCGCGGGCCTGCGCTGGACCGGCCAGGGCCGCAGCGCCACCGTGTCCGCCCAGCCCTCGCCGCACGCGGTGCTGGCCGGGGCGGGAGTGCTGCGCTGGGACCTGGAGGTGCAGGCCGGCGCCCGCTGGTCGGTCGAGCTGCGGGCCGAACTGGAGACCGCCCCGTCGGCGGTCCGTCCGCCCACCGGGCGGGGCCCGGGTATCCCGCTGCCCTGGGCCGAGCCCGAGGTACGCAGCGACGACGCCCGCGCGGTGCAGCTCCTCGCCCGCTCGCTGGACACCCTCGGCGGTCTCCTCATCGCCGACCCGGACCGGCCGACCGACCTCTACGCCGCCTCCGGCGCGCCCTGGCGGTTCGGCCTGACCGCGGCGGACGCGCTCTGGGCGGCCCGCCTGACCCTTCCGCTCGGCACCCGACTGGCGGCGGGCACCCTGCGCGCCCTGGCCCGGCGTCAGCACCTGACGGGCGGTCCCGGGGCCGACCAGGGTGCCCCGGCGAACCCGGCGAACCCGGCGGACGCCGGGCCGCCCACCCGCCCGGACGGGCTGATCCCCGGGCCGCTCAGACACGCCGGCCCCGAGCTGCCGCCGTCCTGCACCGCCACCGAGGCGACGCTGCTGTTCGTCACGGTGCTGGCCGAGGCCTGGCGGTGGGGACTGCCGCGCCAGGAGGTGGCCGAGCTGCTGCCCGCCGCCGAGCGGGCGCTGAGCACCCTGCGCGGGGCGCTCGGGGACGGCGTCGAGGGCCCGGAGGGCTTCGTCATCGACCTCGGTCGGACGGCCGAGGACCGGGCCGCGCGCCCGGCCGCGGCCAGGTGCGAGGTCCAGGCGCTGGCCCACCGCGCCGCCCTGCACGGGGCGGACCTGCTGGCCGGCTTCGGCCGCCCCGGCGCCGAGGAGTGGCGCGCCTGGGCCGCCCGGCTCCGGGAGCGGTTCCGGGAGCGGTTCTGGATCGACGACCTGTCAGGCGGCCGGCCGGCCGCCGCGCTGCTCCCGGGCGCCCGGGTGGTGCCCGCCGTCGCTGCCTCCTTCGTGCACCTGCTGGACCGCGGCCTGGGCGGCGAGGGCGAGCTCCACGAGGGACTCCTCGACCGCGAGCAGACCCGCATCCTGGCCCAGCGCCTGGTCGCCCCGGAGCTGGACGCCGGCTGGGGCCTGCGGACCCTGAGCGCGAAGTCACCGCGGTTCAACCCGCTCGGCCACCGCAGTGGCGCGGTCCGGGTCCACGAGACGGTCCTGGCCGTCTCCGGTCTCGCCGAGGCCGGCTTCGAGCGTGAGGCCGGTGTCCTGCTGGAAGGGGTGCTGGACGCCGCCCGCTCGTTCGAAGGCCGGCTCCCGGAGATGTACGCGGGCGAGCAGCGGGTTGCGCACTGCCCGCCGGTGCCGCATCCGGCGGCCTGCCGCCCGGCGGCGGTGTCGGCAGCGGCGGCCGTGCACCTCGTGCTCTCGCTCGCGGGGGTACGCCCCGACGTCCCGGCCGGTCGCGTGGCGGTCCGTCCGGCCAGCACCGCCCCGCTCGGGGAGCTCCAGCTGACCGGGCTCCGGGTGGCGGGGGAGCCGTTCTCGGTGCGGGTGAGCCGGATCGGGGTCGCCGTGGTCGAGGAGGCTTCGGCCCGTCTCCAGCTCGGCGCCGGCTGATCGGATCCAACGGCACGGACCGGCGGCGCAGGCCGGCCGACGGGGCCGTGAGGTCGGCTCCGCGCCGCCGTCACCACCGTCGGCATGCCCTGAGCCGGTTCTCGGCCGTCGCCCGGACGGCACGATCCGGTGCCCGCCGGGGCGGACCTGACAACGAGCGGTACGGGCTCTGTGCTTATCGTCAGAGAGACGACTATCATCGACGCCATGTCGCGTTATGACCCGTCGGCCTTCCCCCCGTTCGCAGTCACGGTCGACCTGGTGGTGCTGACGGTTCGCGAGCACGCGCTCTGCGCGCTGCTGGTGAAGCGGGGTGAGGCACCCTTCCAGGGCTACTGGGCGCTGCCGGGCGGCTTCGTCCGCCCCGACGAGGGGCTGGCCGAGGCGGCCTCCCGGGAGCTGGCCGAGGAGACCGGCCTGCGGGCCTCGTCCGCCCCCGGCCAGGCCGCGGCCGCCGCGCACCTGGAGCAGCTCGCCACCTACGGCCACCCGCAGCGCGACCCCCGGATGCGCGTGGTCAGCGTCGCCCACCTGGTGCTCGCCCCCGACCTGCCGACCCCGCGCCCCGGCGGCGACGCCAGCGGCGCGCGCTGGGCACCGGTCGGCGAACTGCTCGGCCAGACCCCGGTCGACGGTGTCCCGCTCGCCTTCGACCACGGCCAGATCCTGGCGGACGGCGTCGAGCGGGCCCGCTCGAAGATCGAGTACTCCTCGCTTGCGACCGCCTTCTGCCCGCCGGAGTTCACCGTGGGGGAGCTCCGGCGGGTCTACGAGGCGGTCTGGGGCGTCACTCTCGACCCGCGGAACTTCCACCGCAAGGTGACCGGCACCCCGGGCTTCCTGCTGCCCTCCGGTGGCACCACGACCCGTCAGGGTGGCCGTCCCGCGCAGCTGTTCACCGCCGGTGGCGCCACCGTGCTCAACCCGCCGATGCTGCGCCCCGAGGGCTGACCACCGCGCCCGAGCGGCGACTGCCTCCCTCCGGCCCGACGGCTGGTCCCCTGATCGGGTGAGCTGCCCGGCCACGCGGCCCAGGAACCGTCCGTAATGCCCGAATTCGGCCTGAACGCGGCCTAGTGTGCTGGCGCAGGCACACGAGGGTTCGCCCCGGCATGCCTCGCAGATCCGGTCGGAGTCGGACGAGGACACGGGAGCCCGCAGCGATGATCCAGATCACCGGACTGACCAAGGCGCACCGGCGCCGCCGGCCGCCGACGTTGCTCGACCTCACCTTCGACGCCCGGCCGGGGGCGGTCACGGCCCTGCTCGGCGCCGAGGGCGCGGGCAAGACCACCGCCGTGCGGCTGATGCTCGAGCTGGAGCGGGGCCAAGGGGTCACGCTGTTCGGCGGGCGCACCTACCGGGAGCTGCGGCGTCCCGAGCGCGAGGTGGGCGTCGTGCTCGCCACGGCCGGCCCCGCCGGGCACCCCGGGCAGCAGGCCCTCACCCACCTGCGGATGCTGGCCGCCGCGGTCGGGGTGCCCGCCCGCCGGGCTGAGGAGCTGCTGGAGCAGACCAGGCTGGCCACCGTGGCCGACCACCGGCTGCGGTCGTTCTCGCCCGGGATGAACCGGCGCCTCGCGCTGGCGGGCGCGCTCCTCGGCAGCCCGGCCACCCTGCTGCTGGACGCTCCCACCGAGGGCCTGTCCCCGCGCACCGCCGAGTGGTTCCACTCCTTCCTCCGCTCCTTCGCGGTGGCCGGCGGCACGGTGCTGGTCACCACCCGGCTGCCGGAGGAGGCCGCGGCCCTCGCCGACCGGGTGGTCACGCTGGACCGGGGACCGATGACGGCCGACCAGCCGGTCGCGGAGTTCCGCCGGACCAGGCTGCGGCCCGAGGTCGCCGTCCGGGGCCCGCAGATGGCCCGGCTGGCGGACCTGCTGGTGGCCCAAGGCGTCGAGGTCCGGCCGGACGGAACGGCCGGCATCGCGGTGAGCGGGATCGCCCGTACCGAGATCGGTGAACTGGCCTACCAGCACGGCATCCTGCTGCACGAGCTGGCCGACCGGATGGTCGAGCAGCCGGTCCCGCACCCGACGCTGCCGACCGCCTCGGGCCGCTCCGGCCAGGTCCAGCTGCGCGGGAAGAGCGCGGCCGATTCGCCGGCCCGGTCCCTGTCCGTGTCCTCGGCGGAGTCCTCGGCCGCGCCGCCGTCGCCGCTGCAGGCCCAGGCCCGGGGGTCGGAGCAGCCGCGCGGGCGGCGCCACGCGCGCCCGTCCGCCGCCGAGGCCGTCGCGTTCGGCGAGCGGCCGCCGCCCGAGCGCCCGTCCGGCGAGCACCCGCACCCGCCGACCCCCGAGCAGCGCGGCCCGGTGCCGGAGCCGGCCCACGCCGATCTGGTCACGACGGCGCCCGCCCGCTCCGAGCAGCACGAGCCGGCCGACACCTGGCTCCGCACCGCCCCGTTCGACCAGTTCGAGCAGTTCGCGGAGTTCGACCTCCCGAGCCACCCGGACCTCCCGAGCCACCCGGACCTCCCGAGCCACGAGGCCCACCCGAGCCACGAGGACCGCCCGGCCCGCCCCGCCCCCGGCGACCACCCTGCCCACCCCGCCCCCGTCCACCCCGCCCACCCGGCCCTCGGGCCCGACCACCTGAGCGAGTGACCGTGCGCGTACTGGCCTACGAGGTGCGCCGCCTGCGCAGCCTCCGCTCCACCTGGTTGATCATGGCGGCCGTGCTGGTCTGCGACGTGGCGACGGCAGCCGCGCTCACCCGGCAGTTCCCGGCCGGCCCGCTGTCCGCGACCGACGCCGTCCGCGCCCTCACCGGGCTGCTGCCCGTGCTGCCGCTGCCCGTCGCAGCCCTCGGCGCCGGCACGCTCGGCGCGCTGTCGTACCGGCACGAGGTGCGTCACCCCGGCCTGCCGGCCGCCCGGGTCGCGGTGGCGCGGCGGCTGGGCCTGCTGGCGGCGAAGCTCGCCGTGCTGACCCCGGTCGCGGTGGCGCTGGCGCTGGTGACCCTGACCACGGACGCCCTGGTGGTCCGGCTCGCGCTGCCGCCGGGGGTGACCCTGGAGGCGCTCGGGGAGTCGGCGCTGCTGAGCCCGGAGCTGGTCGGCGAGGGGGTCGCGGCCGGTCCGCTGCTGGCCCTGGCGGCCTTCCTGGCCCTGGTCGTGCTGAGCGGCTGGGCGGGTCTGCTGATCACCTCGGTGGTGCGCAGCGCCGCGGTCGGCCTGCTCGCGCTGGCCGTGGCGCCGGTGCTGCTGGCCCCGCTGACGGGCCTGCTGCTGCGTCGGACCGGCGCCCGCCGCCCGGGCTGGCTCGCCGAGTCGGTGGCGCCGCTGAGCTCCGGTCCCGGGCGGTACGTGGCGCACTGGGGCGGGTGGCCCCGCCCGGCGTCCGCGCTGCCGGCGGCGGGCGCGACCGAGCTGCTGGTGGCCCTGGCGGTGCCCGGCGTGCTCCTGCTGCTGCTCTGCCTGCTGGCGCAGCTGCGTCGTCGGGCGTTCTGATCCTCCCCGTGCGCCGCCGCCTCCGTGGTGACAGTACGTCAGCGAGTCGGATCGGGCGCACGTCCGGAATGACGGGTTCTGCCTGATAAGAAGTCAATTATCCGGTCACGGGCGATCACCCTTTCGTGTGCTTTTCACGAGAATCCTCAAGGCGGACCCCCCGATCGCCGACAAAGGACGTGTGAGTACCCTTGCGCACCCCACCATGACCGCAGCCCGCACGGCCGACGCGATCGGCACCGGCGAGCTGGACCGCTTCCCCTACGCCGACCGGCCCACCCCGCCCGCCCCGCGCTGGGAGGGCGCCGAGTCCGACCTGTCCCGGGTCGGCCGCAAGACCACCAGCAGCCGCGGTCGCGGCCTGCACGGCCAGCTGGTCCAGCAGCTCGGCCAGATGATCGTCTCGGGCGACCTCGGGGCCGACCGACCGCTGGTGCCCGAGGAGATCGGCCAGCGGTTCGAGGTCTCCCGCACCGTCGTCCGCGAGTCGCTGCGGGTGCTGGAGGCCAAGGGTCTGGTCAGCGCCCGCCCCAACGTCGGCACCCGGGTCCGCCCGGTCGGCGACTGGAACCTGCTGGACCCGGACATCATCGAGTGGCGCGCCTTCGGCCCGCAGCGCGACGAGCAGCGCCGTGAGCTGTTCGAGCTGCGCTGGGCGATCGAGCCGCTGGCCGCCCGGCTGGCCGCCGGCCACGGCCGGGAGGACGTCCAGCACCGGCTGGTCGAGCTGACCGAGATCATGGGCCACGCGGGCGCCCAGGGCGACGTGGTCAGCTATGCCCGCGCCGACGGCGAGCTGCACGGCCTGATCCTGCAGATGGCCGGCAACCGCATGCTGGAGCACCTGTCCGGCATCGTCGGCTGCGCCCTCCAGGTCTCCGGCGGCCCGACCGCCAACTGCGAGCGCCCCGGTGACCCGTCGCTCAGCCTGCACGTCCGGCTGGTGGACGCCCTCGGCACCGGCGACGGCACCGCCGCGGAGGCCGCCATCCGGGCCCTGCTCACGGTGCACCCGGCGGAGGTCGAGCCCTCCGTCCCGGCACCGCGCGAGCACTGACCGGGCGGTGAGCCCGGCCGGCGGTGGCGCCAGGCCCTCCAGCCGCCCGGACGGGCGGCCGGAGGGCCGTCGTCGTCCAGGGCCGCGCAGGATACCGCGCCGGGCACCCCGAACGGAGCTCCCGCAACCCCCGAACAGCCGCTGGTGATCCGCCGCGCCGCGATGTGACGGGCGCCACGAAGACCATGCGTAACACTTGAGGGGCGGCAGCGATGTGTACGGAGCGGAAGCAGCTCCGGAACAACACGGGCATGTCAGAATGCTGTGTTGGTCTGCGGCGCTGCTGCCGTCCTACAGACCCAGTCCACGTCCCCACCCCCGAGTCGACCGGAACCGCTACCGCGCGCTGTTGTGCGGCCGCGCAGTTCCGTCGACCCGGGCAGCCGGGCCGGGGTTCGAGTCCACTCATCGTCCGAGAGGTTGTTCGTGTCGGCCAGCACATCCCGTTCGCTCCCCCCCGAGATTGCCGAGTCCGCGGCTCTGCTCGCGCTCATCGAGCGGGGCAAGGCCCAGGGGCAGATCGCCGGTGACGACGTGCGCCAGGCGTTCGAGGCGGACCAGATCCCGGTCACCAAGTGGAAGAACGTCATGCGCAGCCTCAACCAGGTTCTGATTGAGGAGGGGGTGGATCTGATGGTCAGCGCCGCCGAGCCGGCGGGCGCCAAGCGCAAGAGCGTTGCGGCCAAGAGCACCACCAAGCGCACCGCGACCAAGGCGGTCACCACCCGCACGCCGTCCGCCCCCACCAAGCCGCCGGTGCGGATCGCCCCCGCGGCGACCCCGTCCGCCGCAGCCCTCGCCGCTGCGGTGGCCGCCGAGGTCACCGTCGTCGAGACGGTCACCGAGATCGGTGCCACCGCGAAGAAGGCCGTCGCCGCCCCGGCCAAGAAGGCCGTGGCGAAGAAGGCCGCCGCGCCCGCCAAGAAGACCGCCGCCAAGAAGACCACCACCGCCAAGGCCGCCGGCAAGGGCGACGAGGCCTCCGGCGACGAGGAACTGCTGGTCGAGGACACCGCCCTGCCGGCCGACAAGGCCGAGGCGGAGCCCGAGGAGGAGTCGGAGGGCTTCGTCCTCTCCGACGACGACGAGGACGACGCGCCGGCCCAGCAGGTCGCCGTCGCGGGTGCCACCGCCGACCCGGTCAAGGACTACCTCAAGCAGATCGGCAAGGTCCCGCTGCTCAACGCCGAGCAGGAGGTCGAGCTCGCCAAGCGGATCGAGGCCGGCCTCTTCGCGGAGGACAAGCTCAGCGCCGCCGACAAGCTCGCGCCGAAGCTCAAGCGCGAGCTGGAGATCATCGCCGAGGACGGCCGCCGGGCCAAGAACCACCTGCTGGAGGCCAACCTCCGCCTGGTGGTCTCGCTGGCCAAGCGCTACACCGGCCGCGGCATGCTCTTCCTGGACCTGATCCAGGAGGGCAACCTCGGTCTGATCCGTGCGGTCGAGAAGTTCGACTACACCAAGGGCTACAAGTTCTCGACCTACGCGACCTGGTGGATCCGGCAGGCGATCACCCGCGCCATGGCCGACCAGGCCCGCACCATCCGCATCCCGGTGCACATGGTCGAGGTCATCAACAAGCTCGCCCGCGTGCAGCGCCAGATGCTCCAGGACCTGGGCCGCGAGCCCACCCCGGAGGAGCTGGCCAAGGAACTCGACATGACCCCCGAGAAGGTCATCGAGGTCCAGAAGTACGGCCGTGAGCCGATCTCGCTGCACACCCCGCTCGGCGAGGACGGCGACAGCGAGTTCGGTGACCTGATCGAGGACTCCGAGGCGGTCGTCCCGGCCGACGCGGTCTCCTTCACCCTGCTCCAGGAGCAGCTGCACTCGGTGCTCGACACGCTCAGCGAGCGCGAGGCCGGCGTGGTCTCGATGCGCTTCGGCCTGACCGACGGCCAGCCGAAGACGCTCGACGAGATCGGCAAGGTGTACGGGGTCACCCGTGAGCGCATCCGCCAGATCGAGTCGAAGACCATGTCCAAGCTGCGCCACCCGTCGCGTTCCCAGGTGCTGCGCGACTACCTGGACTGATCCGGTCCGACAGTCCGGCCGACCGGCCCGCCGGTCGGCCGACCGAGGAGCCCGGTGCTTCCCCGTCGCGGGGGAGTGCCGGGCTCCTCGGCGTCCCGGGCCCGTCGAGCCCCCGGCGGCCGCTCGTGCCCCGCACCCGTCCCGACCCGATGATCACTCGTCCGGGTGGCCCGCCGCCCGCCTGCGCCACCGAGCGTGCTCGGGCGACTACGCTGTGCCGGTTGGCTGCTGTCGAACCACTTTGGGAGACCTGGTGCTGCCCAGCTCGGACGCCCGCCCGCCCCGCCGTATCCCGGCCGTCGCCCGCCGGTCCCCGGCTGTCGCCGGCCGATCGCGCAGAGCGGTCGCGATGCTCGCGCTGGCCGCGCTGCCGGCGCCGCTGATCACCCTGGGGGCGGCTGCCCCGGCCGCGGCGCAGCGCCGGATCGTCGGCGGGTGGACCACCACCGTCAAGGACCATCCGTGGATGGTGGCGCTGTCCAGCCGGGAGCAGTTCGGCAGTGCCCGTTCCGGCCAGTTCTGCGGCGGCGCGCTGGTCTCCGCGACCAAGGTGGTGACGGCCGCGCACTGCTTCTACGACGAGGGCACCGGTCACCGCACCGACCGGCCCGGCCTGAGGGTGATCATCGGTCGGGACGACCTGAACGGGCAGGACGGCCGCGAGGTGGCCGTCCGGGACGTCTGGGTCGACCAGGGGTACAACTTCACCACCAACGACCGGGACGTGGCGGTCCTCACGCTCGCCGAGCCGCAGTCCGGCCGGGAGCCGATCGAGCTGGTCGGCCAGGGCGAGAGCGAGCCGTACCGGGCGGGCACCCAGGCCCAGGTCTTCGGCTGGGGTGACACCACGGGTCACGGCCGTTACTCCCCGACGCTGCGCGAGGTCGAGGTGCCGATCATCCCGGACACGGACTGCGCGCACGCGTACCCGCCCGGTGCCGACAGTGCCTTCGACGCGCGGACGATGGTCTGTGCCGCTGCGGAGCACGGCGGCAAGGACGCGTGCCAGGGTGACAGCGGGGGCCCGCTGGTGGTGGCCGGCCGGCTGGTCGGCCTGGTCTCCTGGGGCACCGGCTGCGCCGAGGCCGCCCACCCGGGGGTCTACACCCGGGTCGCGTCGGTCGCCGACGACGTACGCTCCGCGCTCGCCCGGTGACGGAGCGCGGCGCCGTCCGGTGGCCGGGCCCGCTCAACCGCCGTGTGGGATATGCCACTCGACGCGGTGTCAGCGGGTGACCGCGCACTCACGTGCGGTGCCCGGAAAAACGCCGGGGCCGGTGGGAAGGCTCGGAAGCCTTCCCACCGGCCCATCGACCTGGTGGTCGACTCAGCTCGTCGGGGCGAGCGTGGAGATCAGCGCTCGTCTTCGCCGGCCGTGGCAGGCGTCGCGGTCAGCCGACCGCTCTCGTCCTGTATCTCCACGGCGATCTTCTTGAGCTCAGGCTCGAACTTCCGCCCGTGGTGGGCACAGAAGAGCAGCTCTCCGCCGCTCGCGAGGACGACGCGCAGGTAAGCCTGGGCGCCGCACCGGTCGCAGCGGTCGGCCGCGGTGAGCGGGCTCGCAGGGGTCAGAACAGTAGTCACGTCGCCTCTTCTCTAGCTCGACGAGCTGTCGTACCAGGGTCAACATCCAACCAGGTCGATTTCGTTCCCGCTCGTGGCTTTTCTCGGTTCGAGGATTCTGCAGTTGTCGTTGATGAGGACGTGCCCCGGTGTCCGGTGGTTCATGCGTACCGAATCCGACGACCCGCCGATCGGCCTCGAACGTCCTAGCGAAGCGATGTCCGGGGTCCGCGTAGCATAATCCTCTGCTGGGTTGGAGCATAAGCCCCGTCCCGGGCCCCGATACCCTGCATCCCAGCAGCTCCGCCGCCTGCTCCCGGTTCTACGGCCCGCCAGGAACCGTGGTGTCAGGTGGAGATGGCACCCTGGGGCCCAGGGCTCCGGGGAAGGTCTTGTTCGCGCAGCGCGTACAAGCAGAACGGAGCCGGGAAGCCGGTGTCTCAGTTGCTGAGAGCGGGGCGCCCCCGGGCGGCCGTCCGGTCAGCCGAGTCAGAACGTCATTGAGGAGTGCAGCGAGTGAGTGCTGAAACGTCCGTGTCGTCCGCTCTGGTCGCCGGGGAGGACGGCTCCAACTACACCGCTCGGCACCTGCTCGTCCTGGAGGGCCTGGAGGCCGTCCGCAAGCGGCCCGGCATGTACATCGGCTCGACCGACAGCCGGGGCCTGATGCACTGCCTCTGGGAGATCATCGACAACTCGGTGGACGAGGCGCTCGGCGGCTACTGCGACAAGATCGAGGTGCTGCTGCACGGTGACGGCTCGGTCGAGGTGCGTGACAACGGCCGCGGCATCCCGGTCGACGTCGAGCCCAAGACCGGCCTGTCCGGGGTCGAGGTCGTGATGACCAAGCTGCACGCCGGCGGCAAGTTCGGCGGCGGCTCCTACGCCGCCTCCGGCGGCCTGCACGGCGTCGGCGCCTCCGTGGTCAACGCACTCTCCGCCCGGCTCGACGTGGAGGTGGACCGCAGCGGGCACACCCACGCCGTCAGCTTCCGCCGCGGCACCCCGGGGATCTTCACCGAGCTCAGCCCCGACGCCCCCTTCGAGGCCGGCAACGGACTGCTCAAGAAGGGCAAGGCCCCGCGCGGCCGCACCGGCACCCGGATCCGCTACTGGGCCGACCGGCAGATCTTCCTGCGCGACGCCAAGCTCTCGCTGGAGAGCCTGCACAGCCGGGCCCGCCAGACCGCCTTCCTGGTCCCCGGCCTGACCATCATCGTCCGTGACGAGCGCCTGACGGAGAGCGAGAAGGTCGAGGAATCGATCTTCCGCTTCGACGGCGGCATCGGCGAGTTCTGCGAGTTCCTCGCCCCCGACAAGCCGGTCTGCGACGTGCTGCGGCTCCAGGGCGAGGGCACCTTCAAGGAGACCGTGCCCGTCCTCGACGAGCTCGGCCACATGACCCCCACCGAGGTCACCCGCACCCTCGGGGTGGACATCGCGCTGCGCTGGGGCGCCGGCTACGACACCACCCTGCGCTCCTTCGTCAACATCATCGCCACCCCCAAGGGCGGCACCCACGTCACCGGCTTCGAGCGCTCGCTCGCCAAGACCGTCAACGAGGTGCTGCGCTCGGCCAAGCTGCTGCGGGTCGCCGAGGACGACATCACCAAGGACGACGCCCTGGAGGGCCTCACCGCGGTGGTCACCGTCCGGCTGGCCGAGCCGCAGTTCGAGGGGCAGACCAAGGAGGTGCTCGGCACCTCGGCCGCCAACCGGATCGTCTCCACCGTGCTCGCCAAGGAGCTCAAGGCCTTCCTCGCCTCCACCAAGAAGGACGAGAAGGTCCAGGCCCGCGCGGTCATGGAGAAGGTCGTCGCCGCCGCCCGGACCAGGGTCGCCGCCCGCCAGCACAAGGAGGCCCAGCGCCGGAAGACCGCGCTGGAGACCTCCTCGCTGCCGGCCAAGCTGGCCGACTGCCGCAGCGACGACGTGGACCGCAGCGAGCTGTTCATCGTCGAGGGCGACTCCGCCCTCGGCACCGCCAAGCTGGCCCGCAACTCCGAGTTCCAGGCGCTGCTGCCGATCCGCGGCAAGATCCTCAACGTGCAGAAGGCCTCCGTGGCCGACATGCTCAAGAACGCCGAGTGCGCCTCGATCATCCAGGTGATAGGAGCCGGCTCCGGCCGCTCCTTCGAGATCGACCAGGCCCGCTACGGCAAGGTCATCTTCATGGCCGACGCCGACGTCGACGGCTCGCACATCCGCTGCCTGCTGCTCACCCTCTTCCAGCGCTACATGCGCCCGATGGTGGAGAAGGGCCGGGTGTTCGCCGCCGTCCCGCCGCTGCACCGGATCGAGCTCACCAACCCCAAGCGCGGCCAGGACAAGTACCACTACACCTACTCGGACTCCGAGCTGCGCCGCACCCTGCTGGGCTTCCAGAGCAAGGGGCTGCGCTGGAAGGACCCGATCCAGCGGTACAAGGGCCTCGGCGAGATGGACGCCGACCAGCTGGCCGAGACCACCATGGACCCGCGCCACCGCATCCTGCGGCGGATCAACCTGGGTGACCTGGAGGCCGCCGAGCACGCCTTCGACCTGCTGATGGGCAACGACGTGGCGCCCCGCCGGGACTTCATCGTCAACTCCGCGGCGACCCTGGACCGCTCGCGCATCGACGCCTGACCGGCCGCTCGCCCGCCGTCCGCGCAGGGGCTCTCCACCCCCGGGTGGAGAGCCCCTGCGCGTACCGGTTCCACCCCGGCTCCGAGGTGCCGGCGGGCCCCGCTCCGTAGCGTTCACAGGGTCAGCGCAACCCCCGCCCGAACGGAGCCCCCGCCATGAGCGGCCTCGTGAACGCCCTCGTCATCCTCGCGGTGATCGCCTTCGTGGTGACCAGGCAGCTGCAACCCCGCAAGGTCGCCACCGAGCGCCGGTTCTGGCTGCTCCCCGCGATCCTGGCCGTCGTCGCGCTCCGCGACCCGGAGCTGATCGACCCGGCCCACCGGCCCGAGGCGATCGGGCTGCTGATCGCCTCCGTCCTGACCGTGCTCGCGATGGGCTGCGTCTGGGGCTGGACCGTCCGGCTGTGGCGCGACGCGGACGGCGCGGTCTGGGCACGGGGCACCAAGGCCACGGCGGCCGCCTGGATGGGCATGATTGTGCTGCGGATCGGCTGGTACGGCCTGGGCGCCGCGCTGCACGTGCACCAGAGCAGCAGCGCGCTGCTGCTGTCGCTGGGCGGCCTGCTGCTGGTCCGCGGCCTGGTGGTGAACCACCGCGCCCAGCGGCTGGAGCACCCGCAGCCCGTCGCGGTCTGACCCCACCCGCGTGATCGGCCCGGAAGGACCCGAGTGAACCACGAGAGCTGGACCGGCTGGCCGGTGCCCGACGTCCGGAGCCGGCCGACCCCGCCCCGGCGGGTGCTCGGCTCGATCGGCCGGCTGGTGCTGCTCGTGGTGACGGTCGTCAGCACCTTCTCCGACGACCGGTTCCGGGGCTGGGCGGCGGTGGCCGCGGCCGGCTGGATCGTCGCGGGCGGCGTGGTGCTCGCCCTGTTCCTGCGGGCCACCCGGGGACGGCGGCTCCGGGGCGCGCTGCTTGCCGCCGCCGGGCTGCTGGCGATCGCCGCGCTGGCGAAGGAGGGCGGTGCGGACGTCCTGGCCGCGGTGCTGTGGTGCGCGCTCGGGGTCCTCGCCCTGGTCCGCCTGCCCCCGGCGGCCGGGGTGCCCACCATGGTGGCCGCGCTCGGCAGCTACGCGGCGCTGGGCGACGAACCGTTGCTGGCCGGACTGGCCACGGCGGGTGGGCTGGCGCTGCTCGGCTGGCTGCTGCGGCTGGACGCCGAGGCCCGCGGCACCCAGCACCTGCTGCTCCAGCAGGAGCGGGCGGCCCGGGCCGCGGAGGCCGAATCGGCGGCGCTCGCCGAACGGGCCCGGATCGCCCGGGAGATCCACGACGTGCTGGCGCACAGCCTCTCCGCCCAGCTGGTCCACCTGGAGGCGGCCCGGCTGATGCTGGACACCGGGGCGGAGCGCGAGCAGGTGCGCGAACGGGTGGTGGCGGCGCGGCGGATGGCCCAGGAGGGACTGTCCGAGACCAGGCAGGCACTGTCCGCGCTGCGCGGCGACCTCACCCCGGTCGGCGAGTTCCTGGTGGAGCTGGCCGGCCGCGAGCGGGCCGCGCTGCTGGTCGAGGGCGCCGCCCGGCCGCTGGCCGCCGAGGCCGGGCTGGCGGTGCGCCGCACCGCGCAGGAGGCGGTCACCAACGTCCGCAAGCACGCGCCCGGTGCCCGCACCGAGATCACCGTCCGCTACCTGGCGGACGCGGTGGAGCTGGAGGTCCGCAACGACCGGCCGCCGCGCGGCGGACCGGCCGGTGAGCTGGCGGCCAGCGGCAGCGGGTACGGTCTGCTCGGAATGCGCGAACGGGCCGAACTGCTCGGCGGGGAACTGCGGGCGGGCGAGGTGGACGGTGGATGGCGGGTCTTGCTGAGGGTGCCGGCGTGAGCGCCGGGGGGCCGGTACGCGTACTGGTGGCCGACGACCAGACGGTGGTCCGCGAGGGGATCGTGATGCTGCTGGGGCTGCTCCCGGACATCGAGGTGGTCGGTGCCGCCGCGGACGGCGAGGAAGCCGTCCGGCTGGTCGGCGAACTGGCGCCCGACGTGGTGCTGATGGACCTGCGGATGCCGCGCTGCGACGGGGTCGAGGCGACCCGCCGGATCCGGACCGGGCACCCGGCCACCGAGGTGGTGGTGCTCACCACCTACGCCGACGACGACTCGCTCTTCGCCGCGCTGCAGGCCGGCGCCCGCGGCTACCTCACCAAGGACGCCGGCGCGGAGGAGATCGCCCGCGCCGTGACCGACGTCCGCTCGGGCGCCGCCGGGCTCTCGCCGCAGGTCCAGCTGCGGCTGCTGGAACGGCTCTCCGCCGGTACGGCGGCCGCCCCGGGGGACGCACCCGGCGCCGCCGCACCGACCGGCGGGACCGGCGGGCCCGGCTCGGCGGCCCCCGTGCCGCCCGGCGACCGGGCCGCGCTGCCGGACGGGCTCACCGCGCGCGAGGCCGAGGTACTGGCCCTGATCGCCGACGGCCTGTCCAACACCGAGATCGCCCGGGAGCTCTACGTCAGCCCGGCCACGGTGAAGACCCACATCAACAACCTGTTCGCCAAGACCGCCGTCCGGGACCGCGCGCAGGCGGTGGCGTACGCCTTCCGGCACGGCATCCGCCGCAGTTCGTGATCTGACGGGCCCTCACCTGATTGGGTGAACGTATCTGCAACCCGGCCCGAGCGGGCCGCCGAGGCCGGATATTGGTGCGGTCAGCGCACGACCGGAAGCACTCCCTCCGGCCGGCGAACCCGACGCCCGCCCCCACGTGGAGCGTCCCGGTCATGGAGCGGCAGTGGCACAGCAGGACAGGTTCGACTGGTGGGCCGCCGAGCCCGCCGGGCGGGCGACGGGGCAGCCGGTGCGCCCGGCCGGGGCGGTCCGGACGGGCGGGCCCGGGCTCGCACCCGGCCCGGTCCAGGTGGCGGTGCCCCCGGCGCCGGTGCCCCCGCCCGCGCCCGCGGCGCCCGCACAGCCGAGCGCCCCCGAGGTACGGGCGGTGCCCGTGGTACCCCCGAGCGCCCCGGGCCGGCCGGCGCCGTCGGCCGGCGAGGCCGAAGGGCCCGGCGCGGAGGCCGGGCGCGCCGATGCGACCGGCCAGGTCTACCGCTCCGTCCAGCAGAGCCCGGCCTTCCAGCAGATCCGCCGCGGCTACCGGGGTTTCGCCTTCCCCGCCACCGGGCTGTTCCTCGGCTGGTACCTGCTGTACCTCGCCGCGCAGGCCGCCGCCCCCGGGCTGATGCGCCGCCAGGTCGCCGGGCCGGTGAACGTGGCCTGGCTGCTGGGCCTGCTCCAGTTCGCCTCCACCTTCCTGCTGACCTGGCTGTACGCCCGCAACGCCCGCACCAAGCGGGACCGGGCCGCGCTGGAGCTGCGCTGGGACACCCAGGACCAGCTCCGGTGACCGGCCGGCTGGCCTCCGCCGAGGCCCCCACCGGCACCCACCACGGCCTGGCCGTGGCGCTCTTCGCCGTGGTCGTGCTGGTCACCCTGGCGATTACCCTGTGGGTGGGCCGGCGCGGTCAGGCCGCCGAGGACTTCTACGCCGGCGGCCGCGGCTTCGGCCCGCTGCAGAACGGCCTCGCGCTCTCCGGGGACTACCTCTCGGCCGCCTCCTTCCTCGGCGTCACCGGCCTGATCGCGCTCTACGGCTACGACGGGGTGCTCTACAGCATCGGCTTCCTGGTCGCCTGGCTGCTGGTGCTGATGCTGGTCGCCGAACTGGTCCGCAACGCCGGCCGGTACACCCTGGCCGACGTGCTGGCGGTGCGGATGCGGCGCCGTCCGGTCCGGGCCGCCACCGGCACCGCCAGCGTGGTGGTCTCGCTGCTCTACCTGGTGGCCCAGATGGTCGGCGCCGGCAGCCTGGTGGCGCTGCTGCTCGGCACCGACAGCGGCGCCGCCAAGGCCTGGACGATCGTGGCCGTCGGCGCACTGATGATCGTCTACGTCACGGTCGGCGGGATGCGCGCCACCACCTGGATCCAGATCGTCAAGGCGCTGCTGCTGCTGGCCGGTTCGGTGCTGCTCACGGTGCTGGTCGTGGCCCGGTTCCACGGGGACGTGGCCGCGCTGATGCGGGCCGCCGCCGACCGCAGCGGCGTCGGGGCGGCGTACCTGGAGCCCGGGTTGAAGTACGGCGCCAGCCGGACCAGCCGGCTCGACTTCGTCAGCCTCGGCCTCGCCCTGGTGCTGGGCACCGCCGGGCTGCCGCACATCCTCAGCCGCTTCTACACCGTGCCGACCGCCCGGGCCGCCCGGCGCTCCACGGTCTGGGCCATCGCGCTGGTCGGCGGGTTCTACCTGATGGCCGTGGTGCTCGGCCTGGGCGCGGGCGCGCTGGTGGGCGCGGCGGGCATCCGCGCGGCCAACCCGGCGGGCAACACGGCGGTGCCGCTGCTCGCCCTCGACCTCGGCGGCGGGGCGGGCTCGACCGGCGGGGTGGTGCTGTTCGCGCTGATCTCGGCGATCGCCTTCGCGACCATCCTCGCGGTGGTGGCCGGGCTGACCTTGGCCTCCTCCGCGGCCTTCGCGCACGACCTCTACGCCCGCGCCTGGCGCCGCCCCGACGAGCGCGAGGTGACGGAGCGCCAGGAGCTGGCGGTGGCCCGATCGGCGGCGGTGGTGATCGGGGCCGTCGCGATCGTGCTGAGCCTGTTCGCGCAGCGGCTGAACGTGGCCTTCCTGGTGTCGCTGGCCTTCGCGGTGGCGGCCTCGGCCAATCTGCCGGCCCTGCTCTACAACCTGTTCTGGCGGCGCTTCACCACTCGGGGTGCGGTCTGGGCGGTGTACGGCGGCCTGGTGCCGGCGGTGCTGCTGGTGCTGTTCTCGCCGGTGGTCTCCGGTGCGCCGGGCTCGGTGCTGCCGGGGGTCGACTTCCACTGGTTCCCGCTGGAGAACCCGGGCCTGGTCTCCATCCCGCTGGGCTTCCTGGCCGGCTGGATCGGCACCGTCACCTCTCCCGAGGCGGCGGACGAGGACCGGTACGCCGAGCTGGAGGTGCGGTCGCTGACCGGGGCCGGCGCGGTCTGAGACCGGGCCGGCCCCGGCGAACGGGGACAGCCGGTCAGCGCGGCGCCGCGGTGAGGACGGTGAGGACCTCGGCGGCGATCGCGGTCTCGTTGCGCTCGAACTCCGGGCCGGTGAGCTGCTCGCGGTCGGAGGGCAGGCCGGTCAGCACCGGGGTGTGCAGGTGGCCGCCGGGCAGTGCCGGGTTGAGCTCCAGCCGGAGCCGGTTGCTGCGGTAGGCGACCTCGTTGGAGAGGTAGCCGCCGCCCCCGCCGGCCACCGCGCGGGAGCCCGGCGTCGGTCCGTCCTCGCGGTCCACCGGCTCGGTCGCGCCGGCGGGTATCTCGCTGACCTCGGTGTTCAGCAGCACCGGATAGGGGGAGTCGGCAGCCGCCGCCATCGCGTCGGTCGGCAGCGTGCTGGCGATGAACTCGGGGCCCGGGCCGAGCCCGGGGGCGTCCACGGGGTGGTCGTAGCTGCCGCCGGACAGCTCCCCCTGGTTGTCCGGGTAGGGGTCGGCCGAACGGGCCCGGCCCGCCCAGGCCTCCAGGGTGAACAGGCCGGGGTAGCCCTGGCTGATCGTGGTGATCAGGTCGGCGGCCCGCGGTCCGGCGGCCATCCGCGGGCCGAACGCGCGCTCCACGATGCCCTGGTCGAAGTCCGCGTACCGGACCGGGAGGACCACGGCCCTGATCTCGGCCCGACTGCCGTCCGCCATGGTGACCTTGCGGCCGTTGAGCCGCAGGACGGCGGAGCCCGAGGGGTTGGCCGTCCGGACGTCGCCGTCCAGGCCGAACGGGTCGAAGCCACTGACGAAGATCCGTCGCACCCCGGGCGCGCCGCTGAAGCCGTTGTCGACCAGACCGCGCGAGGCATCCTCGAAGCGGGCCCGCAGCGCCGCCCGGTCGATCGTGAACGACGGTTGCCAGGCTGCCAGTTGGGCGGTCATCGCGACCCTGGTCCAGTACAGCGGGCGGTCGTCGCCGGGAGCCAGATCGCCGCCGGGTCGCCGTCCCTGGGCGCGGTCGACGGCGGCCTGCCAGAGCGCCTCGCCCCAGGAATCCAGCAGCCGCTCGGCCTCCGCGCGGGTGCGCGCGGTGCACAGGGCGGCCGGGAAGCGGGTGGTGAAGGTGGTCAGGCCGGCCCGCTCGACCAGCGCGGTCGTCCGCGGGTCCTGCAGCCGGCTCTGCTCGCGGTCCGGGGCGGCGGCGACCGTGCGGCAACCGGCGGTCCCGTCCGGAGCGGCGGCCGCCGGCGGGGCGGCGAGCAGGGCGGCCGCGCCGAGCAGGGCGGCGGCCAGCGGGAGGCGGGGGGAGGGTTTCATGCCGTGTGACATTACACTTGCGCCTCTCCGGTGGGCAGGGGTGGAACCGGCCGGGTCGTGCTCGGCCGGTTCCACCCCTGTCGGTTCGTCAGGTGCGGTCGGAGCCCGCGGGGTCAGTGCGGGTTGGTGCAGGTGGTGGTCTGGAGTTCGGCCCGGCCGACCGGCCCGCCGGTGGCGCAGACCAGGGTGAGGAAGTCGGTGCTCACGGCCGGCGTGCTGACCTGGATCGATCCGGTGCGGACGCGGGTGGCGGAGGCCACCGTCTCCCACGGGCTCCCCCAGGCCCGCTGGATCCGTACCTCGACGCGCAGCATGGTGAGCTGGCCGGCGGCTGCGGTGATGCTGGCCGAGCCGACGACTCCGGTGTCGGTGGGCTGGTGCCAGGCGCACGGGGTGTTGGCGAGGGTGGGACAGGACGGGCCGGCCGGGGTCGCTGCGACGGATGGGCCGACAGCCAGGGCGAGAATCCCGGTGGTGGCCGCCAGCAGGCTTGCGATACGAGAAATCATGGCACTGTTCTCCTTTGAATCAGAGCCGGGTGGCTTTCAGTGCCGAGCATGTCATGTCCGTGACCAGTTGGTCACTGTGGGTTGTCTCACGTTTGGCAGGCCGCCGGAACGTTCGGTCGGTCATGGGAGTGGGTTTCGAGGGACAGTCGCCGGTCATGGAATGACGGAGGGCGGATGACAGATTTTGAAATCTGTCATCCGCCCTCCGTCGACCAGCACCTGTCGACCCGTCGGATCAGCCCCTACTCGACCGCCGCCACACCGGTCACGTCCATCCGCGACGGCAGCCCCGGCGCCTTCCCGCAGCTTTCCGGCCGGGGCGGCTCACTGATCCCGGCGGTCACCGAGACCCGCCAGCGCCGCCCGTCCCGGTGCGTCACCTCGACGGTCCAGCCCCCGTCCCCGTCCGGTCGCTGCTCCAGCGTCAGCGCCTCGGCGTCCGCCTCGCCGGTCGCCGCGCGGACGGCCTGCTCGGCGGCCTGGCCCGGACGCTCCCAGCACGAGCGCCCACGCGACCACTCGGCCACGGTCCGCCCGTCCGCCGTCGCGGTCAGCACCTCCTTGGCCGCCGCGCCGCTGAGCCGCCCGTACGCGTAGCCGTACGGCAGCACCAGCATGGTCGGCGAGAAGCGGTGGCCGCCCAGGTGGGTGACCTCCCAGACCTCGGTGTGGCCGGCGGCAGCCAGTTCGGCGGCCAGTGGGCGCCCCAGGACGGCGCAGCACCGGTCCCGGCGGCCGTTGGTGCACACCAGGGCGATCGGGTCGCCGTGGTGTTCGGTGCCGAGCCCGCCGTGCCGGCCCGCGCCGAGGGCGGCGAAGTCGAGGTCCAGCAGGGTGGCCGGGTCGGTCACCCGCAGCCGGCGCACCCAGGAGGTGCCCGGCCGGGTGTGCGCGACGATCACCTCGTGCTCGGCCTCGGGCAGCAGGTCCGCGTGGCGCCCGGGCCGCCGGATCAGTGCGACCCGGACCCCGGTGCCGGCCGCGGCGGTGTCCAGCGCCCGCCCCACCGCCCGGTCCAGGTGGCTCTCGGTGAGCGCCTTCGCCCCCCACGGGCCGGCCTGTTCCAGCAGCAGCCAGGCGGTCGCGGTCGCCGCGGTCGCGGCGAGCGGCTCGGTCAGTTCGCGCGACAGCGTTGTGCAGGTGCTCACCCGGCCAACCCTACTCGCGCCCGGCCGGCGGCTTCTCGCCCTCGGGTCGGGGGCGACGGGGGGCGCGGCGCCCGAGATCGTGCTGACTATGCTGATCCAATTACTTTTGTTGACCAATCCTTGGGGGAGTCTTGGGGTCGTTCTTCTCGGTCGAGATCGGGGATCTCGACACGTTGATCGCGGATCTGCACCGGAGTCAGGACAACCTGCGCACCGCCCTCGACGCGATGCGCGACACCGGCCCGAAGAGCACCGGCAGCCAGTCGCTCGACCACGCCTGCGACGAGTTCCACGACAGCTGGGACGACGCGATCAAGAAGATCGCCGACGGCACCCAGCAGGTGGAGGAGGGGCTGAACATCACCAAGAAGGCGTACGCCGAGACCGACCAGGCCCTGCGGGACGCCTTCTCGGACGGTGCCCGGTGAGCGACCCGGCCGACTTTCCCGCCCTCGGCTTCGATCCGGCCCCCGGCAACCCCGGCAGCGTCGACACCCTGGTCACCCGGCTGAACACGGCCGCCGGCGCGCTGGAGAACGCCCATCAGAGCCTCTCCTCGCTGACCCGGCTCGGCGGTTCCTGGCAGGGCGATGCCGCGCAGGCGTTCGCCGCCAAGGTCACCGAGCTGCCCGGCCTGCTCCGGGACAGCGACGATGCGGTGCGCACCGCCGCCCAGCAGCTCAACTCCTGGCGCGGGCAACTGGTCTCCTTCCAGGACACGGCCCGGCGCTACGAGGCCGATGCCCGGGCCGCCAAGCAGCGCTGCGAGCAGTGCGAGGCGGCCAAGGACCGGGCGGACAGCCGCTACAACTCGGCGGCCGACGCCCCGGCCTTCCGGCTCGGCGGCCAGTTCTTCGCGGACGACGCCCAGTTGAAGGAGGCCCAGGCCAGGATCGACACCGCCCAGCGCGAGCTGGAGGCGGCGGGCGCCGAACTCGACGACGCCAAGCGCTCGGTGGAGGACGCCAAGGACGCCTTCGAGGCCATCGTCAAGCAGGCCAAGGAGCTCGGGGAGGACCACCGGGACGCCGCCGACAAGGTGGCCAAGGCGCTGCGCAAGGCCAACCAGAACGCCCCCAGCACCAGCATGTGGGACAAGCTCAAGGACTCGCTGAAGCGGGCCGGCCACGCGATCAAGGAGTGGGCCACCAAGCACGCCGATCTGCTGAAGAAGATCGGCGACTGGATGTCCATCGCCTCCACCGTGCTGGGCGTCGCGGCGCTGTGCACGGCGTGGTTCCCGCCGCTGGCCGGTGCGCTCGCGCTGGCCGGCGGTGTGCTGTCGGCCGGCGCGCTGGCCACCCACGGTCTCGCCAAGCTCGGCGGCGCCGATGTCGGCGCGATGGACCTGATCGGGGACGGCCTGGGCATCCTGCCCGCCGGCAAGTTCTTCGGGACGGCCCTGAAGGGCAGCACCAAGGTCGCCACCAAGCTGGTGCCCAAGGTGGTGAACGGCGTGCGCTGCTCCACCGAGGTGGTGCGGGAGGTCGGCAAGGTGCAGTTGGTGGGGCAGCTCGGCAACGCCACCCGGGGCGCCGCGGTCCGGGTCTCGCGGCTGGCCGACGAGGGCACCGACATCATCACCGACTTCAAGGCGCTGCCCGGGTTCGGCAACCGGATGAAGCTCGCCTGGGAGACCCACCTGGGCGTGACCGCGGGGGAGTCCCTGGTCGAGGGGATCAAGACGAGCCGGCTCGCCCAGCTGCCGGTGCTGCGCGACATCCCGTCGCTGAAGGCGGCGATCCGTGCGGACGGCTCGCTCGACCCGATGTCCTGGTGGTCCCGCGGCCCGCTGGCCGGGGCGCAGCTCCCCGGCATCGTGACCGACGTCTACGACGCTGTGACCGGAGGATAGATGTACGGGAACCACACCGCGCCGCTGCCGCCCTCGGCGCACCTGACGCCCTCGGCGGGCCGCCGGTCCCGGCTCGGGCTGCTGGCCTGGGCCGTGCTGCAGTGCGGCTGGGTGCCGCTCGACCTGCTGCTGAGGCTGCTGGTCGTGCCCTTCCTGGTGGTCGGCGAGGTGCTGAGCGACGGTCAGCGCCCGGACCGCGAATGGCTGCGGTTCCTGGCCCGGCCGCTCACCCGCTGGGTCGGGCCGGTGCGCTTCGTCCGCGAGTGGGGGCCGGCCCCGGGCCTGTGGGACGCCCACCTGAACCGGCTCTGCGACACCGCGCTGCGGGTCTACCGGCGCCAGGAGCAGGGCGCGGTCGGCGTGCGCGGCTGGGCGTTCGCCCGGTACGGCGCCGAGGGCCGGGCGCTGCTGATCTCCCCGAAGGAGTACCGCGGCCTGTCCGGCGAGCGGATCCAGCAGATCGCGGCCGGCCGGGGCCTGGTGGCGCGCTCCGCCGGCCCGTTCGGGATCACCCTGGTGCCGGCCGCCGGCCGACCGTACGGCAAGGAGGGCGGGCGCCGGTGAACGGGCCGATCGAGGAGCAGCCGCAGCCGCCCGTGACGCAGGGACGGGGAGAGGGACCGATGCCGGTCGAGCAGGCGGCGGTGACCGGGATCGGGTTCACCTTCGACGTGCCCGTGGCCTTCCACGACCTCGGCCTGCACCTCACGGACGAGCAGCGCTGGGAGCACCTGGCGGAGGTCGCGGCCGAGGTGTGGTCCGGCGGGACGCCCGACCAGCGTGCCGGGGTCAGGCAGCTGTACGCGGACGTGGCGGACGCCGCCGCCGGGGACGGGGCGAGCTACGCGGGCCTGTGCCTGTTCGCCACCGAGGACGACCGGGTGAGCAGTGCCTCGCTGATCGTCCGGAGCGAGACGATCGAGCCGGGCGACGTGGAGGCCATCGCCGCCACCCTGCACGAGACGCTCTCGCTGAACCCGGACTGCGACGTCTACCGGACGGAGGTCGAGGCCGGCCCGGCGCTGGTGCAGTTCACCGGGGTCGAGTGGACGCCGCCGGCGGTCGAGGGGCTGCCGGCGCCGGTCGCGGTGCCGATGGCGCGGGTGGACGCCTACCTCCCGCTGCCGGAGGCGAGGTCGCTGCTGGTGATGTCGCTGACCACGCCGTCGCTGCCGGAACTGCCGCACTACGTGGCGCTGCTGTCGGAGCTGGCCGAGACCGTCCAGCTGCTCGACGACGGACTCTCCCCGGCGCTGCCCGCCCAGCAGGGGTCCCCGGACGCCGGGCGGATCGCGGCGGCGTTCGGCTGAGACCTGCCGACAGCACGACGGGGGCGCCCGCAGGCGCCCCCGTCGTGCTGTCCGGTCCGCTACGGGGCCTTACAGGCGCCCGCCGATCGCCGCGATGGGCGTGGTCACCGGCGTGCCCGAGCCGTCCCGGCGCGGGTCGCGCTCCGGCAGCTGGAGCGGTGCGCCGTTCGCGCCGGCCGCGCGGGCCGGCTCCGGGCCCGCCCAGGCGAACGCCAGCGCGTCCTCGCCGCGCAGGAACCGCTGGCACCGGACGCCGCCGGTGGCCCGGCCCTTGCGCGGGTACTGCTCGAACGGCGTGACCTTCCAGCTGGTCTGCTCGCCGCCGGCCAGCGTGCCGGAGGCCGTCGCCACCGAGACCACCACCGCGTCGGCGGCCGGGTCCACCGCGGTGAACGACAGCACCCGGGCGCCGTCCGACAGCTTGATGCCCGCCATGCCGCCCGCCGGGCGGCCCTGCGGGCGCACCTGACCGGCCGGGTAGCGCAGCAGCTGCGCGTCGGAGGCGATGAAGACCAGGTCCTCCTCGCCGGTGCGCAGCTCGACCGCGCCGACCACGGTGTCACCGTCCTTGAGGGCGATCACCTCGAACTCGTCCTTGTTCGCGGGCCATTCCGGGACCACCCGCTTCACCACGCCCTGCGCCGTACCGAGCGCCAGGCCGGGCGAGGACTCGTCCAGGGTGGTCAGCGCGAGCGCCCGCTCGTCCGTCTCCAGCCGCAGGAACTCGCTCACCGCCGCGCCGCCCGCCAGCGCCGAGGTGCCCGGCGGCAGCGCGGGCAGGTCGATCACCGGGAGCCGCAGCACCCGGCCGGCGGTCGTCACCACGCCGACGTCGGCGCGCGCGGTGGCCGGCACCGCGGAGACGACCGCGTCGTGCTTGGCCCGCGAGCCGCCGGTCTCCAGCGGCTCGCCGTCCGCGGTCCTGGCCAGCAGGCCGGTGGAGGAGAGCAGCACCCGGCACGGGTCGTCCGCGACCTCCAGCGGCACCGACAGCGCCGCGCTCGGCACCGAGCCGGCCTCCAGCAGCACCGTCCGGCGCTCGGTGCCGAACTGCTTCGCCACCGCGCCCAGCTCGCCGGACACCACGTTGCGCAGCTTGGTGTCCGACTCCAGGATCTCGGTGAGCTCCTGGATCTCCTTGGTGAGCTTGGCCTGCTCGGTCTCCAGCTCGACCCGGTCGAACCGGGTGAGCCGGCGCAGCGGGGTGTCCAGGATGTACGCGGTCTGGGTCTCCGACAGCCCGAAGCGCTCCATCAGGCGCTCCTTCGCCTGCGCGGCGTCCTCGCTGGAGCGGATCAGCGCGATGACCTCGTCGATGTCGACCAGGGCGACCAGCAGGCCCTCGACCAGGTGCAGCCGGTCCTGCCGCTTGCGCCGCCGGAACTCGCTGCGCCGGCGGACCACCTCGAAGCGGTGGTCGACGTAGACCTCGAGCAGCTCCTTGAGGCCCAGCGTCAGCGGCTGGCCGTCCACCAGGGCCACGTTGTTGATGCCGAAGGTCTCCTCCATCGGCGTCAGCTTGTAGAGCTGCTCCAGCAGCGCCTCCGGCACGAAGCCGTTCTTGACCTCGATCACCAGCCGCAGGCCGTGCTGGCGGTCGGTCAGGTCCTTGACGTCCGCGATGCCCTGCAGTTTCTTGGCGCCGACCAGGTCCTTGATCTTGGCGATCACCTTCTCCGGGCCCACGCTGTACGGCAGTTCGGTGACCACCAGGCCCTTGCGGCGGGCCGTCACCGCCTCCACCGAGACGGTCGCCCGGATCTTGAAGGTGCCGCGGCCGGACTCGTAGGCGTCCCGGATGCCCGACAGCCCGACGATCCGGCCGCCGGTCGGCAGGTCCGGGCCGGGGATGAAGCGCATCAGCGTCTCGAGGTCGGCGCCGGGGTGCTTGATCAGGTGCCGGGCGGCGGCCACCACCTCGGACAGGTTGTGCGGCGGCATGTTGGTCGCCATGCCGACCGCGATCCCGGAGGTGCCGTTCACCAGCAGGTTGGGGAAGGCCGCCGGCAGCACCGACGGCTCCTGCTCGCTGCCGTCGTAGTTCGGCGCGAAGTCGACGGTGTCCTCGTGGATCGACTCCACCATCGACATCGAGGCCGCGGTCAGGCGCGACTCGGTGTACCGCATCGCGGCCGGCGGGTCGTCGTTGCCCAGCGAGCCGAAGTTGCCGTGCCCGTCGATCAGCGGCAGTCGCATCGAGAACGGCTGCGCCATGCGCACCACGGAGTCGTAGATGGACGCGTCGCCGTGCGGGTGCAGCCGGCCCATCACCTCGCCGACCAGGCGGGCGCACTTCACGTGCCCGCGCTCGGGGCGCAGGCCCATCTCGTTGGCCTGGTACAGGATGCGCCGGTGCACCGGCTTCAGACCGTCCCGGGCGTCCGGCAGGGCGCGGGAGTAGATCACCGAGTAGGCGTACTCGAGGAACGAGCCCTGCATCTCGTCCACGACGTCGACGTCGAGGATCCGCTCCTCGAAGTCACCGGGCGGCGGGGTGGGCGAACTGCGGCGGGGCATCGCGGCGGGGCTCCCTTGCGTCTGTCGGCTGCGTCAGATCTTGTCGGACCGAGTCTGTGGTAACTGCGTCGAACCGTTCGGAGGCACGGCGCCCCCCATTGTGGACCCTCCGGCTGACAGCCACTGCCGCAGGCCACCTGCCGTGCCCGCTTCCGCCCGTGGCGAACGCGCGCCCCGCGCGGACACCTCACGCACCGTCGGGCGTTGCACCACAATGGGGGAACGCCATCCGCCCCCCGACCAACCCGAAGACGGGCCGACCTCCGCGGCCACGGCGCCGCACCGAAGCCGCCCGCTTCCCCGAAAGGACCGGAAACCCGCATGGCCAACCCGGCTCCCGCCTCCACCCGAGGCCTCGCCATCACCGAGCACCGCCTGGCCAACGGCCTGCGGGTGGTGCTCTCCGAGGACCACCTCACCCCGGTCACCGCGGTGTGCCTCTGGTACGACGTCGGTTCCCGGCACGAGGTGAAGGGCCGCACCGGCCTCGCCCACCTGTTCGAGCACCTGATGTTCCAGGGCTCGGCCAACGTCTCCAACAACGGGCACTTCGAACTGGTCCAGGGCGCGGGCGGTTCGCTCAACGGCACCACCAGCTTCGAGCGCACCAACTACTTCGAGACCATGCCCGCCCACCAGTTGGAGCTCGCGCTCTGGCTGGAGGCGGACCGGATGGGCTCGCTGCTCAGCGCCCTCGACGAGACCTCGATGGAGAACCAGCGCGACGTCGTCAAGAACGAGCGCCGCCAGCGCTACGACAACGTGCCCTACGGCACCGCGTTCGAGAAGCTCACCGCGCTCTCGTTCCCCGACGGCCATCCGTACCACCACACCCCGATCGGCTCGATGGCCGACCTGGACGCGGCCACGCTGGAGGACGCCCGCGCGTTCTTCCGCACCTACTACGCGCCCAACAACGCCGTGCTCTCGATCGTCGGCGACCTCGACCCCGAGCAGACCATCGCCTGGGTGGAGAAGTACTTCGGCACCATTCCCGCCCACGACGGCAAGCAGCCGCCGCGCGACGGCTCGCTGCCCGACACCCTCGGGCGCGAGGTCCGCGAGGTCATCCACGAGGATGTGCCCTCGCGCGCCCTGATGGCCGCCTACCGGCTGCCGCACGACGGCACCCGTGAGGCCGACGCCGCCGACCTGGCCCTCACCATCCTCGGCTCCGGCGAGTCCAGCCGGCTCTACAACCGGCTGGTCCGGCACGACCGCACCGCCGTCGCGGCCGGGTTCGGCCTGCTCCGGCTGGCCGGCGCGCCCTCGCTCGGCTGGCTCGACGTGAAGACCTCGGGCGACGCCACCATCGACCGGATCCAGGCCGCCACCGACGAGGAGCTCGCCCGGTTCGCCGCCGAGGGCCCGACCGAGGCCGAACTCGAGCGCGCCCAGGCGCAGATCGAGCGGGAGTGGCTCGACCGGCTGACCACGGTCGCCGGCCGGGCGGACGAACTCTGCCGGTTCGCGGTGCTGTTCGGTGACCCGAAGCTGGTCAACAGCGCCCTCCCCAAGGTCCTCGACGTCACCGCCGAGGAGGTCCGGGCCGTCGCCGCCGCCCGCCTGCACCCGCAGAACCGCGCGGTCCTGGTCTACGAACCCACCACGCCGGACGACACCACCGCCACCGACGACAGCACCGAGGAGACGGCGGCATGAGCACCGACCCCACCCCCGTGATGACCTTCCACCCGCAGCCGCAGCCCGGCACGCCCGGCCCCTGGGCGTTCCCGGCGCCCGAGCGCGCCAGCCTCGCCAACGGCCTCACCGTGCTGCACTGCCACCGCCCCGGCCAGCAGCTGGTCGCCGTCGACCTGGTGGTCGACGCCCCGCTCGCCGCCGAGCCGGCCGGCCTCGACGGCGTGGCCAACATCCTGGCCCGGGCGCTCAGCGAGGGCACCGACACGCTGACCGCCGAGGAGTTCGCCGGCGAGCTGGAGCGCGCCGGCGCCACCCTCGACGCGCACGTCGACCACCCCGCGCTGCGGGTCTCGCTGGAGGTGCCCGCCTCCCGGCTGGAGCGCGGGCTCACCCTGCTCGGCGACGCGCTGCGCGCCCCCGCGCTGCCCGCCGACGAGATCGAGCGGCTGGTCGCCAACCGCCTCGACGAGATCGTCCACGAGGCGGCCAACCCGGCCCGCCGCTCGGCCAAGGCGCTGTACGCCTCGCTGTTCGACGCGGCCGACCGGCTGTCGCGCCCGCGCAGCGGCACCGCCGACACCGTCAAGGCGATCGACCGGGCCGCCGTGCAGGCGTTCTACCAGGCGCACCTCCGGCCCTCGACCGCCACCGCCGTGGTGGTCGGCGACCTGACCGGCATCGACCTGCTGGCCCTGCTGGAGGCCACCCTCGGCCGCTGGGCCGGCAGCGCCGACCCGGCCGCCGTGCACGCCCCCGTCACCGGGGACGACACCGGCCGCGTGATCATCGTCGACCGGCCGGGCTCGGTCCAGACCCAGCTGCTGATCGGCAGGATCGGCCCGGACCGGCACGACCCGGCCTGGGCCGCCCAGGTGCTCGGCACGTACTGCCTCGGCGGCACCCTCACCTCCCGGCTGGACCGCGTGCTGCGCGAGGAGAAGGGCTACACGTACGGCGTGCGCGCCTTCGCCCAGCCGCTGCGGTCGGCGGGCGACGGTTCGGGGCGCGCGCTGCTCGCGATCAGCGGCTCGGTGGACACCGCCTCCACCGCGCCGGCGCTGGCCGACACCTGGACCATCCTGCGGACGCTGGCGGCCGAGGGGCTGACCGACGCCGAGCGGGAGGAGGCCGTCCAGTTCCTGGTCGGTGTCGCCCCGCTCAAGTTCGAGACGGCCGGCTCGGTCGCCGCGACCCTGGCCGACCAGGTCGAGCAGTACCTGCCGGACGACTTCCAGGCCGAGGTCTACCGGCAGCTGGCCGAGCTCGGCACCGAGGCCGCCACCGCGGCCGTGGTCGCGGCCTTCCCGCCGGACCGCCTGGTCACCGTCCTGGTCGGCGACGCCGCGGTGATCGCCGATCCGGTCAAGGAGCTCGGCATCGGCGACGTCACGGTGATCGCCAACTGAGCTGCGCCCACGAACGGCCCGCACGGGCCGACCAGGGGCCCGACGGAGCATCAGCTCCATCGGGCCCCTCGGCGTTATTGCGTTGCGCGGCTCTCCCGGGGCGTGGGTAGATGGCTCCGGCACCGCTGCCACGACATCGGGAAAGGAGGCGGTCACCATGCGGGTCGAGCCCGAGCTCCGACGCTCCCCACGACCGTCCTCCCGCCGATCGCCGGCCTGAGCGCGGTACCCCGCAGACATCCCCGGGCCGCGCCGGGAGCCTGACGCGCGGCACTCTCCTACCCTTGAACCACCGACCCTGGGAGGTCGTACCACCATGTCGTACACCGAGGTTCCCGGCGTCCGCGTCCCGATCCGGATGTGGGCCGACCCGGCCACCGTCGAGAGTCAGGCCATGGACCAGCTGCGCAACATCAGCACGCTGCCCTGGCTGCACGGGCTCGCCGTGATGCCCGACGTCCACCTGGGCAAGGGGGCGACGGTCGGCTCCGTGATCGCCATGAAGGGTGCGGTCTGCCCGGCGGCGGTCGGCGTCGACATCGGCTGCGGGATGACCGCGGTCAAGACCTCGCTCACCGCCAAGGACCTGCCGGACGACCTGTCCCGGCTGCGTTCCAAGATCGAGCAGGCCATCCCGGTCGGCCGCGGCCTGCACAGCGATCCGGTCGACCCGGGCAAGCTGCACGGGTTCGCGACGGCCGGCTGGGACGACTTCTGGACCCGTTTCGACGGGGTGGCCTCCGAGGTCAAGTGGCGGCGCGAGCGGGCGATGCAGCAGATGGGCACGCTCGGCAGCGGCAACCACTTCGTGGAGGTGTGCGTCGACACCACCGGCGCGGTGTGGCTGATGCTGCACTCCGGGTCGCGCAACATCGGCAAGGAGCTCGCGGAGTACCACATGGGCGTGGCCCGGTCGCTCCCGCACAACCAGGGCCTGGTCGACCGCGACCTCGCGGTGTTCATCGCGGACACCCCGCAGATGGGGGCCTACCGGCAGGACCTGTTCTGGGCGCAGGAGTACGCCAAGCACAACCGGGCGATGATGATGGCGCTCTTCCAGGACGTCGTGCGGCGCGAGTTCCCGAAGGCGAAGGTGGCCTTCGACGAGATGATCAGCTGCCACCACAACTACGTGGCGGAGGAGCAGTACGACGGCGTCGACCTGCTGGTCACCCGCAAGGGCGCGATCCGGGCCGGCTCCGGCGACTACGGGATCATCCCGGGCTCGATGGGCACCGGTTCGTACATCGTCCGCGGCCTCGGCAACCCGGCCTCGTTCAACTCGGCCTCGCACGGCGCCGGCCGGAAGATGAGCCGGACGGCGGCCAAGAAGCGCTTCACCCAGCAGGACCTCGCCGAGCAGACCAAGGGCGTGGAGTGCCGCAAGGACTCCGGCGTGGTCGACGAGATCCCGGGCGCCTACAAGCCGATCGAGAAGGTCATCGCGCAGCAGAAGGACCTGGTCGAGGTGGTCGCCCAGCTCAAGCAGGTCGTCTGCGTGAAGGGCTGACCCGAGGGGCCGGGTCCCTGGGGTCACCTGCGTCACGCAGGACACAATGGCCCCCGTGGACTACCAGGGACTGCTGCACGAGGTGATGGACCAGGCCCTGCGCGGCGACGCGCGGGGCCGGGTCGCGGACTACATCCCGGCGCTGGCCGAGGCCGACCCGGAGGCGTTCGGGATGGCGATCGCCACCGTCGACGGCGAGGTGTACGGGGCGGGGGACTGGGAGCAGCCGTTCTCGATCCAGTCCGTCTCGAAGCTGTTCACCCTGGCGCTCGCGCTCGCCGGGGGCGACGACGGGCTGTGGCGCGGGGTGGGGCGCGAGCCGTCCGGCAATCCGTTCAACTCGCTGGTGCAGCTGGAGACCGAGCACGGCATTCCGCGCAACCCGTTCATCAACGCGGGCGCGCTGGTGGTGACGGACCGTCTGCTGGAACTGACCGGCGACGCGGCCGGCGCGGTGCGGGACTTCCTGCGGGCCGAGTCGGGCCGTCCCGGGGTGGACACCGACGACGCGGTGGCCGCCTCGGAGGCGCGGCACGGGCACCGGAACGCGGCGCTGGCGCACTTCATCGCGAGCTACGGCAACCTGCGCAACCCGGTGGACAGCGTGCTGGTGCACTACTACGCGCACTGCGCGATCGCGGCCAGCTGCCGCGACCTGGCGATGGCGGGGCTGTTCCTGGCCCGGCACGGGATAAGGATGGACGGCTCGCGGCTGCTCACCCGCAGCGAGGCGAAGCGGATCAACGCGGTGCTGCTGACCTGCGGCACGTACGACGCGGCGGGCGAGTTCGCCTTCCGGGTCGGTCTGCCGGGCAAGAGCGGGGTCGGCGGCGGGGTGCTGGCCGTGCTGCCGGGGCGCGGGACGGTCTGCGTGTGGAGCCCGGGGCTGGACGCCGCCGGCAACTCGGTGCTCGGGGTGGCGGCGCTGGACGCGCTGACCACGGCGACCGGCTGGTCGGTGTTCTGAGCTCTGAGCTCTGAGCCGGTACGCCGAAGGGGGTGCCCCGCCACATGGCGGGGCACCCCCTTCGGCGTGCTCGGCTCGGCTCACGCGGCCGGCAGCTGGTCCAGGCCCTCCCGGACGAGCTTGGCGATCCGGTCCAGGGCCTCGTCGGCGCCCTCGGCGTCCGAGGCGAGGACGACCGTGTCGCCGCCCTCGGCGCCGAGGCCGAGCAGACCGAGCATGGAGCCGGCGTTGACCGGTGCGCCGCCTTCCTTGGCGATGGTGATCGGCAGGCCGGTGGAGGTCACGGCGCGGACGAAGACGGAGGCGGGACGGGCGTGCAGGCCCTCGGGCCAACCGATGGAGACGCGGCGCTCGGCCATGAGACGTGCCTTTCAGGTGGTGCTGGTACAGCCATGTTGTCTAGACCAGTGTTGCATGCCGGCCGCCGTCCCGCGCTGCTCGGCCCGCCGTTCGTCGCCGCCCGGCCCGCCGGTACCGGCCCGGGGCCCCGCCACCCCGGGGCCCGCGGCCCGGACGGGGGCCCGCAGCGGCGGCGCCATCCGGCCCGCAGCCGGATAACCTGACGATCGTGGAAGACTCCGCGGCCCGCCCCCCGCACCGGGGCGACGAGCACAGCTACCCCCAGCACTGGGAGGCCGACGTGCTGCTGCGCGACGGCGGCACGGCCCGGATCCGGCCGATCACCGAGGACGACGCGCGGCGCCTGGTGGACTTCTACGAGCAGGTCTCCGACCAGTCCAAGTACTTCCGCTTCTTCGCCCCGTACCCGCGGCTGTCCGACAAGGACGTCCGGCGCTTCACCCACCACGACTACATCAACCGGGTCGGCCTGGCGGTGGTGGTCCGCGACCGCTTCATCGCCACCGTCCGCTACGACCGGATCGACGCCGACGGCCGCCCGTCCACCACCGGCACCGACGCCGAGGTGGCCTTCCTGGTCCAGGACGAGCACCAGGGCCGCGGCGTCGCCTCCGCGCTGCTGGAGCACATCGCCGCCGTCGCCCAGGAGCGCGGGATCCGCCGCTTCACCGCCGAGGTGCTCCCCGAGAACCGCAAGATGGTCAAGGTCTTCACCGACGCCGGCTACACCCAGCGCCGCAGCATCGCCGACGGCGTGGTGCACCTGGAGTTCGACCTGGAGCCCACCGCCGCCTCGCTCGCGGTGATGCGGGCCCGCGAGCACCGCGCCGAGGCCCGCTCGGTGCAGCGCCTGCTCACCCCGCGCTCGGTCGCCGTGGTCGGCGTCTCCCGCAGCCCGCACTCGGTCGGCCGCTCGCTGCTGCGCGACCTGGCCGGCTTCCGCGGCCCGGTGTACGCGGTGAACCGCAGCGCGCCGGCCGGCACCGAACTCGACGGGGTGACCACCCACCGCTCGGTCCGCGACATCCCCGGGCCGGTCGACCTGGCGATCATCGCCGTCCCCGAGCCCGGGGTCGCCGCCGGCGTCGCCGAGTGCGGCGCGCACGGCGTGCAGGGCCTGGTGGTGGTCACCGCCGGCTACGCCGAGACCGGCCCCGAGGGCCGCGACCGCCAGCGCGCGCTGGTCCGGCAGGCCCGGGCGGCCGGCATGCGGGTGGTCGGCCCGAACGCGTTCGGCCTGATCAACACCGACCCCGAGCGCCCGCTGAACGCCTCGCTGGCGCCGGTGCTGCCCGAGCGCGGCCCGTTCGGCCTGTTCTGCCAGTCCGGCGCGATCGGGGTGGCGCTGCTGGAGGCGGCGCACCGCCGCGGCCTCGGCGTCTCCTCGTTCGCCTCGGTCGGCAACCGCGCCGACCTGTCCGGCAACGACTGGCTCCAGTACGGCGAGGAGGACGAGGCCACCGAGGTGCTGCTGCTCTACCTGGAGTCCTTCGGCAACCCGCGCAAGTTCACCCGGATCGCCCGCCGGCTGGCCGCCGCCAAGCCGGTGGTGGTGCTCAAGGGCGCCCGGCACACCGGCAGCGTGCCCCCCGGCCACGCCGTGCAGCCCGCCGCCGGACGGCTCCGGGACGCCACCGTGGACGCCCTGTTCCAGCAGGCCGGGGTGGTCCGGGTGGACACCATCACCGAACTGTTCGACACCGGCGAGCTGCTCGCCGGGCAGCCGCTGCCGGCCGGCGACCGGGTGGCCGTGGTCGGCAACTCCGACTCGCTCGGCCTGCTCACCCACGACGCCTGCCTCAGCGCAGGCCTGCGCCCGCGCACCCCGGTCGACCTGACCACCGCCGCCACCGGCGAGAACTACCGGATCGCCCTGCACACCGCGCTGCGCGACCCCGGTGTGGACGCCGTGATCGCCGTCGCCATCCCGCCGATCGGCGTCCAGGGCGCCGGACCCGACCACGACCTGCGGGCCGACGACCCGGAGATCGCCGCCGCCCTGCTGGACGCCGCCGGGCTCGGCCGCGAACTCGGGAAACCGCTGCTGCTCACCCACCTCGCCCTGACCGGCCTGGCCGAACGGCTGCGCCCCGGCCGGATCCCCGCCTACCCCGCCCCCGAGCGGGCCGTGCACGCGCTGGCCGACGCCGTCCGGTACGCCGACTGGCGCCGCCGCACCACCGAGGCCGAGCAGACCGCCCGGGTGCCCGAGCTGGAGGGGATCGACGAGGCCGGCGCCCGCGCGCTGGTGGAGACCGCGCTCACCACCCGGGCCGCGGTCGCCGCCCGCACCCAGCCGGGCGGCGCCCGGGTCGTCCTGCCGGAGGCCGACGCGCTGAGCCTGCTCGCCCGGTACGGCATCGAGGTCAGCCCGGTCCTCCCGGCGCCGGACGAGCGGAGCGCGCTGCGCGCCGCGGCCGAGCTGGGGTACCCGGTCGCGCTCAAGGCCACCGCCGAGCACCTGCGGCACCGCGCGGACCTCGGCAGCGTCCGGCTGGACCTCACCGGCGAGGCGGAGCTGCGCCGGGCGCACCGGGAGCTGGACGCGCTGCTCGGCGGCGCCGGTCAGGCCGGACTGGTGGTGCAGCGGCTGGCCCCGCGCGGGGTGGACACCGTGATCGGCGCGACGGTCGACCCGGCGGTCGGCGCGATCCTGTCGTTCGGGCTGGCCGGCGCCCCCTCCGAACTGCTGGGCGACCTGGCGCACCGGCTGGTGCCGGCCACCGACCGGGACGCGGCCGAGCTGATCCGGGAGGTCCGGGCGGCCCCGCTGCTGTTCGGCTGGCGCGGCGCGGCCCCGGTCGACACCGGGGCGCTGGAGGAGCTGCTCCTGCGGGTGTCGCGGCTGGTGGACGACCTGCCGGAGGTCGCATCGGTCGACCTCGAACCGGTCGTGGTGGCCCCGCGCGGGCTGGCGGTGCTGGGCGCGCAGGTGCGGATCGCACCCCTGCCGGTCCGCACGGATCTGGGACCGCGCGCCATGAGCACCCTGTAACCTTTCGTGGTTGCGCCCCTTCGACGGGGCGCGGAAGGCCCGGAAGCTCGGCGCAGTGCCGCCCGCTTCGTCGGCGGGACATGCCAGGATGGAGTTATGGCCAAGACCGGTACCACCACCACGCAGGACCTGCGGTCCGCGATCGAGCGCAGCGGTTACTACCCGGCGCTGGTGTCCGAGGCGGTCGAGTCCGCGGTGGGCCCCGAGCCGATCACCTCCTACCTGGTCCACCAGGAGACCACCTTCGACGCCAACGAGGTGCGCCGGCACGTGACGGTGCTGGTGCTGACCTCCTCGCGCTTCGTGGTCAGCCACACCGACGAGCAGAACGGCGACGCGGGCAACCCGGTGCCGTACGCGACCACCTCCACCGAGACCGTCCGGGTCGACCGGATCAACTCCGTGGTGGTCAGCCGCATGGTCGCCAACCCCGAGACGTACACGCCCGGCACGCTGCCGCGCGAGGTCGTGCTGACCATCGGCTGGGGCGCGGTGCAGCGCCTCGACCTGGAGCCGGCCGGCTGCTCGGACCCGAACTGCGAGGCGGACCACGGCTACACCGGCTCGGCGACCGCGGACGACCTCTCGCTGCGGGTCAGCGAGGCGGGGGACGGCCCGGAGACCGTGGCCCAGGCCCTGGTGTTCGCCCGCGCGCTGTCCGAGGCGACCGTCAGCACCCGGGGCTGAGGTCCGCCACCGAATGCCGCACCTCGACTACGACTCCTTCGAGATCCTCGACCCCTCCGACGCCCCCGTCCCCGCCTACGGCAGCGGATCGCTCGCCGACCTGCTGCCGGCCGTGGCGACCGGGCTCGGCCTGTCCGGCTTCGACAGCGGGCTGCTGCTGGAGCCCGCCGACCGGGTCTGCGTCTTCCTGGTGGACGGGATGGGCTGGGAGCTGCTCCGGCGCCACCCCGAGTACGCGCCCTTCCTGACCTCGCTGATGGGCGGCTCCAACCCGATCACCGCCGGCTTCCCGTCCACCACCGCCACCTCGCTGGCCTCGGTCGGCACCGGGACCCCGCCCGGTCTGCACGGGCTGGCCGGTTACACCGTGGCGGTGCCGGGCACCGGGTACCTGATGAACCAGCTGCGCTGGCAGCCCCCGGTGGACCCGGTGAGCTGGCAGCCGTACCCGACCGTGTTCGAGCAGGTCCACCGGGCCGGCGTGGCGACCAGCCAGGTCTCCTCCCCGCTGTTCGCGCAGACCCCGCTGACCAGGGTCGCGCTCTCCGGCGGCTCCTTCCTCGGCCGCACCACCGGCGAGGAGCGGATGGACGAGGCGGCCCGCTGGATGGCCGACCACGACCGGGCGCTGGTGTACACCTACGTCAGCGAGCTGGACGGGGCGGGCCACCGCTACGGCGTGGACTCCGACGACTGGCGGATGATGCTCAACACCGTCGACCGGCTCGCCCGCCGGCTGGCCGAGCAGCTGCCGCCGCGCTCCGCGCTGTACGTCACCGCCGACCACGGCATGATCGACATCGCTCCCGAGGACCGGATCGACTTCGACGACGACTGGGAGCTGAGCGCCGGCGTCGCCCTGCTCGGCGGCGAGGGCCGGGCCCGGCACGTGTACGCGGTGCCCGGCGCGGCCGCGGACGTGTTCACGGTCTGGAGCGAGGTGCTCGGCGACCGGATGTGGGTGGCCACCCGCGACCAGGCGATAGCGGCGGGCTGGTTCGGCCCGGTGGTGGACGACCGGGTCTACCACCGGATCGGCGACGTGGTCGCGGCCGCCCGGGACGACATCGCGGTGATCGCCTCCCGCCGGGAGCCCGGCGAGTCCTCGATGATCGGCCTGCACGGCTCGATGACCCCGGTCGAACAGCTGGTGCCGCTGCTCGAAGTCCGTGCCTGACCGGCAACCTCACTGAAAGGCCCTCGCTCCACCCATGGCTGAACTGGTGTTCTTCTCGGGCACGATGGACTGCGGCAAGTCGACGCTCGCGCTCCAGATGGACCACAACCACGCGGCGCGCGGCCGGACCGGCATCATCTTCACCCGGCACGACCGGGCCGGTGCCGCCACCATCTCCAGCCGGCTCGGGCTGCGGGCCGACGCGGTCGAGGTCGCCGACGAGTTCGACTTCCAGGCGCACGTGGTGCACCTGCTCTCGGCCGGCGGCAAGGTGGACTACCTGATCTGCGACGAGGCCCAGTTCTTCTCCGCCGAGCAGATCGACCAGCTCGCCCGGGTGGTCGACGAACTCGGCATTGACGTCTACACCTTCGGCATCACCACCGACTTCCGCACCAGGCTCTTCCCCGGCTCGCAGCGGCTGATCGAGCTCGCCGACCGGGTCGAGGTGCTCCAGGTCGAGGCGCTCTGCTGGTGCGGCGCCCGGGCCACCCACAACGCCCGCACGGTCGGCGGGGTGATGGTGGTCGAGGGCGCCCAGGTCGTGGTCGGCGACGTCGCCGTGAACGAGGACGAGATCGGCTACGAGGTGCTCTGCCGCCGCCACCATCGCCGCCGCCTCACCGCGGCCACCGCCCGCGCCGCGGTGCTCTCCCCGGACGTGCTGCCCTTCGAGGAGCACTCCCGCTGAACCCCGGCGGCCCGTAGGAGCGCTCGGAGACCGGTCAGCCGGTCGGCTGGACCACCGAGAACTGCCCGCCCCGCGGGTCCGCCAGCCGGGCCACCCGGCCGAACGGCGTGTCGTACGGCCCGACCCGCAACGAGCCGCCCAGGTCGAGCACCTGGTGCACCGTCAGATCGGCGTCGGCCACCGCGAAGTGCACCCGCCAGCGCGGCGGCCCGCTGCGCAGGTCGGTGCTGTGCCGGATGCCCGCCACCGGCTGCCCGCCCACCAGCAGCTGCGCGTCGTCCTCGCCACGGGCCACCGCGGCGGCCGCGGCCGCCACCACCGCCCGCCCCAGCACCGCCCGGTAGAACACCGCCGCACTCTCGTCGTCACCGGTGACCAGCTCGTTCCAGGCCGGCGCGCCCGGCTCGCCGACCACCTCCCAGCCCAGGTGCTCGGCCGCCTCCCAGATCCCGAACACCGCGCCCGACAGGTCCGAGGCGATCGCCATCCGCCCGGCCCGGTCCGCCGTCAGCGGCCCGACCGCCACCGTGCCGCCGCACTCGCGGATCCGCTGCGCCACCTCGTCGGCACTGTCCACCGCGAAGTACGTGGTCCACTCGACCGGGTAGGCGGTGCCCGCCGGGGTGACGCCGAGCCCGGCGACCTTCGCGCCGTTCAGGGTGGCCCGCACGTACGGGCCGAGACCGGTCGGCCCGGGCTCGAACTCCCAACCGAGCAGGGCGCCGTAGAACGCCCGGGCACCTTCCAGGTCGTCGGTCATCAGGCTCACCCAGCACGGCGTGCCCTGAGCCAGCCGCAGCTTCACCGCAGTCATCGCGTCCCCTCACCGAACGGTCGACGCTTCCAGGCCGAATGGTTCCACCCGATCCCGGCGGGAAACCCGCGACCGACCGGCGTGCCGGGCAAAGACCGTACAAAGAGCTGATCCGCCGGGCGAGAATGTCGGCATGACGGCATCCTCCACCCCGCTGATCCAGGCCGCCGAGCTGCAGGCGGCGCTCGGTGCGCCCGCCCCGCCGGTCCTGCTGGACGTCCGCTGGCAACTGGGCGGTCCGCCCGGCGCCGAGGAGTACGCCGCCGGCCACCTGCCCGGCGCGCACTACCTCGACCTGGACCGCGAGTTGGCCGCGCCGCCCGGTCCGGCCGGCCGCCACCCGCTGCCCGACCCGAAGCTGCTCGGCGAGGCGCTGCGCCGAGCCGGGGTGAGCGTCGCCCGCCCGGTGGTGGTGTACGACGCGGGTCCCGCCACCTCGGCCGCCCGCGCCTGGTGGCTGCTGCGCTGGGCCGGGCACCCGGACGTCCGGGTGCTGGACGGCGGCCTGGCCGCCTGGCGCGCGGCCGGCCTGCCGGAGACCACCGAGCCGCCCGCCGCCGGGGACGGCGACTTCGAGCCCGCGGCCGGCGGCCTGCCCACCGTGGACGCCGACGGGGCGGCCGAACTGGCGCGCACCGGGCTGCTGTTGGACGCCCGGGCGGCCGAGCGCTACCGCGGTGAGGTCGAGCCGGTCGACCCGCGCGCCGGGCACATCCCGGGCGCGGTGTCCGCGCCGACCACCGACAACCTGGGCACCGACGGACGGTTCCGCCCGGCCGCCGAACTCGCCGCCCGATTCGGCGCGCTGGGCGCGGCCGGTGGTCCGGTCGGGGTCTACTGCGGCTCCGGGGTCACCGCCGCCCACGAACTGCTGGCGCTGGAGGTCGCGGGGCTCCCGGGCGGGGCGCTGTACCCCGGGTCGTGGAGCGAGTGGTCCGGGCAGCCGGACCGTCCGGCCGCGACCGGGGCACAGCCGGGCTGACCGCAGGACGCCGACGGGTGGCGGCCCCTCCTCGGAGGGGACGCCACCCGTCGGCTCTGCTGCTGGTGCGTCAGTCCTGCTTCTTGCGCCGGCTGCCGAAGACGATCTCGTCCCAGCTGGGCACGGTGGCCCGTCGGCCGGGCCGGACACCGTCCGCCTCGGCCTGCCGGTCCGTCGTCCCGACCAGCCGCTCCCGGTGCGGGGCGACCGAACGGGGCATCAGGATGTCCGCGTACGCCGACCCCGCGCCGATGCTGGCGGCGGGCGCCGCCGGCTCCTCGGCGACCTCGGGCTCCTCGACCACCGCCGGCTCGGGCGCCGGGCCGATCGCCAGGTCGCCGCGGAAGGCGGGCACCACGTCGAGCAGGCTGGTCAGCGAATCCCGGGCGTCGGCCGCCGCCTCCCGGCTCTCGCGCGCCTCCCGGACCTCCCTGACCTCGCGGACCTCCCGCGCGGACATGATCCGGTCGGCCGAGGGCCGCTCGATCATCGGGCGGGCCGGCCGGTCCTGGGGGAGCCGGGCGATCCGCGGGATGAACGGGAAGACCGAGTCCTCCTCGCGGTCGACGTTCTCGCCGATCAGCGCGCGGGCCTCGTCGTCGTTCGGCTGCACCAGACGGCGCGGCGGGTCGTACGTCCAGCTGGCGGTGCGGTTCTCGCCGTCCGCGCGGTACGCGAGGATGACCTCCCAGGTGCCGTCGTCCCGGCGCCAGGAGTCCCACCGCTCCGTGTCCTTCTCCGCGCTGCGCAGCGCGAGCCGCTCGGCCACGGCCTCGCCGAGCTGCGGACCGGTCGACTCGCCGTGCCGGCGGATCGCGGTCTTGCGGGCCCGCTCGGCCATGAAGGCGCGCTCGGCGAGCACCGGCCCCTCGAAGCGGCGGACCCGGTCCACCGAGATCCCGGCGGCCTGCGCGACCTCCTCGGCGGAGGCACCGGCTCGTATCCGCGCCTGGATGTCACGGGGGCGGAGGTGGCTCTCGACCTCGATCTCGATCTGGCCGAGCCGCGGGCGGTCACCCCGGACGGCGGCGCGCAGCCGCTCGTCGATCGGGAGGGTGTACTCCGTGCTGTCGGCAGCCTTGAGCACCAGCCGTGTGCCGTCGTTGCTGACGGCCACGACGCGCAGTTCGGGCACGGTTACCTCCCGGGTGGTGCCTGCCGACGTCACCTGCGTCGCTGCTCCCGTACTGAGTGTGGCCTGCCCGCTGGCGAGTGGCCACAACCTTGCAGAGTTACCCGGCGTGTCGGGCTTTCGCCCGGGCGCGCCGCTGTGGCACGGTTGCCTGTTTGCCACGTCGCCGGTCGACGTTGCACCCGGGCGTTCCGATCGTCTTCCGACGGACTGCCGATTGATTGACCGAAGGCTCAGGCTCCACGAACAGTACTCCATTCGTGGCATCGAGAGGGGCGGCTCGCCGCTCAAGTCTCCCGCGAATCAGCGGAATCTCAAGAGCTCGCACCCCAATGGCAGACCCTCGATCAGCCAGTGGTGATCATCTTCACATATATCGACTTCCGGGAGTCGGATTTTCGCCCCATGTGTCCTTCTCTGTGCAAGATGGACCGACTTGTTCGAAAACGTGACGCACTGACCGAGGGATGTCGATGCCGCAGCAGAGGGAGCAGTCCGCGCCGCCGGCGGGTGCCGTGGCCGACGCCGAGGCCGACTCCGGCGCTGCGGCGAAGCCCACCGAGGGCCGCGGGCGGCTGGACCTGAGCATGGCCCAGGTCGCCGCGAGCGCGCTGGCGACGGTGGTCGGCGCGGTGCTCGCCTCCGAGCTCGGGGTGTACGGCACGATCATCGGCGCCGCCGTGGTCAGCGTCGGTGCCACCGTCGGCAGCGCCCTCTTCCAGCACCTGTTCCGGCGCACCGGCGAGCAGCTGAGGACCGCGGTCGACCGCGGCCCGGGCGCGACCGCCAACGGTCTGCGCCAGGTGCAGGTGCCGGTGCCGGCGCCCGGACCGGTCCCGGTGGCCCGGTCCGCCGGGCCGGCCGGGGAGTGGAACGAGCCGCAGCTGCTCCGGGCCCGCCGGCGCTGGACCTGGCGCACCGGCGCGGCGGTCTCGGCGCTGGTGTTCGCCCTGGCGATGGTGCCGATCCTGGCCGTCGAGGTGCTGGCCGGGCAGCCGGTGAGCAGCCTCACCGGCGGCGATCAGCGGACCGGCACCTCGTTCAACCCGGGGCGCGGCGGCCCGGCGCACACCCCCTCCCCGCCGAAGGGCTCCGCCGGAGCCTCCGACCCGGCGGCCGTGCCGTCCGGTGCGCCGGGCGGCTCCCCGGGCAGCAGTGGTGCGCCGTCGGCGTCCCCGTCGGGCTCCGCCCCGGCCACGCCGTCCGGCTCGCCCTCGGCGGGCCCGACCGGATCACCCTCGGCCGGTGCCTCCGCGAGCCCGTCCACCGGCCCGTCCGGTCCGTCCGGGACCCCGTCCGCCGGCACGTCCGGTGCGGCGACCACTCCGGGCGGCCCGGCGACGCCGACCGGCTGACCGGTCAGGCGCCCAGCACCCGGCGCAGGTAGTCGTTGCCGAACAGCCGGCCCGGGTCGACCTTGTCCCGCAGCGCCGTGAAGTCGCCGAAGTGCGGGTAGACCGAGGCGAGGTACTCGGCGTCCCGGGTGTGCAGCTTGCCCCAGTGCGGGCGGCCCCGGTGCGCGGTCATCAGCTCCTCGACGGCGGTGAAGTAGCCCCGCTCGGAGCTGCCGCGGAACAGGTGCACGGCGATGTAGACGGTGTCCCGGCCGTTCGCGGTGGACAGCCAGAGGTCGTCGGCGGGCGCCACCCGGACCTCCACCGGGAAGCTGATCCGCCAGTCGGAGTGCTCGACCAAGGCCTTCAGGTCGCGCAGCACCTCGACGGCGGCCTCCCGCGGGACGGCGTACTCCATCTCGATGAAGCGGACCTTGCGCGGGCTGGTGAACACCTTGTACGCGGTGTCGGTGAAGGTGCGCTCGGACCAGGCCCGGCTGGCGAGCTGGGCGATGGTCGGGATCGCGGCGGGGAAGCTGCGGCCGACCCGGCAGGCGCCCTCCCAGACGGTGTTCGAGAGGAAGTCGTCGTCCAGCCAGGCCTTGAACCGCGGCAGCGGGGCGGCCGGGCCCTGGCTGCGGTTGTTGCGCTTGGTGGAGCAGCGGTCGGTGTGCGGGAACCAGTAGAACTCGAAGTGCTCGTTGACGGCGGTCAGGTCGTCGAAGCGCTCCATCACCTCGTCGAAGGCCATCGGCTGCTCGTGCGCGGTCAGCAGGAACGCCGGTTCGACCCCCAACGTGAGCGCGCTGACCACGCCGAGCGCGCCGAGGCCGAGGCGGGCGCCCTGGAACAGTTCGGGGTTCTCGGTGGGGGAGCACTGCTGCACCGAACCGTCGGCCAGCACGATCTCCAGCGCCTTGATCTGCGCGGCCAGCGAGCCGGAGTCCCGGCCGGTGCCGTGGGTGCCGGTGCTGGTCGCCCCGGCCACGGTCTGCACCTCGATGTCGCCCATGTTGGTGAGCGAGAGCCCGGCGGCCTCCAGCAGCCGGTTGAGCCGGTGCAGCGGGAGGCCGGACTCGACGGTCACGGTGCCCGCCTGCGGGTCGATCCCGCGCACCGCCGTCAGCGCGTCCGGCCGCACCAGCACGCCGTCACCGGGCGAGGCGATCGCGGTGAACGAGTGGCCGGAGCCGACCGCCTTGACCGTGCGCCCCTGCTCGGCGGCCAGCCGGACCACCTCGCCGAGCTCCTCGACCCCGGCGGGGGAGACCACCCGGCCCGGTCGCGCGCTCTGGTTCCCGGCCCAGTTGCGCCAGCCGGCGGTGGCGGTGCTCTGGGGCATGCGGAGGCCTCCTGCTCACGGACTACCAGTGGGTAGGGTGAGCGTAGTCACTCGCTCCCCACCGGTCCATGGTCCCTGCGGAGCCGGTCCGGGCGGGCCTCAGCCGGGCAGCGAGCTGCGGGCCGGTTCCGGCGCATCGGCGGTCAGCCCGCTGCGCAGGCGGGGGAATCCGGCCAGCGCGACCAGCACGCCGAAGCCGGCCGAGGCCACCGGCACCCAGTAGCCGGCCGCCGCACCGGCCGCGTCCACCATCCAGCCCGCGGCGGAGGAGCCGAGCGCCACGCCCAGGGCCAGCCCGGTGGTGGTCCAGGTCATCCCCTCGGTCAGCTGCGCCGCCGGGACCAGCCGCTCGACCAGGGCCATCGCGGTGATCAGGGTCGGCGAGATGGACAGCCCCGCGAGGAACAGTGCCGCGCCGATGGCGACCAGCCCGGCCGTGCCGCGCAGGGTCGAGGCGACCACCACCAGCGGCACCATGCTGACCGCCATCACGGCGACCCCGGCCAGGAACCGGGTGGCCATCGAGCCCTTGAGCTTCAGCGTCCCGAACACCACCCCGGCCAGGCAGGAGCCCAGCGCGTACACGGCGAGCACCAGGCTGGACGAGGAGGTGTGGCCCTGCGCCTGGGCGAAGGCCACCGTGACCACCTCCACCGAACCGAAGATCGCACCGGTGGCCACGAAGGTCAGCACCAGCACCTGCAGGCCCGCCGAGCTGATCGCCGAACCGCTCGCGTGGTGCGCCGCCGGGTGCACCGGCGGCTCGGTACGGCGCTGCGCGGTGAACAGCAGCACGCCGACCGCCAGGAACAGCCCCGCGAGCACCACACCGGCCTCCGGGAAGACCGCCGTGGCCAGCCCGATCGACAGGATCGGCCCGACGATGAAGCAGATCTCGTCGACCACCGCCTCCAGCGAGTACGCGGTGTGCAGCTTGGGCGGTTCGGAGCTGTACAGGTGCGCCCAGCGGGCCCGGACCATCGAGCCGGTGCTCGGCATCCCGCCCATCCCCACCGCGCACACGAACAGCGTCCAGGCCGGCGCCGCGAAGTGCGCGCAGAGCAGCAGCCCGACCGCGGCCAGCAGGGTGACCACGGTGGCGGGCCGCGCCACCCGGCGCTGCCCGTACCGGTCGACCAGCCGGGAGACCTGCGGGCCGAGGGCCGCCGCGGAGAGCGCGAGCACCGCCGAGACCGCGCCGGCCAACCCGTACGAGCCGCGCAGCTGCGCGAGCATCGTGACGATGCCGATGCCGGTCATCGAGATGGGCAGCCGGGCGACGAAGCCGCTGGAGGAGAAGGCCAGACTGCCGGGGGCGGCGAAGATCTGGCGGTAACTGGACAGCACGGGGGCTCCGCGGAAGAAGGGGCAGGGACGGTAAGGAACAAGGTTCGCAAACACAGCTTACGAACTTCGGCAACCGAAAATCTCCGGACGAACCGCCCACGGCGCCCGCCGCCGTCCACCCGGCCGCGGGTGGGAGGATCGGTGCCATGCCCGAGACGCCCACCGCCACCGACCCCGCGCCGTACGACGCGCTCCTGCTGCTCTCCTTCGGCGGGCCCGAGGCCCCGGAGGACGTGGTGCCGTTCCTGGAGAACGTCACCCGCGGCCGCGGCATCCCCAAGGAACGCCTGGCCGAGGTCGGCAAGCACTACTTCCTGTTCGGCGGCGTCAGCCCGATCAACGAGCAGAACCGCGAACTGCTCGCCGCACTGCGCAAGGACTTCGCCGAGCACGGCCTGGACCTGCCGGTCTACTGGGGGAACCGGAACTGGGCGCCCTACCTGACCGACACCCTGCGCGAGCTGGCCGCCGACGGCCACCGCCGGGTGCTCACCCTCGCCACCAGCGCGTACGCCGGCTACTCGGGCTGCCGCCAGTACCGGGAGAACCTCGCGGACGCGCTGGCCCAGCTGCGCGCGGAGGGGCTGCCCGAGCCGACGGTCGACAAGCTCCGGCACTTCTACAACCACCCCGGCTTCGTCGAGCCGATGATCGACGCCACCCTGAGCGCGCTCGAGGCCCTGCCCGCCGGCGTCCGCGACGGCGCGCACCTCGCCTTCACCACCCACTCCATCCCGGACGCGATGGCCGACAGCTCGGGCCCCCCCGACGACCCGGCCCGCGGCGGGCCCGGCGGCGCGTACGTGGCCCAGCACCTGGAGGTCGCCCGGCTGGTGGCCGAGGCGGTCGCCCGGGCCACGGGCGTGGCCGGCCGGCCCTGGCAGCTGGTCTTCCAGAGCCGCAGCGGGGCCCCGCACATCCCCTGGCTCGAACCCGACATCTGCGACCACCTGGAGAGCCTGCACGGCGCGGGCGCACCCGCCGCCGTGATGGTCCCGATCGGCTTCGTCTCGGACCACATGGAGGTCAGGTACGACCTCGACACCGAGGCCACCGCCAAGGCCGCCGAACTCGGCCTGCCGGTCACCCGGGCGGCCACGGTCGGCGCCGACCCCCGCTTCACCGCCGCCGTCCGGGAGCTCGTGCTGGAGCGGGCGGCGGTCGAGCGGGGCGCGGCGGTGGAGCGCTGCGCCCTCGGTACGCTCGGCGCGAGCCACGACGTCTGCGCCGTCGCCTGCTGCCCGAACCCGCGCGCACCCCGGCCTGCGGCCGCCCAGCTCTGAAGCCGCCCGGCTCCGAGCCCGCCCAGCTCCGAGGCCGCCCAGTTCCGAGGCCCGTCGTGCGGCGGCCCCGTTCGAGGCGCCCGGTCCCGAAGCCCCAGCCCCAGGAGGAACCAGCCGTGTCACCCAGCCCCGCCCTGCTCGCCGAACTGCTGGAGGTGGCCAAGGAGGCCGCGCTCCGGGCCGGTTCGCTGCTGCGTGACGGCCGCCCGGCCGACCTCGGGGTGGCCGCCACCAAGAGCAGCCCGGTGGACGTGGTCACCGAGATGGACCTCGCCTCCGAGAAGCTGGTCCTGGAACTGATCGGCGAGCGCCGCCCGGACGACGGCTACCTCGGCGAGGAGGGCGCCGAACGCACCGGCACCAGCGGCGTCCGCTGGGTCGTCGACCCGCTCGACGGGACCGTCAACTACCTGTACGGCCAGCACAACTGGGCCGTCAGCGTGGCCGCCGAGCTGGACGGCCGGGCGGTGGTCGGCGTGGTCTACGTACCGGCCCGCGGCGAACTGTTCCACGCCGTGCTCGGCGGCGGTGCCCACCTCGACGGCCGCCCGATCACCTGCCGGCCGGCCCCGCCCTGGGGCCAGGCACTGATCAGCACCGGTTTCAACTACGTGCAGGCGGTCCGGGTCCGCCAGGTCGAGGTCCTGCTGCACCTGATGCCGGAGTTCCGCGACATCCGGCGCGGCGGCGCGGCCGCCGTCGACCTCTGCGACCTCGCCGCCGGCCGGGTCGACGGCTACTTCGAACGCGGCCTCGCCCCCTGGGACCGGGCCGCCGGGGTCCTGATCGCTCGCGAGTCCGGGGCCCTGGCCGGCGGGCGCCCCGGACGGGAGCCGGACGGCGACCTCACGGTGGCCGCCCCGCCCGGCCTGTTCGAGCAGCTGCAGCAGCGGCTGGACGAGATCGGCGCCTGGCGGGACTGAACCACCACGGAGCCGGGAAACGCCCTGGTGGGCCGGTCGCCGCGGCGACCGGCCCACCAGGGCGGCTGAGCAGTGAAGGGCCCTGGCACAGGGCGTGTGCCAGGGCTCGCGTTTTCTGTTCGCCCCCGGTGCTGCGGGGCAGGCGCGGCGCTGCGGTCGGCCGCTGCTGGTACGGCTGCGGGCTCGGTCAGGCGGCGGCGCGGTGCATCTCGTGCACGGCGTCGACCCCGTGCTCGGCAGCCAGTCTGCGCAGGTCCTCCAGCTCGGACTGCTCGACCTCGGCCAGGAAATCGTCCCCGGACTCGAGTGCGCGGTGGAGATCCTGCTCCGCATTCCTTATGCGCTGCAGGATTCCGTCGGTGAAGGCGTCCATACGGGCCCCCTTGCTGTGTCGAACGGGCACGGTCCGCATGCTCCCCGGCTGCGGATCGAGATCAACGGGAGCGCCGAAGCCGGTGACTGACTCTCCGGTCGGGCGCGGAAGCCGGTCTGCGGCGGCCACCGGTGACATTCGATCCCCTGGCCGGTGCGGATGAACACGCGGCGGGTGGGTGCGACCCGCACGGTGGCGGCATCGCTGGTGTGAGCTTGTCCTCCCCGCCCGGTGGCCCGGGAAACCTCCCCGGGCGAGAAAGTTGCCCGCGTCACAGTCCAATCGGAGCCCTGGACGCCGGATCCGCCCGCCCGGCCGACCCGGCCCGCTCCCGGCGGGCCGTCCGCACCCGACCGTCACGGCCCCCGCCCGGCCGGGGGCCAGGGTCACCCGGCCGGTCTTACCGCCGCTTTAGCCGGGAACCAGGCAGGATGGGCAGCACCGTCGGAGCCGTCCGCCCGTCCCGAGGCCGCCCGCGGCCCGCGGCGTGTCGGCCCCGCCGCCCGGTGCACAACGGCCCGCACGGGCGTCCACGGTGGGCCGCACCAGGAGAAGGGACCACCACCGTGCGGGTACTCGTCGTCGAGGACGAGCAACTCCTCGCCGAAGCCGTCGCCACCGGCCTGCGCCGCGAGGCGATGGCCGTCGACGTCGTGTACGACGGGGAGGCGGCGCTGCAGCGCATTGCCGTCAACGACTACGACGTGGTCGTCCTGGACCGCGACCTCCCCCTCGTCCACGGTGACGACGTCTGCCGCCGCGTGGTCGAACAGGGCCTGGCCACCCGGGTGATCATGCTGACCGCCTCCGGCGACATCAGCGACCGGGTCGAGGGCCTGGAGATCGGCGCCGACGACTACCTCCCCAAGCCGTTCGCCTTCAGCGAACTCGTCGCCCGGGTCAGGGCGCTGGGCCGCCGCGCCACCGTCCCGCTGCCGCCCGTCCTGGAGCGCGCCGGGATCAGCGTCGACCCGGGCCGCCGCGAGGTGATCCGCGACGGGCGCACCGTCCAGCTCGCCCCCAAGGAGTTCGCCGTGCTGGAGGTCCTGATGCGGGCCGGCGGCGCCGTGGTCTCCGCCGAGCAGCTGCTGGAGAAGGCCTGGGACGAGCACACCGACCCGTTCACCAACGTCGTCAGGGTCACCGTGATGACCCTGCGCCGCAAGCTCGGCGACCCGCCGGTCATCGTCACGGTGCCCGGCTCCGGCTACCGGATCTGACGGCCGCCGCACCCGGCCCCGCAGGCCTCGCCCACCCCCGCCACCGCAGCACCCGAGAGGACCAGCCATGAACACCCCGCCCCCCGCCGGCGGGGCCCCCGGCACGCCCACCGGCGGCCCGGGCCCGATCCCGCCGCGCCCGGTCCGGCCCCCGCGGTCCGACTCCGCCGAGCCGGTCGAGCACCGGCGCGAGACGCCGGCCTACCGCCCCGGCGACGGCCTGTTCGCCTGGCTCGCGCTGCGCCCGACCATCCGGATCCGGCTCACCCTGCTCTACGGCGGCATGTTCCTGATGGCCGGCGTGGTGCTGCTGCTGCTCATGTACTACTTCGTCCGCCAGGCCTTCCAGGGCGCCTCGCTGCCCCCGCTCCGGCTCGGCCCGAACGTCCAGATCACCACGCCCGACGGCATCGTCATCAACAACCAGACGGCGCTGGACCGCTACATCGACAACTACCAGGCCGTCGAGGCCGACCAGGCGCTCAACACGCTGCTCCGCAAGGCCCTCACCGCGCTGGTCTGCCTCGCCGTGATCGCCTTCGCCGCCGGCTACGCGATGGCCGGCCGGGTGCTGCGCCCGCTCGGCCGGATCACCCGCACCGCCCGCGAGGTGGCCGGCTCCGACCTGCACCGGCGGATCCAGCTGGACGGTCCGGACGACGAGCTCAAGGAGCTCGCCGACACCTTCGACGACATGCTCCAGCGCCTCGACCGGGCCTTCGACTCCCAGCGCAGGTTCGTCGCCAACGCCTCGCACGAACTCCGCACCCCGCTGGCGATCAACCGCACCCTGCTGGAGGTGCAGCTCTCCGACCCGGCCGCCTCGCCCGACCTCCAGCAGCTCGGCAAGACCCTGCTGGCCACCAACGAGCGCAGCGAGCAACTGGTCGAGGGCCTGCTGCTGCTCGCCCGCAGCGACAACGAACTCACCGACCGCCGGCCGGTGGAGCTCTCCGAGGTCGCCCTGCGCGCCCTGGAGCAGATCCGGCCGGAAGCCGTCACCCGCGAGGTGACGCTGCGCCCCGAGCTGGCACCGGTGACCGTCTCCGGCAACGGCGTGCTGCTGGAGCGGATCGCGCTCAACCTGCTGCAGAACGCCGTGCGGTACAACACCGCCGACGGCTGGGCCGAGATCATCACCCGGGCCACCCCCGAGGGCGGCGGCGAGCTGGTGGTCAGCAACACCGGCCCGGTGGTGCCCGGGTACGAGCTGGAGCACATCTTCGAGCCGTTCCGGCGGGTCAAGGGCGCCGACCGGACCAGGAGCGACAAGGGGGTCGGCCTCGGCCTGTCCATCGTGCGCTCGGTGGTCCGGGCCCACGGAGGCGTCATCGACGCCTCCTCCCGGCCCGGGGGAGGGCTGACCATCCGGGTCCGCATCCCCGGCTGACCAGGGGGCGCCCAGGCCCCCGCCGGGCGCCCCGGAGCGCTCCTCGGAGCCGCCCACCGGCCCTCCTGCCCGCGGTCCGTGCGCGGACCGTCCTCGCCGCCCCTGCCCGCCGTGTCGGATTGACATAAGGCCTGGCAGGGGCGGCTTGTCATTTCCCGCCGGGACAACTTACGGTGTCGTAACCTACGCAGCCGTAAGTGAGCCGCGCCGACCGGCTCCGCCGGCGTCCCAGCCGGCCGGCCCGACCGGCCACCACCCTCGTCCGCCCCCGGGAGAACCGCCGTGACCATCGCCCCCGTGCAGCGCACCGCCACGTCCGCCTGGACCGACGCCCGGCTGATCCTGGAGCTCGAAGCAGTCGTCGAGACCGAGCTCAACCGGCACCTCAAGGTCGCCAAGGAGTGGATGCCGCACGAGTACGTGCCGTGGAGCCGGGGGCGGGACTTCGACGGCGTGCTCGGCGGCGAGGCCTGGGCGCTCGACCAGTCCGAGGTCACGCCGCTGGCCCGGGTGTCGCTGGTGGTCAACCTGCTGACCGAGGACAACCTCCCCAGCTACCACCACGAGATCGCCACCATGTTCGGCCGCGAGGGCGCCTGGGGCACCTGGGTGCACCGGTGGACCGCGGAGGAGGGCCGGCACGGCATAGCCATCCGCGACTACCTGCTCGCCACCCGGGCCGTCGACCCGGTGGAGCTGGAGCGGGCCCGGATGGCGCACATGGGCGAGGGCTTCTCCTCCGACAACTCGCACAGCATGCTGCACTCGGTGGCCTACGTGGCCTTCCAGGAGCTGGCCACCCGGATCGCCCACCGCAACACCGGCCACACCTCGGGCGACCCGCTGTGCGACCAGCTGCTGGCGAAGATCGCGAACGACGAGAACCTGCACATGGTCTTCTACCGCAACCTGCTCCGCGCGGCCCTGGAGATCGCCCCGGACCAGGCCATGCGGGCCATCGCCGACGTCGTGATCAACTTCCGGATGCCCGGCCACGGCATGCCCGGCTTCGAGCGCTCGGCCGCCCAGATCGCCATCGGCGGCGTCTACAACCTGCGGATCCACCACGACGACGTGCTCCAGCCCGTGCTGCGCCACCTCAAGGTGATGGAGTTCGGCGGCCTCGGCCCGGAGGGGCTCCAGGCCCAGCAGGAGCTCGGCCTCTTCCTGGACGGTCTGAACGCCCAGGCCACCAAGTTCGACGAGCGCCAGGCCGCCCTGCTCGCCCGCCGCGAGGCCAACGCCGCCAAGCGCTGACGCCCGACCCGCGGCAGGGGCGCCCGGACGCGCGCGGTGCGCCTTCCGTGCGCCCCTGCCGCGTCGAATGTCTGGATTTCGGCGAGAAAATCCCCGCTGTGTCCCATCTCACATCCGCCCGCTCGGTGCGGTCGGGCGATCTCGCAGGGTGATCGCTCGTTCGAGTGACCGGGCCCACTCCGGTGACCGTGCGTCGGGTCGGCAGATTTGTTGACGTGTCGCCAAACCCTTTCGCCGCAGCGGAATTTGGGGATCGAACGGGGTGCCGGCGGCTACCGGGGGTGACCGTCACGGCGGCCCCGGGGGAGGGCGTCGACGCCGCACGGTGACGCCGTCCGGAACCTGTTCGATCACCCCAACGGCCGTCGGGTTGGGTGTCGATTGAGTAACAGGGCTTGAAGTAAGGCACAATCTCGCCCTCGGGTCGGGCACAAGACCGACCCCCCAAGCGTTACGTGCGCTGGAGATACCGCACACACCCAAAGGGGGAGAGCGAAAATGGCAACGGACTACGACACCCCGCGCAAGACCGATGACGACCTCAACGAGGACAGCATCGAGGAGCTCAAGGCACGCCGGAACGAGAAGGCGACCAGCACGGTCGACATCGACGAGTTCGACGCGGCCGAGGGGCTGGAGCTTCCGGGCGCCGACCTCTCGAACGAGGAGCTCTCCGTCCGGGTGCTTCCGCGCCAGGCCGACGAGTTCACCTGCATGAGCTGCTTCCTTGTGCACCACCGCAGCCAGCTGCACAGCGAGAAGAACGGCAACCCGATCTGCCGGGACTGCGGCGCCTGAGCACCACGCGGCCATGGCCCGGGCAGGCCCTCCACGGCCGGCCCGGTACGCCGCCCCGACCGGCCCCTGGCAGCAGGGCCGGAGGCAGCCCCAGCCGCCGCCACGCGCGGTGGCACCCGGTAGGCACGTCCTGCCGTGACCGGCGCACCACCGGAGAACGGGACGGTCCCGCAGCGATGCGGAGCCGTCCCTCTTCCGTGTCCGGGCCCGATCAGGCCCCGGAGTCGGTGCCGGAGCCGGTGTCCCCGCCGGCGCCGCGGGCCGCCTCGATCGCCTCGGCCAGCCGCTGGGGGGAGCGGGTGGAGAGGTAGACGTACGGGGTCGGGTCGGCCGGGTCCGCGACCTCGACCCGCAGCGCGGTCGGCACGTAGCTGCGCAGCAGCATGAAGGCGCGGGGGTCGGCCTTCACCGAGCGCCAGGCGAGCGCCTCCGCCCGGTCCAGCGGCAGGGCCTCGCCGAGGGCGCCCACCGGGATCCGCGCCTGCCCGGCCACCAGCGAACCCTGGACCACCCGGATCCGGGCCGAGCCGTAGCTGCTGATCCCGGCCGCCGCGGCGACGAAGCCCACCACCAGCCCGGCCAGGGCGCCCAGCTCGCTGAGCCTGAGCATGATCAACGCGAGCGAGAGTCCGGTCGCGACGGGCAGCAGCCACCAGGAGCGCGGGACGGTGAGGCGTTCGTCGTACATGCCCTCCATTGTGGGCGCCGGTCCGGACGGTCCCCGACGGCGCCCCCGCAGTGCCGGGCGGAACACCCCGTGGCCTGCGCCGCCGACTGTGACACAACCGGTGTGACACTGCCCCTGCATCGTCCACTACCAGCCGGTAGGGTCGCGCCTGTGACCGGATCCATCGCCCCTCTGCCCAGCGCGCAGTCCACGGACGGGCCCGCGGCGGCCGCCCCGTTCCTCACCCCCACCGCCCCGCCGGCCGGTGCCACGCTCCCCGACCGCGCCCCCGAGGCGCCGGCCCCGGGCGACCGGCTCGGCTCGCACTACGACCACTGTTTCGGGTGCGGGCCGCAGCACCCCCAAGGCCTGCGCCTGGACGCGGTCGCCGGTGAAGGACTCACCGTGGACGCCGAGTTCACCGTCCGCCCGGAACACCAGGGCGGTCCGGGGCTCGCGCACGGCGGCGTGCTGATGACGGCGATGGACGAGACCCTCGGCACGCTGAACTGGCTGCTGCACACCCCCGCGGTGACCGGCCGGCTGGAGACCGACTTCGTCCGCCCGGTGCCGGTCGACTCGGTGCTGCACATCCACGCCCGGGTGACCGGGGTGCACGGACGCAAGATCTACAGCGCGGCCGAGGGACGGATCGGCGGGCCGGACGGACCGGTCGCCGTGCGGGCCCAGGCACTCTTCATCGCCGTGAAGCTGGAACACTTCACCACGCACGGTCGTCCGGAGGACATCAAGAGAGCCATGGACGACCCCGATCTGCTGAAGCGCAGCCGAGCCTTCGAGGTGAACCCGTGAGCACCACCCCGCGCCAGCCGGTGGACATCCTGATCAACCGGATCGACCCGGACCTCCCGCTGCCCGCCTACGAGCACCCCGGCGACGCCGGAGCCGACCTGCGCACCACGGTGGATGCGGAACTCGCCCCCGGGGAGCGGGCAGTCCTGCCGACCGGTGTCGCCATTGCGCTACCGGACGGTTACGCGGCGTTCGTGCACCCGCGTTCGGGACTCGCAGCTCGTTGCGGCGTTGCACTGGTGAACGCCCCAGGGACCGTCGATGCCGGGTACCGTGGTGAGATCAAGGTGATCGTCGTCAATCTGGACCCGCGCGAGGGGGTCAGCTTCCGCCGAGGGGACCGCATCGCCCAGCTGGTCATCCAGCAGGTCGAGAAGGCGCGGTTCCACGAGGTGGCCGAGCTGCCGGGGTCGGCACGCGCCGCGGGTGGGTTCGGGTCGACCGGTGGCCACGCCGCGGTCTAGCATGCCCGCGGTCTCGCAGTAGCCGAGCAGGTATTCGCTTCGGACCTGGATCCGTCCGGGCCGGGAAGGACAGTGACCGTGTTCCGTCGTCGCCACAAGAGCGAGGACGCTGTCGAGCAGCTCGCCGAGGACGCCACCAGCGCCGACGAGACGGCCGATGACGTCGAGGACTCCGCCGAGAGCGAGAACGACGCCGAGCTGGACCCGGCCGACCGGGTCGGCCTGCCGCCGGCGCCCCGTCCGGACGGCCCGTGGGACGTCTCCGAACTGGAGGGTCCCGAGGAGGGCCGCGTCGACCTGGGCGGCCTGCTGGTCCCCGGGGTCGAGGGCATGGAGCTGCGGGTGGAGGTGGCGGGTGACGCCATCGTCGCCGCGACCCTCGTCCTCGGTAACAGCGCGATCCAGCTGCAGGCCTTCGCCGCGCCCAAGTCCGAGGGCATCTGGGGCGAGGTCCGCGAGGAGATCGCCAACGGCATCACCGCGCAGGGTGGCCTGATCGAGGAGGAGGAGGGCCCGCTGGGCTGGCACCTCCGGGCCCAGGTCCCCGTGCAGCTGCCGGACGGCACCCAGGGTGTCCAGCTGGTCAGGTTCGTCGGCTGCGACGGGCCGCGCTGGTTCCTGCGCGGCGTGATCTCCGGCCAGGCCGCGGTCCAGCCCGAGATGGCCGGCATCCTGGAGCAGGTCTTCCAGCAGACGGTCGTCGTCCGCGGTGAGACCCCGATGGCTCCGCGCGACCCGATCGTGCTCAAGCTTCCCGAGGACGCCCAGATGGTCGCCGACGGCGGCCCGGGCACCGGCGCCGAAGAGGGTGGCAGCCGCTTCGGCACCGCCCCGCTCGACCCCTTCGCCCGCGGCCCGGAGATCACCGAGGTCCGCTGAGCAACAGCCTCGTCGCCCCCGCCGGCCCGGCCGGCGGGGGCGATTTGCTTGCAGGGGGCGGCGCCCCGTACAGTTCCCGAGTCGCACCGAGAGGGGCGGCCACAGCAAATCGGATGAATGATTCTCCGGATAACGGAGCGAAAAGCATCTGATAAGCTGGGAACACGAAAGACCGGCCAGCAAACGAATGAAACTCCGGAAAACGGAGCGGAAAACATCTGCTAGGCTGGGAAATACGAAAGAACGAAGCGCCCGGAGGGCCCGCTGGAAGGCGGTCCGAAGGAAGTGTCCGTTCCTTGAGAACTCAACAGCGTGCCAAAAGTCAACGCCAGATATGTTGACATCCCCGGCCGGTCATTCTTGACCGGTTGGAGATTCCTTTAAAGTAAGACACTAGCGAGGACGCAGTGCGCGGGACCGCCCTATTCCGGTTGGTTGCCGTGCCGCTCAACGCGA
>NZ_JBEOUL010000019.1:0-139475 GCF_040304075.1 Kitasatospora sp. NPDC094015
CATGGGTGTGGTGCGGTTGACAGTTTCATAGTGTTTCGGTGGTCATAGCGTGAGGGAAACGCCCGGTTACATTCCGAACCCGGAAGCTAAGCCTCGTAGCGCCGATGGTACTGCAGGGGGGACCCTGTGGGAGAGTAGGACGCCGCCGAACAATCTTTCAGAGAAGCCTCTCCGGGTCACCCGGAGGGGCTTTTCGCATTTCCGGGAAGGGTTTCTTCCGGCAGGGGAAGTTTCGTTGACCGATGCCGGCCGCGCTGGAACGCTGATGGGCGTGAGTCAAGCCGAGAGCCTTGTGGGCCGCCTGCACGTCGATCTTCGACGGCACGCGAGCGCCCTGTGTGCCGTCTGCCGCTGACCTGGTCCAGGCCGGGTCGGACCGTTCCGTGTCCGGCCGCCGACCGTTCCCGCTGATCGGGCTTCGCCCGCCCGCCGGCCGTTCCATCTTTTCCGCACGTCCGACCCGGTGCCCGAGCACCCCGTCGGTTCGGCGCGCATCCTCACGTCTGCGAAGGACTCCGCCATGCCCGCAGCCTCCCGTCGCCACTTCCTCTCGCTCGCCGCCCTGGCGGCCGCCGCCGCGGCCTGCGGGCGTGCCTCGGCCTCGGGAGGAGGTGGGAAGGAGACCGGAAGGATCAGGTACCAGGGCTGGGCAGGGCAGGTGACACTGCCCGAACTCGCCGAAGATCTCGGCTACTTGGGCGATGTGAAGTTGGAGTGGGTCGGCAACACGATCAGCGGCCCGCAGGACATCCAGTCGGCCGCGACGGGCCAGACGGATTTCGGCGGGGCCTTCAACGGCGCGGTGGTCAAGCTGATCGCCGCGGGTGCCCCGGTGAGGTCGGTGATCACCTACTACGGCGTCGACCAGGAGGCCTACAACGGCTACTACGTGCTGGCCGACAGCCCGATCCACGGGCCGCGCGACCTGATCGGCAAGAAGGTCGCGATGAACACGCTGGGCGCGCACGCCGAGGCGCTGCTCGACATCTACCTCCAGCGCGGTGGGCTGTCCCCCGCCGAGATCGCGAAGGTGGAGCCGACCGTGCTGCCGCCCGTCAACACCGAGCAGTCGCTGCGGCAGCGGCAGATCGAGGTGGCCGTCCTCGGCGGGGTGCTGCGCGACAAGGCGTTGGCTGCGGGCGGGATCCGGCCGCTGTTCAGCGACTTCGACCTGCTCGGGGCGTTCAACGCCGGCAGCTTCGTGATGACGGACCGCTTCCTCGACCGGAATCCGGAGACCTCGCGGACCTTCGTCACCGGCGTGGCCCGGGCGATCGAGTGGAGCCGGAGCACCCCGAAGGCCGAGGTGATCGCCCGCAGCGTGGAGATCGTCCGGCGGCGCGGGCGCAACGAGGACGTGGCCGCCCTCCGGTACTGGAAGTCCTTCGGCGTGGCGGCCACCGGTGGGCGGATCTCCGACCAGGACTTCCAGCTGTGGATCGACTGGCTGGTCCCGCACGGCGACCTCAAGGCCGGTCAGGTCCGGCCCGGTGACCTCTACACCAATGCCTTCAACGGCCTCGGCGGCGCGCCGTCCACGGTCGTCCCCCCTTCCCCGAGCAGGAGTTGAGCCGATGAGTGCACAGATCTCGTTCCGGGCGGTCAGCAAGTCCTTTCCGGTCCGGGGCCGCCCCGGGGCCCGCGGCCAGGGCGAGTTCCTCGCCGTCGACCGGGTCGACCTGGACATCGCCGCCGGTGAGTTCACCGCTCTGGTGGGGCCCAGCGGCTGCGGCAAGTCGACCCTGCTGGACCTGCTCGGCGGCCTGACCGCACCGAGCTCCGGCGAGATCCTGCTGAACGGCAGGCCGGTGACCGGTCCTGGCCCGGACCGCAGCACGGTGTTCCAGCAGTACGCGCTGCTGCCCTGGCGGACCGCCCAGGGGAACGTCGAGTTCGGCCTCGAGGCGATCGGTGTCCCGCGCCGGCGCCGGGCCGCCCGGGCCCGGGAGTACCTGGAGCTGGTCGGCCTGGCCGGCTTCGAGGACCGGCATCCGCACGAGCTGTCCGGCGGGATGAAGCAGCGGGTGGCGATCGCCCGCAGTCTGGCGTACGACCCCGAGGTGCTGCTGATGGACGAGCCGTTCGCCGCGCTGGACGCCCAGACCAGGGAGTCGTTGCAGGGCGAGCTGCTGCGGATCTGGCAACGCACCGGCAAGACCGTCCTGTTCATCACGCACGGCATCGAGGAGGCGGTCTACCTGGGCCGGCGGGTCGCGGTGATGACCTCGCGCCCGGGGCGGATCAAGCAGGTGGTGCCGATCGACCTCGGCGACCGGCAGGCGGATCAGGACCTGCGCTCCAGCCCGGAGTTCGCCCGCTACCGGCACGAGATCTGGCGGCTGCTGCACGACGAGGTCAGCCGCACCCAGCAGTTGGAGCGGGAGGTCAGCCCGGTATGAGCACCGACATCGGCACCGTCGTGGAGACCGCGCCCCCGCCCCCGGCGCCGCGGGCGGGCCCGCCCACCGCACCGACGCCCCGCACCCCGACGGCCCGGGCCAGGGTGGCGGGGTGGTTGCTCGGCGCCCTGAGCAAGACCGTGGCGATCGCCGTGCTGCTCGGGGTGTGGGAGGTCGCCCCGCGCCTCGATCTGGTCGACCGGACCTTCCTGCCGCCGTTCAGCGAGGTGCTCGACGCCTGGTTCGGCCTGCTGGAGAACGGCCAGCTGGCCGCCAACACCGAGGCCAGCCTGAGCCGTTCGCTCACCGGCTTCGCGCTCGCGGTGGTGGTCGGCGTGCCGCTCGGGCTGCTGATCGGCTGGTACCGCCCGGTGGCCCGGCTGCTCGGCCCGCTGCTGGAGCTGTTCCGCAACACGGCCGCGCTGGCGCTGCTACCGGTGTTCGTGCTGATCCTGGGCATCGGCGAGACCTCGAAGATCTCCATCGTGCTGTACGCCTGCGTCTGGCCGATCCTGCTGAACACCATCAGCGCGGTGCGCAGCGTGGACCCGACCCTGCTCAGGCTGGCCCGCTCGCTCGACCTCCCGGCGCCCCGGCTGTTCCAGAAGGTGATCCTGCCCGCCTCGGTGCCGGCGGTGTTCACCGGCATCCGGCTGGCCGGGGCGGTGTCGATCCTGGTGCTGGTGGCCGCGGAGATGGTCGGCGCGAAGGCGGGCCTCGGCTATCTGATCAACGCCTCGCAGTACAACTTCGCCATCCCGCAGATGTACGCGGGCATCGTCACCATCTCGGTCATCGGGGTGGCGTTCAACCAGCTGCTGGTGGCGCTGGAGCGGCGGTTCACCGCCTGGCGCGCGCCGCTCGGCGGCTGAGGCCCGCGTGGCCACCCGTCGGATCAGGACGGTGGGGCGCTCGCCGCCCCGCAGCGCCGCGGCCGAGGAGCCGAGCCCGGCCCGTACCGGCCGCCCGCGCAGCACGTCCGAACTCCCCAGCAGCGAAAGGACACCGCACCCCATGACCAGCTTCGAGATCCACCAGGTCGGCGGCCGGATCGGCGCCGAGATCACCGGGCTCGACCTCGCCGGGCCGCTGGACGACGCGACCGTGGCGGCGCTGAACCGGGGGCTGCTCGCCCACAAGGCGCTGTTCTTCCGCGGCCAGCAGCTGGACGACGAGGGACAGGTCCGGTTCGCGGGCCGGTTCGGCGCGCTCACCGCCGCGCACCCCACCGTTCCCGCACTGGAGGGCAGCCCCCACGTGCTGCCCGTGGACGGGGAGGAGGGCCGCGCGAACCGCTGGCACACCGACGTCACCTTCGTCCGCACCCCGCCCAAGGCCAGCACCCTGCGCAGCCTGGTGGTGCCCCCGTACGGCGGCAACACGCTGATCGCCAACACCGTGACCGCGTACCAGGACCTGCCCGAGGTGCTGCGCGAGTTCGCGGACCGGCTCTGGGCCGAGCACACCAACGACTACGACTACGCCGAGGGCAAGCCGCTGGACGAGGCCGCCGCCGAACGCCGGCGGGTCTTCACCGCCCGGCGCTACCGCACCGCGCACCCGGTGGTCCGGGTGCATCCGGAGACGGGTGAACGCGGCCTGTTCATCGGCGGGTTCGCGGACCGGATCGTCGGCCTGCCCGGCGACGCCTCGCGCGACCTGCTGCGCACCCTGCAGGCGTACGTGACCCGGCCGGAGAACGTGGTGCGCTGGCGCTGGGCGGTGGGCGACGTGGTGCTGTTCGACAACCGGGCCACCCAGCACTACGCGCCGGACGACTACGACGACCTGCCGCGCCGCCTGCACCGGGTGACGGTGGCGGGTGACGTGCCGGTCGCGGTGAGCGGCGAGGCGAGCTACCTGGTCGAGGGCGACGAGGCGGCGCACTACACCGGCTGATCCCCGCCCGTGCCGTACGGCCGTGCGCCGCGAGGTCCCTGCCGACCTCGCGGCGCACGGCCGTACGGTCAGTGGCCGCGGCGGCCGGCCGGGCGGGGCAGGCCGTAGTGCTCGCGCAGGGTGCGCCCGGTGTACTCCTCGCGGAACAGGCCGCGGCCGCGCAGGATCGGCAGCACCTGCTCGACGAAGTCGGTCAGCCCGTCGGGGAGGATCGGCGGCATGATGTTGAAGCCGTCGGCCGCGCCCTCGGTGAACCACTGCTCGATGTGGTCGGCGAGCTGCTCCGGGGTACCGACCACGACCTGGTGACCGCGGCCGCCGCCGAGCCGACCGACCAGCCGGCGCAGCGTCAGCCCGTCCCGTTCGGCGAGGTCGCGGATCAGCTCGAACCGGCTCTTGGCGCCGTTGATCTCGGTGACGGGTGGCAGCGGGGGCAGCGGCGCGTCCAGCGGATGGCCGCTCAGGTCGACGCCGAGCACGGTGGACAGCACGGAGATCGCCCGCTCGGGGTTGATCAGGTCGTCCAGTTCCTGGTCCAGCGCTTTGGCCTCCGCCTCGGTGGAGCCGAGCACGGGGACGACGCCCGGCAGCACCTTCAGGCCGGCCGGGTCGCGCCCGGCGTCGGCGGCCTGCCGCTTGAGCGCGGTGTAGAAGGCCTGACCCTCGGCGAGGGTCTGCTGCGCGGTGAAGACCGCCTCGGCCCAGCGCGCGGCGAACGCGCGGCCGTCGTCCGAGGAGCCGGCCTGGACCAGCAGCGGGTGGCCCTGCGGGCTGCGCGGGATGTTGAGCGGGCCGCGGACCTTGAAGTGCTCGCCGCTGTGGTCGATCTCGTGCACCTTGGCCGGGTCGGCGAAGGCGCCGCCGGCCCGGTCGAGCAGCAGCGCGTCGTCCTCCCAGCTGTCCCACAGTGCGGTGACCACGCGCAGGAACTCGTCGGCGCGCCGGTAGCGCACGGCGTGCTCCTGGTTGGCGTCCCGGCCGAAGTTCTGCGCGGCCCGGTCGCCGGCCGAGGTGACGATGTTCCAGCCGGCCCGGCCGTGGCTGAGGTGGTCCAGCGAGGCGAACTGGCGGGCCAGGTTGTAGGGCTCGGAGAAGCCGGTGGAGACGGTGCCGATCAGGCCGATCCGCTCGGTCGCCACGGCCAGCGCGGCGAGCAGGGTGAACGGTTCGAAGTGGCTGATCAGGCCCCAGCCGCCGTCGGTGCGGGCCTCCACACCGTCGGCCAGGAACACCGAGTCGAAGGCCGCGGCCTCGGCGGCCCGGGCCAGCTGCTGGAAGTGGTCGATGTCGGCGGCCCTGGTGGGGTCGGTGCGCGGGTGGCGCCAGGCCGCCTCGTGGTGGCCGACGCCCATCAGGAACAGGTTGAAGTGCAGCCGGCGGGGCCGGGGTTCGGGTGCGCTGGGCATGGTGGGCAGCTCCGGGAGCGGAGGAGGGAAGGGGATTCCCGCCATCGTCGCGGCCGGTCGGGGGCGCGGACAACGATTCGCCGGGCCGCGGAATTAATGCGCCGTTGACCGCACGGCAGCATCAGCCGGCCCGGGCCGTCCGCAGCTCCATCGGCCGCTGGTAGGCGCTGTCCAGGACCCCGGCGCAGGCCGCGACGGCGAGCACCTCCCGCCCGAACGAGGCACCGGTGACCAGCGGCGCGGGCGCCGTCCTGGCGTGGCGCAGCACTTGGCGGCGCAGGTGGTCGGCGAGCGCGGGGACGGCGATCAGCCCGGCCTCGCTGACCACCAGCACCTCGGGGTTGAGCACGTCGATCAGCAGCGCCGCGGCCGGGGCGACCTGGTCGAGCCGCTCCCGGAACAGCCGTAGCGCGCCGCCGTCCCCGCGGGCGGCCAGCGCGAGCAGCAGGTCGAAGTCGGGGGCGGGGAGCAGTCCGCGGGCGTGCGCCCGGCGGGCCACGGTGTCCTGGGCGACGGTGGCCTCCAGGCAGCCGGTGCGGCCGCAGCTGCAGGGTTCGGTGGAGCCCGGCACCGGGAGGTGGCCGATGTCCCCGGCCCGGGACCCGCGTCCGCGCAGCACGGTCCCGCCGGTGGCGATGGCGGCGTCCACCACGTTGCCGACGAACAGCTGGACCAGCTCGGTGGCGCCGGGGCCGGCGCCGAACAGCAGCTCGGCCCGGGCCAGCGCGCGGGCGTGGCTGTCCACGTGGACGGGCAGCCGGGTGACGCCGGCGAGCTGCTCGCGGACCGGTACGTCGCGCCAGCCGAGCGGGCCGTGCTCGACCACGGTGCCGCGCTCGGGGTCGACCCAGCCGCCGGTGACCACCCCGAGGCCGAGCGGGGAGCGGCCGGCGGCCCGGCGGTGGACGAAGCCGGGGAGGTGGGTGCGGATGCTGCGGAGCACGGCGGCGGCGTCGCCGCGGCGGGGGATCCGCTCCTGGGCGACCACCCGGCCGCGCAGGTCCAGCAGGCCGAAGGTCAGCCAGGGGACACCGATGTGCACGCCGGCCGCCAGGTGGTGGCGGGTGTCGATGTCCAGCGGCAGCCGGGGCCGGCCGGCCCGCGGCGGCCCGTCCAGGGCGGGCAGCTCGCGCAGCAGGCCGAGCGCGCTGAGGTCGGCGGTGTGCCGGGACACAGCGGCGGGGCTGAGTCCGGCGGTGCGGCCGATCGCCGCCCGGGGCAGCGGACCACCTGTCAGCACCGCGCGCAGCACGGCGCCGGCGCCGCCGCCCTCGGTGGGCGTCGGGGCACGGCCGGGCGCGGGAGGAGCGACCAGGGAGAGCATGCGGTCGATTGTCCGGGCGGGGTGTTGCGCCACGGTGGCGGCGGCGTGAAGCGCTCCGGTGCCGTCAATATCGCGCTAAATCCGCTGCCGGACCGGGCTGATCAGCGGATATTCACCCGGAAGGCCGTAGGGTCGAAGGCGCGAACAGGCGTCCAGGGGTAGGCGGCTCTCCCGGACCGGACCAAGAATGGTGCACATGGCACGCGGCAGGCTGCGGATCTACCTCGGGGCGGCCCCCGGGGTCGGCAAGACGTACGCCATGCTCGCCGAGGCGCACCGCCGGCTCTCCCGCGGGACCGACGTGGTGGTCGGCCTGGTCGAGCACCACGAGCGGGTGCTGACCGCGGCGCTGGTGACGGGCCTGGAGAGCGTCCCGCGCCGGACCGTGACCCACCGGGGCGTGGACTTCACCGAACTGGACCTCGACGCCCTGCTGGCCCGCCGGCCCGAGGTCGCGCTGGTGGACGAGCTCGCCCACACCAACGTCCCGGGCTGCCGCAACGCCAAGCGCTGGCAGGACGTGGAGGAACTGCTGGCGGCCGGCATCGACGTCGTCTCGACCGTCAACATCCAGCACCTGGAGTCGCTCGGCGACGTGGTCGAGGGCATCACCGGGGTCCGCCAGCGGGAGACCGTCCCGGACGAGGTGGTGCGCCGCGCCGACCAGATCGAGCTGGTCGACATGTCGCCGCAGGCGCTGCGCCGCCGGCTGGCGCACGGCAACGTGTACGCCCCGGAGAAGATCGACGCGGCGCTGGCCCACTACTTCCGCCCCGGCAACCTGACGGCGCTGCGCGAGCTGGCACTGCTCTGGACGGCCGACCGGGTCGACGAGTACCTCCAGCGCTACCGGGCCGAGCAGGGCATCGAGGGCACCTGGCAGGCCCGCGAGCGGATCGTGGTCGGCCTGACCGGCGGCCCCGAGGGCGCCACGCTGATCCGCCGGGCCGCCCGGATCGCCGACCGGGGCGCCGGCGGCGAGGTGCTGGCCGTGCACATCGCCCGCGCGGACGGCCTGGCCGGCGGCTCCCCGCAGGCGCTGATCGAGCAGCGGGCGCTGGTGGAGAGCCTGGGCGGCAGCTTCCACACCGTCCTCGGCGACGAGCCGGCGGCCGGGCTGCTGGACTTCGCCCGCGGGGTCAACGCCACCCAGATCGTGCTCGGGATCAGCCGCCGCCGGCCCTGGCAGTACGTCTACGGTCCGGGCGTCGGTGCCACCGTGACCCGCGGCTCCGGCGACATCGACGTCCACATGGTCACCCACGAGCACGCCGCGGCCGGGCGCGGCCGGCTGCCGATCCGCCGGGTCACCGACCTGGGCCGGCCGCGGACGGTGGCCGGCTGGCTGATCGGCGTGGCCGGCCCGCCGCTGCTGGCGCTGCTGCTGACCCACGTGCACGCCTTCGGGCTGCCCACCGACATGCTGCTGTTCCTGTCGCTGACGGTGTGCGCCGCGCTGGTGGGCGGCCTGTTCCCGGCGGTCGCCTCGGCGCTGATCGGCTCCAGCGCGCTGAACTACTGGTTCACCCCGCCGCTGCACACCTTCAGCATCTCCGAGCCGCAGAACATCCTGGCCGTGGCAATCTTCACCGCGGTCGGCATCGCGGTCGCCTCGGTGGTCGACCTCGCCGCCCGGCGCACCCACCAGGCCGCCCGCAGCCAGGCCGAGGCGCAGACCCTGAGCGCGCTGGCGGGCACCGTGCTGCGCGGGGCGCCGAGCGGCGAGGGGCTGCTGACGGCGCTGCTCGACCAGGTGCGGGAGACCTTCCAGCAGGAGGCCGCGGCGCTGCTGGAGCGCCCGGACGCGCACGCCCCCTGGCAGCTGACGGCCGTCAGCGGCGTCGGACCGCCGGAGCGCCCCGAGCAGGCCGACGTGGACGTGCCGGTCGGCGAGCGGCTGGCACTGGTGCTGCGCGGCCGGGTGGTGCCGGCCGAGGACCGCCGCCTGCTCGGCGCGTTCGCCGCGCAGGCCGCCGTGCTGCTGGACCGGCGCCGGCTCGCCGGGGAGGCGGCCGCCGCCCGCCGGGAGGCGGAGGGCAACCGGATCCGCACCGCGCTGCTCGCCGCCGTCTCGCACGACCTGCGCACCCCGCTGGCGGGGATCAAGGCCGCGGTCACCTCGCTGCGCTCCGCGGACGTGGAGTGGGACGAGGAGGACGAGGCCGAGCTGCTGGCCGGCATCGAGTCCGGCGCCGACCGGCTCGACCACCTGATCAACAACCTGCTGGACATGAGCCGGCTGCAGACCGGCACGGTGACCCCGCTGATCCAGCCCACCGACCTGGACGAGGTGGTGCCGTACGCGCTCGGCGGCGTGCCGCTGGAGCGGGTGCGGGTGGACGTGCCGGAGACCCTGCCGATGATCCACGCCGACGCCGGGCTGCTGGAGCGGGCGCTGGCCAACCTGATCGAGAACGCCGTCAAGTACAGCCCCGAGGGCCGCCAGGTGCTGGTGAAGGCCGACGCCCTGCACCCGGTGGGCGACGAGCCCCGGGTCGAGCTGCGGATCGTGGACCGCGGCCCCGGGGTCCCGGAGGAGGCCCGGGAGCGGATCTTCGCCCCGTTCCAGCGCTACGGCGACGCCCCGCGGGGTGCCGGCGTCGGCCTCGGCCTCGCGGTCGCCCGTGGCTTCGTCGAGGCAATGGGCGGCAGCGTGGCCGCCGAGGACACCCCCGGCGGAGGGCTCACCATGGCGGTCACCCTGCCCGCCGTCGACCTGCCCGACCACCCTTCGACACCGACAACCCGAGAGGCGGAGCCGGTATGACCCGGGTCCTCGTCGTGGACGACGAACCGCAGATCGTCCGCGCCCTGGTGATCAACCTGAAGGCCCGCAAGTACGAGGTGGACGCCGCCTACGACGGTGCGGGGGCGCTGGAGCTCGCGGCCGCCCGCCACCCCGACGTGGTGGTGCTGGACCTCGGCCTGCCCGACATGGACGGGGTCGAGGTGATCAAGGGGCTGCGCGGCTGGACCAGGGTGCCGATCATCGTGCTCTCCGCCCGGCACGCCTCCGACGAGAAGGTCGAGGCGCTGGACGCCGGCGCCGACGACTACGTGACCAAGCCGTTCGGCATGGACGAGCTGCTGGCCCGGATGCGGGCCGCGGTCCGCCGGGCCGAGCCGGTCGCGGGCGAGGACGACTCGGTGGTCACCACCGACACCTTCACCGTCGACCTGGCCGCCAAGAAGGTCAACCGGGACGGCGTCGACATCCGCCTCACCCCGACCGAGTGGCACCTGGTGGAGGTGCTGGTCCGCAACGCGGGCCGGCTGGTCAGCCAGACCCAGCTGCTCCAGGAGGTCTGGGGCCCGGCCTACCACAAGGAGACCAACTACCTGCGGGTCTACCTGGCCCAGCTGCGCCGCAAGCTGGAGGCGGACCCCTCGCACCCGCGGCACTTCATCACCGAACCGGGCATGGGCTACCGCTTCGAGCCGTGACCCGCGGGTGACCCGCGTCACCCCGGCGGCGGCCGCTCGGGCGACCGCCCTGACCAGGAGCCCTGCCGCCGGGGGCGCCGAAACCGGTACCCTTCCGGCATGAGAGGTGACAACAACGGCGCGCAGCCGCAGGGCCGGTTCCGGCGGATGCTCAGCCGCCTGACCTCCTCCCCGGAGGAGCTCGAGGCCGAGGAACTGCGGCAGGACACCGCCGAGTCCGGGTGCACCCCGATAGCGAGCTGCGGCGACCGCGAGGTGGTCACCGTGGCGGGCACCCTGCGCACCGTGACGCTCCGGCCCCGGGCCGGTGTGCCCGCGCTGGAGGCGGAGCTCTTCGACGGCAGCGACGCGCTGGACGTGGTCTGGCTCGGCCGTCGCTCCATCGTCGGCATAGAGCCGGGCCGCCGGCTCATCGCCAGCGGACGGATCAGCCACGCACGCGGCCGTCGCGTGCTCTTCAACCCTCGGTACGAGCTGCGTCCGGTCGGACACGGGAGCGAGTCAGCGTGACCAACCTGCCCGGCGGCGATCCCGCCGCCCGCACGGCCCCCCGCGACGGCGCCCTCGACGGGTACCTCGACCACACCCTCACCGAGGCGGTGGTGACGTCGGCGGCCGAGGAGTGGGACAGCGCCGAGGCCGACCGCAAGGCCGAGGCCGACCGCAGGGCCGCGCAGGAGGCAGCCTCCAAGGAGGCGGCCGACACCGTGCTGAAGGCCTTCGGCGGGGTCCGGGGCATGGTCGACATGACCCTCCCGGGCCTGGTGTTCATCCTCACCTTCAACATCACCCACCAGGTCCCGGCCGCCGCCTGGGCCGCGCTCGGGCTGAGCGCGGTCTTCGTGGTGGTCCGGCTGGTGCGCCGGGAGACCATCCAGCACGCCTTCAGCGGCGTCTTCGGGGTGGCGATCGGCGCCTGGATCGCGATGAAGACCGGCAAGGCGGAGGACTTCTACCTGCCCGGCCTGCTCTACAACGTCGGCTACTGCCTGGCGCTGGCCGTCTCGGCGCTGGTCCGCTGGCCGCTGGTGGGTCTGATGCTCGGCCCGGTCACCGGCGAGATGTTCACCTGGCGGACCCAGAACCCCGGCCGGCTGGCCGCGTACACCAAGGCGACCTGGGCCTGGGTGGTGATCATGGGCATCAAGCCGGTGATCCTCTTCCCGCTGTACTTCACCCACAACACCAGCCTGCTCGGCTGGCTCAAGACCGCCCTGGGCATCCCGGCGCTGGTCCTGGCGATGTACGTGACCTGGCGGATCCTGGTGAAGGCCCCGCCGCCGATCAAGGCCGAGGTCGAGGACTGACCGCACGGCGACCTGCCGTACGCGAAGGGGCGGTACCCGGCCGGGTACCGCCCCTTCGGCGTTGCGCGGTCCCGCCGCGCCGCCGGGGTCTACTGCGCGCCGGCCTCGGCGGACAGCAGGCTCTCCAGCTCCTCCTCGCGCTCCTGCGCGGCCACGAAGAGCAGCTCGTCGCCGCCCTCCAGGGTGTCGTCCTTGCCGGGCACCAGGACCCGGCCCTCGCGGATGATGCTCACCAGCGCGGTGTCCACCGGCCACTCGACGTCCCCGACCCGGGTGCCGACCAGCTCGGCGTCGCCCGCGAGGGTGAGTTCCACCAGGTTGGCGTTGCCCTGGCTGAAGCGCATCAGCCGGACCAGGTCGCCGACGCTGACGGCCTCCTCGACCAGCGCCGACATCAGGCGCGGGGTGGAGACGGCGACGTCCACGCCCCAGGACTCGTTGAACAGCCACTCGTTCTTCGGGTTGTTCACCCGGGCGACCACCCGCGGCACGCCGTACTCGGTCTTGGCCAGCAGCGAGACGACCAGGTTGACCTTGTCGTCGCCGGTGGCGGCGATCACCACGTGGCAGCGCTGCAGGGCGGCCTCGTCGAGCGAGGTGATCTCGCAGGCGTCCGCCAGCAGCCACTCGGCCATCGGCACCCGCTCCACCGAGATGGAGTTCGGGTTCTTGTCGATCAGCAGGATCTCGTGGCCGTTCTCCAGCAGCTCGCCCGCGATCGAGCGGCCGACGGCGCCGGCTCCGGCAATGGCGACTCGCATCAGTGACCCTCCTCCTCGGGGCCCTGCGCGAACGCGGCCTCGACCGACGCCAGCTCGGAGCGGCGCAGCATGACGTGGATGAGGTCGCCCTCCTGGACCACCGTGGCCGGCGTGGGCAGGGTGCCCTCGCCGAGCCGGGTGAGGAACGCCACCCGGACGCCGGCGGCCTCCTCCAGCTCGCTCAGCTTCTGCCCGACCCAGGCCTGGGAGTACGCCACCTCGGCCATCTGCACGCTGCCGCTCGGGTCCTGCCACAGCGGCTCGGCGCCGCTCGGCAGCAGCCTGCGCAGCATCTGGTCGGCGGTCCAGCGCACGGTGGCGACGGTCGGGATGCCCAGGCGCTGGTACACCTCGGCCCGGCGCGGGTCGTAGATCCGGGCCGCGACGTGCTCGACGCCGAAGTTCTCCCGGGCCACCCGGGCGGCGATGATGTTGGAGTTGTCACCGCTGGAGACGGCGGCGAACGCGCCCGCCTCCTCGATACCGGCCTCGCGCAGGGTGTCCTGGTCGAATCCGACGCCGGTCACCCGGCGGCCGTTGAACCCGGCGCCGAGCCGGCGGAAGGCGGTCGGGTCCTGGTCGACCACCGCGACCGAGTGACCCTGTTTCTCGAGCGCTCTGGCGAGGGCCGAGCCCACGCGGCCGCAACCCATGATGACGATGTGCACGGGACTACCTCGCCCTGTCCGTTGGGTTCTTGACCTGCGCAAACACCGCTCATCATCCTTCCACGCCCAGCTTTCGAGGGCGATCCGTCGGCTACGCCTTGATCTTGCACGTACCGGTCCACTGCGGGGGCAACTGGAGTGCTGCCCGTATCTTCATCATCCGACACGCTAGCCGGTCGGCCGAACGCAGGCTCGACCAAGGGGGCACCGGTCGTCGGAGCCGGAGGTGGTAGCCCCTACGATTCCTGTGTGCCTATGCCTGCTGACCTACCGAAACGCATCCTTATCGGACGCGCGCTGCGCAGTGACAAGCTGGGGGAGACCCTGCTGTCCAAGCGCATCGCGCTGCCCGTGTTCGCGTCGGACGCCCTCTCCTCGGTCGCCTACGCCCCCGAGGAGATCCTGCTGACGCTGTCCCTCGCCGGGGCATCGGCGATCCACTTCTCCTGGCAGATCGGCGTCGTCGTCGCGGTCGTGATGCTCGCGGTGGTCGCCTCGTACCGGCAGAACGTGCACGCGTACCCGAGCGGGGGCGGCGACTACGAGGTCGCCACCGTCAACCACGGCCCGAACTCCGGGCTGGTGGTGGCCAGCGCCCTGCTGGTGGACTACATCCTCACCGTCGCGGTCTCCACCACCTCCGGCGTCGCCAACGTGGTCTCCGCGGTGCCGGCGCTGCGCGGCCACGAGCTGATCCTGTCGGTCGTCGTGGTGATCGTGCTGATGGGCATCAACCTGCGCGGCGTCCGGGAATCCGGCAGCGCCTTCGCGGTGCCCACCTACGCGTTCATGGTCGGCGTGCTCGGCATGGTGGTCTACGGCGCGTTCCGGCACTTCGGCCTCGGCCAGAACATGCACGCCGAGAGCGCCGGCTTCCACCTGGAGCCGACCCCCGGCAACGAGTCGCTGGCCGGCTTCGCGATGGTCTTCCTGCTGCTCAAGGCGTTCTCCTCGGGCTGTGCCGCGCTGACCGGCGTCGAGGCGATCTCCAACGGCGTGCCGGCCTTCCGCAAGCCGAAGAGCAAGAACGCCGCGACCACCCTGCTGCTGATGGCCTCGATCGCCGTGGTGATGTTCATGGGCATCATCTGGCTGGCCCGCCTCACCGGCGTGCAGATGGCCGAGCAGCCCGCCGAGCAGCTGATCGGCGCCCCCGGGGACTACCACCAGAAGACCGCGCTGGCGCAGATCTCCGAGTCGGTCTTCTCCAACTTCACCCCGGGCTTCTACTTCGTCGCCGCCGTCACCGGCCTGATCCTGGTGCTGGCCGCCAACACCGCCTTCAACGGCTTCCCGGTGCTCGGCTCGATCCTCGCCCAGGACCGCTACCTGCCGCGCCAGCTGCACACCCGCGGCGACCGGCTGGCCTTCTCCAACGGCATCATCCTGCTGGCGGGCGCGGCGATCCTGTTCATCGTGGCCTTCGACGCGGACCCGACCCGGCTGATCCAGCTGTACATCGTCGGCGTCTTCGTCTCCTTCAACATGAGCCAGTCCGGCATGATCCGGCACTGGACCAGGCTGCTGCGGACCGAGACCGACCCGAAGAAGCGCTCGCACATGCAGCGCAGCCGGGCGATCAACGCCTTCGGCCTGGTGATGACCATGGCGGTGCTGATCGTGGTGCTCGCCACCAAGATCAGCCACGCCTGGATCGCGATCGCCACGATGGTGGTGCTGTTCGTGATGATGAAGGCGATCCGCCGCCACTACGAGCGGATCTCGGCCGAGCTGGTCGCCGCCGAGGAGCCGGACGACGTGGTGCTGCCCACCCGGGTGCACGCCATCGTGCTGGTCTCCAAGCTGCACAAGCCGGCGCTGCGCGCCCTCGCGTACGCCCGGCTCGCCCGCGCCAACACCCTGGAGGCGGTCACCGTCAACGTCGACCCGGTCGACACGGCGTCGCTGCGTGACGAGTGGGACGAGCGCGGCATCGAGGTCCCGCTCAAGGTCCTCGACTCGCCCTACCGCGAGATCACCGGCCCGGTGCTGGAGTACGTCAAGAACCTGCGCCGCGCCAGCCCGCGGGACGTGGTCTCGGTGTACATCCCGGAGTACGTGGTCGGGCACTGGTACGAGCACCTGCTGCACAACCAGAGCGCGCTGCGGCTCAAGGGGCGGCTGCTGTTCAAGCCCGGGGTCATGGTGACTTCCGTACCCTGGCAGTTGGAGTCCTCCGAGCGGCGCAAGCCGCAGAAGGCATGGTCCGCTCCGGGAGCCGTCCGCCGCGGCGAGCCCCGGCACCGGCCCGCGCAGAGCTCCGACGACCAGCAGCGCGCGGGTTCCGGCCCGCGCAACGACTCCGCTCCGCTCGCTTAAGGACGCATGCCAGTGACCCGCAACACCCCGCCCCGCTCCTCCGGCCGGCCCGGCCGGCCCGGTGCCAGGTCCGGCGCCAAGCCGGGGCAGGTGGCCCACCCGCGGTGGGGCAACCGGCCGGCCCGGCCCGCCGCCACCGACCGCGACGGCTTCACGGCCCAGACCGCGCCGCTGGCGCCCGGTGAGTCGGACCCGTCCGAGTCCCGGCCCAGCACGGTGTCCAAGGCCGCGATCAAGGGCGGCCCGAAGTCCGCCTCCAAGGCGAAGGGCGAGGCGGGCAAGGCCGCCGGCGCTGGCAAGGGGGCCGCGGCCGCCGGCCGGAGCGCCGCCGGCCAGGGCGCGCAGGGCAAGGGCACCTCCGGCAAGGGCGCGCCGGGCAAGGGCGCCGCCGGCAAGGCCGCCGGCACCGGCCAGGACGGGGAGCGCGCCGAGCGCCGGCCGCGCAAGCAGCCGGCCCGCCCGGCCCGGGCGCCGCGCTCGGCCGAGCCGGCCGTCCGCACGCCCTCCGGCGACCCGCTGGTCGGCGAGCGGTACGAGGTCGAGGTCGGCCCGGTGGCACACGGCGGCGGGCACTGCGTCGCGCGGCACGAGGGCCGGGTGCTGTTCGTCCGGCACGCGCTGCCCGGCGAGCGGGTGATCGCCGAGATCACCGACGGCACCACCAAGTCGCGCTTCCTGCGGGCCGACGCGGTCGAGATCCTGGAGCCGGCCAAGGAGCGGATCGCCGCGCCGTGCCCGTTCTCCGGGCCGGGCAGGTGCGGCGGCTGCGACTGGCAGCACGTCACCCCGGGCGGCCAGCGCAAGCTCAAGGGGCAGGTGCTCACCGAGCAGCTGACCAAGCTCGCCGGGCTCACCGCGGCGGAGGCGGGCTGGGACGGCAGCGTCGAGCCGGTCGGCGGCAAGCTGCCGCCCGGCGCGGTGCCGGCCTGGCGCACCCGGGTCCAGTACGCGGTCGACCCGCAGAGCGGTGCGGTCGGCCTGCGCAAGCACCGGTCGCACGACATCCAGCCGGTCGACCGCTGCCTGATCGCGGCCGAGGGCGTCACCGAGCTCGGCGTCGAGTCGCGCAGCTGGCCGGGCGTGGCCTCGGTGGACGTGGTCGCCGCCAGCGGTTCCTCGGACCGCCAGGTGATCCTGGTCCCGACCCCGGGGGCGCAGCTGCCGCTGGTCGAGCTCGACCGGCCGGTCTCCATCTCCCGGATCGACGAGCACGACAACTTCCACCGGGTGCACGGCCGCACCTTCGTCCGCGAGGTGGCCGCCGAGCGCACCTGGCGGGTCTCCAACGGCGGCTTCTGGCAGATCCACCCGCAGGCGCCGGACACCCTGGTCGACGCCGTGCTGGAGGGCCTCGACCCGCAGTGGGGGGAGAGCGCGCTCGACCTGTACTGCGGGGTGGGCCTGTTCGCGGGCGCGCTGGCCGAGCGGGTCGGCGACGAGGGCGCGGTGCTCGGCATCGAGTCCGGCAAGCAGGCGGTGCTGGACGCCCGGCACAACCTGGCCGCGCTGGAGAACGTCCGGATCGAGTGCGACAAGGTCGAGACGCTGCTGCCGCGCACCGGCATCACCGAGACCGACCTGATCGTCCTCGACCCGCCGCGCGCGGGCGCGGGGCGCGAGACCGTCGCGCACCTGTCCGGCCTGGGGGCCCGCCGGATCGCGTACGTGGCCTGTGACCCGGCCGCGCTCGCCCGCGACCTGGCCTTCTTCCGCGAGGGCGGCTACCGGCCGGTGTCGCTGCGGGCGTTCGACCTGTTCCCGATGACCCACCACTTCGAGTGCGTGGCCATCCTGGAGCCGGTCCAGGAGTAGCGGCGACGGGACGCGGACGACGGCGGGTGCCGGAGGTGACTCCGGCACCCGCCGTCCTGCTTTCCCGCGCCTCGGCCGCTGCTGGCGCGCCGTTAGTTTTCGGACGGGTGGCGCGGGCAGATACCTGGTGATGCGAGCGGATCCGCGCCACCGGCCGGATCGCAGCGCGACGCGGGACCAGCGCGGACGGGGGGTCTGGCGGGGCCGGAGGGGTCCCGGACGGAGGGGGAGTGCGGCGGCCGGAATGCGCCCTTGCTGTGCTAGCACCTTGGCGCTAGCTTGAACTATGGCCAAGAAGCAGCTGAACGTCAGGGTGGATGCGACCACCGCGGAGATGGCCCGGGAGCGGGCGGAGCAGCAGGGGATCAGCATGAACCAGTACATCGAACGGCTCGTGCAGCAGGACATGGGCGAGGCCGGGCGCCTGTTCGTGGACACCGCGGCCCAGTTCATGAAGGAGTACGAGACGGCCTTCCTGGCCGAGTTCGGCGAGCACGGTGCCGGCGAGACCCAGGGCGGGCGCCGTTGAACCTCGAAGTCGACCTCTCGTGGCTGCTCATGACCGCTGAGCAGTACACGCCCGGTGATCCGCAGGTCATCGACTACGGATCACTGCTGGCCGCGGTCGCCCGCCACCAGGCCGAGATCTTCGACATCGCGGTCTACCCCGAGCCGCAGGACCGCGCCGCGGCCCTGATGCACCAGCTGATCCGGGTGCCCGCGCTGGAGCGCAGCAACGAGCTGTTCGCCACCGCCGTCGCCTACTCCTACCTGGTGGCCAGCGGCTGCAGCGTGGCGACCACCGCCCGCGAGGTGCGCAGCCTGGCCCGCGCGATCCGGGAGGGCAAACTCGGGGTGACCGGGGTGTCCGAGCGGCTCTCGGCCTGGGTGGTGGACGAGGCCGAGGGCGAGGAGGTCGGCGGCGAGGAGGAGGAGGACGACTAGGCTGGGGCGGCCCCCGCCCCGGACCACGAGGAACGATCCACCTTGCTGCAGGACATCGAGCACTCCCTGGCCTGCCCGCACTGCGCGCGACCCCTCGTCCTGCACGGCCGGACCTTGCGCTGCGAGGCCGGACACAGCTTCGACCAGGCCCGACAGGGCTACGTCAGCCTGCTGCCCGGCGACGCGCACACCGGCACCGGTGACACCGCGGAGATGGTCGCCGCGCGCGCCGACTTCCTCGCGGCGGGGCACTACCGGCCGATCGCCGACGCGCTGGCGGACGCCGCCGGGGACGCCGACGCTGCCGGGGAGGCCGGGCCCGGCACCGGCCTGGTGGCCGACCTGGGCGCCGGGACGGGGTACTACCTGGCGCACGTGCTGGACCGGCTCGACGGCGCCGCCGCGGCAGGGCGGCCCGCACCGGTGGGCGCCGCACTGGACATCTCCAAGTACGCCCTGCGCCGCGCCGCCAAGGCACACCCGCGGATCGGCGCCGTGGTCTGCGACGCCTGGCGGCCGCTCCCGCTCCTGGACGGCTCCGCCGACCTGGTGCTGAACGTCTTCGCCCCGCGCAACGGCCCCGAGCTGCGCCGGGTGCTGCGCCCCGGCGGACGGCTGCTGGTGGTCTCGCCGACCTCCCGGCACCTGCGCGAGCTGGTCGCCGCCCTCGGGCTGCTCTCGGTGGACGAGGACAAGGAGCGCCGGATCGACGAGAAGCTCGGTCCGTGGTTCGACCGGGCCGCCCGCACCGAGGTGGAGTTCCGGCTGCGGCTCTCGCACGCGGACGCGGCGGCCGTGGTCGGGATGGGGCCGAGCGCCTGGCACACCGACCGGGAGCGGCTGGCCGGCGCGCTCGCCGCGCTGCCCGAGCCGGTCGAGGTGACCGGCTCGGTGCTGGTGTCGACCTATCGCTGAATCTACCTCCGGGCCGTCGTACCGGCGGCCGGGGCGTGCGCCGAGGGCCCCCGCACCCGGCTGACTCAATGGGGTGAATGGCCGCAGGAGTCACGTTTCTGCTGATCAGGCGGGGGCTAGGGTCCTCGGGGTGACCAGCGAAGCCGTCCAGTGTGCACCCCGTCCCACGCTCCGCCCGACCGTCGAGGAGCTCCGGCTCACGTCCTTCAAGTCCTACCGACGGGCCACCCTCGGGCTCTCCCCGTTCACCGTGCTGCACGGGCCCAGCGGGGTGGGGAAGTCCAACGCGCTGGACGCCCTCGCGGTACTCTCCCGGCTCGCGCAGGGCGAGGAGATCCGCCCCTCGCTGGACGGCAACGGCGCCACCAGCGGCCCGCTGGCGACCCCGTTGCGCGGCGGGCTGGCCGGCTGCGTCCCGCACGGACGGAACGCGATCATCCTCGGCTGCACGGTCCGCTCCCACGCCGGGCCGATCCGGCTGGAGGTCGTGGTGCGCACCGACGGCCAGGTCAGGATCGCCCGCGAGTGGCTGACCCTGGACGGCGAGACGCTGGTGGAGACCGGCGAGCAGGACGTCCCGCACGGCCGGATCAACGTCACCTGGCACAACGACACCCGGCAGGGCGACATCCGGGCCCCGTTCCCCAGCGGCAGCCTGATCACCGCCCAGATCCCGCTCCGGGTGGCCGGCTCCTCACCGGGCGAGCGCAAGGTGCTGACCGCCTCCGAACAGCTGCTCACCGCCCTGCGCGAGGTCTTCCCACTGCACCCCGTCCCGGCCGTGATGCGCGGCTGGGCCAGGCCCGACCCGCAGGCCCGGCTGCTCGGCAGCGCCGCCAACATCTCCGCCGTGCTGGCCCGCCTCAAGGGGGACTGCACCCGGCGCTACGGGCGGCTGCTCAAGGCCGTGCAGGCGGCCGCCCCGCACCCGCTGCTCGGTCTCGACGTGGCCCGCCGGGGGATCGCGCCGCAGGAGCGGCTGCTCGCGGTCTTCGACGAGGGCGTGCTCGGCCGGACCGGCGCCGACCAGGCCTCGGACGGCATGCTGCGGCTGCTCGCGTTCGCCGCGGTGCTGCTCACCGGGGCCGGGGTGCTGGACGTCGACCCGGCCGAGGAGGTACCCCCGGCCCACCGTCAGCTGACCGTGCTGGCCGAGGACCTGGGGGCCGGGCTCGGCGTCGAGCAGGCCGCCTCGCTGCTGCGGCTGGCCTCGGAGGTGTGCGCCAAGGAGGACGTGCGCCTGCTGGGGGCGCTGCAGGAGCCGGCCGCGGCCCGGGAGGTGACCGGGGTCGAGCTGGTGGAGTGCCGGCGCGACCCGGCGAGCGGGCACAGCGTGCTGCTGCGGTCGGAGGGGCCGCGGGTGCCGGCGCAGGGGGCGGTCGACGTGCGGCAGCCGTGAGCGTCGGCGGGCGGGGCGGTCGTGGGTGGGGCAGTGGTGGGGGCGCTGCCCGGCTTGTGGCTGTGGGGGCGGCGGTGGGTGGCGGCCGGATGGGGTAGACCTGGCGGGGTGAACGATCGACAGAGCACCCGCCAGGCCGACACCCCGCCCGTCCCCTCGTTGGGGGAGCTCCAGCAGCGGCTGGTGGCGTTCGCGGCGGCCCGCGACTGGCAGCCCTTCCACACGCCGAAGAACCTCGCCGCCGCGCTCAGCGTGGAGGCGGGCGAGCTGCTGGAGATCTTCCAGTGGCTGACCCCGGAACAGGCCGCCGAGGTGATGGCCGAACCGGCGGCCGCCCACCGGGTCCGGGACGAGGTGGCGGACGTGCTGGCGTACCTGCTCCAGTTCTGCTCGGCGGTGGGGGTGGACCCGCTGGAGGCGCTGGCGGCGAAGATCGAACGCAACGAGCAGCGGTTCCCGGTGCCGGGCGGGGCCGGGGAGGCGGGCGGTGCCGGTGAGCCAGGCGGGGCCGGGGCGACGGGTGGGGCGGACATCGGCTGACGGGGTGGGTGGTGGGCGACGAGCTTGCTGCCCTTCACCCGTGTGGGGGACCTGAGTTGTCCACAGGCCGGGCTTGTCCACAGGAATCGGGAGGGGTCTGCCGGGACGGCCGTCCTGGCCGCACTCTTGCGTCGTGATCCGCTGCCACGCCGGCGGCGGTCCGACGCGAGCGAAGGGAGCGGCGGGGATGGACGCGCTGCGACTGATCAAGACCGCCCGGCACGCCCTGGCCGAGGCGAGGACGGTGCCGGACGCGCTGCTGGAGGCGTGGCAGGCGGGTCTGCTGACCGAGGCGATCGGGGCGCGGATCGCGGAGACCACGGGCGGTGAGCGGGCCGCGCTCGGGCAGTTGCTCGGTGATGCGGGCAGCCACGCCGCCGCCTGCCTCGAACCGCCGCCGGAAGCCGATCCCGCCTGCGCCGACGGCGCGTGCACGGACGGTGCCTGCCAGGACGGGGCCTGCGAGGGCGACCTCTGCGCCGGCGACGGGTGCGCGGGTGCTGCCCGCGCCGGCGGAGGCCGGGAAGCGGCCAGCGGTTGGGCGGCGTGGTCGGCGGGCTGGTCCGGCGGCGGGCGGGCCGGGCGGCTGGGCGAACTCGGCGAGCTCGAGCCCGTCCTGCTGGCACTCGGCACCCTGCTCCACGAGGTCGCCGAGACCCTGGTGGTGCTCGCCTGCGGGGCCGAGGCCGAGAGCGTCTACTGGCGGTGCATCGACGGGGTGGACGCCGGGGCCGAGTGCAAGGACCTGGTGGTCGAGCTGTTGCGGACGGTCCGGCGGGAGTCGGGAGCGCCGATGCCGGAGGCGGCCGAACTCCCGGAGGCCGTCGACGCGCTCCCGGACGAAGAGGATCTCGACCCGGTCCAGCAGCCGTCGGTGGCCGCATCCGGTCGGCCGGCCGATGACCCGGCGCCCGCACGCGGCGGCGACCGCCGGGCCGAGCGGGCGGCGCCGATACTGGTCGTCCCGCTGGGGCCGCCCGCGGGCCGGGACTACCGGCCGGATCCGGCCTCGGCCGAACCCTCGACGGCGCGGGCCTGTCTGGCCGCCCGCGCCCCGGAGGACTGCAGGTCGGCGTCGAGCCCGGCCAGGTCGGTGCTGATCGATGCGAGCAGCTCCTGCATCTGCTCCAGCAGGCTCTTCGGCGCCTCGGGGGCGGTGGGGGCGGCGGGCGTCTGCGACGCGGCGGGCGCCTCGGACCAGGGCTCGGACATGAGGGGGCCCCTCCAGCTCGGTAGTGCGGTGTGATGCGACGGATGTCGGCCGCCGGTCCAACGAGCCCCGGACTCGGCCGGTCACCGCAGACCACCCTTTGAGGTCCATTGCCGTCCGGCGGGTCAGCCCCAGGGGTGAGCCGGGCTTGCGACCCGGCAGCCCGCTGGGCTAGGCCGCACGAGCCGGCCCGGCGCGAGCGTGGGCGCGGGAGGGCGGCGGGCCGTACGACAACGGGCCCCCGGCGCCGGCCGTCGCGAGGACGGCGGGCGCCGGAGGCCCGGCGAGGCGAGAGGAGATCAGTTGTGCGCGTGCAGCTCCGCGTTGAGCCCGCCCCAGGAACCGGAGCGGGCGATGACCTCGACCGCACCCGACTGCGAGTTGCGGCGGAACAGCAGGTTGTCCTGGCCGGACAGCTCGACCGCCTTGGCGATCGTGCCGTCCGGGGTGGTGACCCGGGTCCCGGCGGTGACGTACAGGCCGGCCTCGACCACGCAGTCGCTGCCGAGCGAGATCCCGATACCGGCGTTGGCACCGAGCAGGCAGCGCTCGCCCACCGAGACGACCTGCTTGCCGCCGCCGGAGAGGGTGCCCATGATCGAGGCGCCGCCGCCGATGTCGCTGTGGTCGCCGACCACGACACCCGCGCTGATCCGGCCCTCCACCATCGAGGTGCCGAGGGTGCCGGCGTTGAAGTTGACGAAGCCTTCGTGCATCACGGTGGTGCCCTCGGCCAGGTGGGCACCCAGCCGCACCCGGTCCGCGTGGGCGATCCGGACGCCACCCGGCGCCACGTAGTCCGTCATCCGCGGGAACTTGTCGATGCCGTACACGGCGAGCTGGCCGCCCTGCGCGCGGACGGCGAGCCGGGCCTGCTCGACCAGGTCCACCGGCACCGGGCCGATGCTGGTCCAGGCGACATTGGCGAGCAGCCCGAAGATGCCGTCCAGGTTCTGCCCGTGCGGCTTCACCAGGCGGTGGCTGAGCAGGTGCAGGCGGAGGTAGGCGTCGTGCGCGTCGAGCGGCTTCTCGTCCAGCGAGGAGATCGTGGTGCGCACCGCGACGACCTCGACGCCCCGGCGCGCGTCGGCGCGCAGCGCCTCGGAGGCGCCCGGGCCGAGCGCGGCCTCGGCCTGCTCGGCGGTCAGCCGGACGGTGCCGGCCGGGCCGGGCGCGTCGGCCAGCTCCGGCGCGGGGTACCAGGTGTCGAGGATGGTGCCGTCTGCGGTGATGGTGGCCAGACCGGCGGCGACGGCACCGCGTGCGAGGGAGGAGGTATCAGCAGTCACACGTGCACGTTAGCCAATCCCCGTCCGGCTTGCCGAACACGCCCACCGTCCGGACGGCGCGGCGTGGCCACCGCCGGCTCGGCCGGCCAAAACCCGGTGACCGCGGAGACGGCCGTGGTCGATACTCGGACAGGTGTTCATCTCGATCTCCACCACAGGCACGGCCGAGCGGCCTGCCACCGACCTGGGATTCCTGCTCCACAAGCACCCCGACAAGGTGCAGCGGTTCTCGACCTCCCACGGCGTGGCCCACGTCCTCTACCCGGAAGCCACCGAAGCGGCGTGCACCGCGGTGCTGCTGCTCGACATCGACCCGATCGCGCTGGTCCGCCAGGGCCGGGGCAAGGGCCGCGGCGGCTCGCCCGACTTCGCGCTCGCCCAGTACGTCAACGACCGGTCCTACGCCGCGTCCTCGCTGCTGGCGGTGGCGCTGCGGGCGGTATTCCGGTCCGCGATGAAGGGCGTCTGCGAGCTGCGGCCGGGGCTGGCGGAGCAGCCGTTGCCGCTGCGGATCGAGCTGCCCGCCGTGCCCGCCAACGGTTCCGGCGAGGCCGGTGGCGGCGTGACCATGGTGACCAGGCTGTTCGAGCCGCTGGGCTGGCAGGTGGACGCGACCGACATCCCGCTCGACGAGACCTTCCCGGAGTGGGGCGCCTCCCGCTTCGTGAAGGTCGGGCTCACCGGCACCCTGCGGCTGTCGGACGCGCTCCAGCAGCTGTACGTCCTGCTGCCGGTGCTGGACGGTGCCAAGCACTACTGGGTGGCGCCGGACGAGGTCGACAAGCTGCTCGCGGCCGGCGAGGGCTGGCTGGGCGACCACCCCGAGCTCTCGCTGATCACCCGTCGGTACCTGGCCCGCCGCTGGTCGCTGACCCGGCTCGCACTGGAGCGGCTGGCGCTGGCCCGGCTGGCCGAGGCCGACGACCGGGAGGCCGAGGAGGTGGACAACGCGGTCGACGACACCGCCGAGGAGGAGACCCACCAGCAGCAGGCCGCCGGGGAGCAGACCGCGGGCCAACCCGAGCAAGCTGCGGAGAAGGGCGTTCCGCTCGCCGTCCGGCGCCGGGAGGCGATCGTCGGCGCGCTGCACGAGACCGGCGCCGCCCGCGTGCTCGACCTCGGCTGCGGACAGGGCGAGCTGGTCGGGGCGCTGCTCAAGGACGTGCGCTTCACCGAGGTGCTCGGAGTGGACGTGTCCTCCCGGGCCCTGGCCGCCGCCGCCCGTAAGCTGCGACTGGACCGGATGACCGAGCGTCAGTCGGCCCGGGTCAAGCTGGTCCAGGGCGCACTGACCTACACCGACGTCCGGCTCAAGGGCTACGACGCGGCCGTGCTCTCCGAGGTCATCGAGCACCTCGACCTGCCCCGGCTGCCCGCCCTCGAGTACGCGGTGTTCGGTGCGGCCCGGCCGTCCACCGTCGTCGTCACCACACCCAACGTCGAGTACAACGTCCGCTGGGAGAGCCTCCCGGCCGGGCACGTCCGGCACTCGGACCACCGCTTCGAGTGGACCCGCGCGGAGTTCGCCGGATGGGCCGGTGAGGTGGCCCGGAAGTACGGGTACACGTACAGCCTCCGCCCGGTCGGTCCGGTGGACGAGGAGGTGGGCGCGCCCACCCAGCTCGCCCTCTTCCGGATCGGCACCCCCGCCGACACCGGCCCCGCCGTCACCGCCGCCGCCGACCAATCCGACACCACCGCCGCCGACACCGACTCCGCCATCCAGGAAGGGAGCGCGACCCGATGACCGCCGCCGCACAGCCCGCCGAGGCCGCGCAGCCCGACGGCGCCGCAGCCACCCCGTCGCCGACCGACGCCCTGACCCACGACGACGACGCCGTGACTCGCGACCCCGAAGCCCTTGCGGCCATGGCCCCGGACGCCCCGGACGACTCGGCCCCCGATGCCGCCGCTCCGGCCGTCCGCCGGCTGCCCGTCACCGACGTCTCGCTCGTGGTGCTGATCGGTACCACCGGCGCGGGCAAGTCCAGCTTCGCCCGCAAGCACTTCCTCTCCACCCAGGTGGTCTCCTCCGACTTCTGCCGCGGGCTGGTGGCCGACGACGAGAACGACCAGTCGGCCTCCGCCGAGGCGTTCGAGGTGCTCCACTACATCGTCGGCAAGCGGCTGGCCGCCGGCCGGCTCACCGTGGTCGACGCGACCAACGTCCAGCAGGAGGCCCGCCGCCAGCTCGTCGCGCTCGCCCGCGAGCACGACGTGCTGCCGATCGCCATCGTGCTGGACGTGCCCCCCGCCGTCTGCGCCGAGCGCAACCGGCACCGGCCCGACCGCCAGCTGCCGCCGCACGTGATCCCGCGCCAGCAGCGCGAGCTGCGCCGCTCGCTGCGCGGCCTGGAGCGCGAGGGCTTCCGCAAGGTGCACATCCTGCGCGGCGAGGCCGAGGTGCAGGCCGCCGATATCGTGCCCGAGAAGCGCTTCAACGACCTGCGCCACCTCACCGGCCCGTTCGACATCGTCGGCGACATCCACGGCTGCCGCTCCGAGCTGGAGACCCTGCTCGCCCGCCTCGGCTACACCCTGAGCCGGGACGACCAGGGCCGTCCGGTCGACGCGGTCCACCCCGAGGGCCGCACCGCGGTCTTCGTCGGCGACCTGGTCGACCGCGGACCGGACACGCCGGGCGTGCTGCGCCTGGTGATGGGCATGGTCGGTGCCGGCCACGCGCTCTGCGTGCCGGGCAACCACGAGAACAAGCTCGGCCGGCAGATGGCCGGCCGCAAGGTCACCGTCTCGCACGGCCTCCAGGAGTCGCTGGACCAGCTGGCCGCCGAGCCGGAGGAGTTCCGCGTCCAGGTCCGCGCTTTCATGCGCGACCTGGTCAGCCACTACCTGCTGGACGGCGGCGACCTGGTGGTCTGCCACGCCGGCCTGCCGGAGAAGTACCACGGCCGGGCCTCCGGCCGGGTCCGCTCGCACGCGCTGTACGGCGACACCACCGGCGAGACCGACGAGTACGGCCTGCCGGTCCGCTACCCCTGGGCCGAGGAGTACCGGGGCAAGGCGATGGTGGTCTACGGCCACACCCCGGTGCCGGCCGCGAGCTTCGTCAACAACACCATCTGCCTGGACACCGGCTGCGTCTTCGGCGGCAGCCTCACCGCGCTGCGCTACCCGGAGCGGGAGCTGGTGAGCGTGCCCGCCGAGCAGGAGTGGTACGCCCCGGTGCGGCCGATGCAGACCGATGCGCCGGGCTCCCGGGAGGGCCGCCCGCTGGACCTCGGCGACGTGGCGGGCCGTCGGATCGTCGAGACCGGCCACCACGGCCGGATCTCGATCCGGGAGGAGAACGCGGCGGCGGCCCTGGAGGTGATGAGCCGGTTCGCGCTGGACCCGCGGCTGCTCAGCTACCTCCCGCCGACCATGGCGCCGTGCGCGACCTCGCGCCGCGACGGCTACCTGGAGCACCCGGAGGAGGCGTTCGCCGGCTACGCGCACGACGGCGTCCGGCAGGTCGTGTGCGAGGAGAAGCACATGGGCTCGCGCGCGGTGGTGCTGGTCGCCCGGGACGGGGCGGCGCTGGAGAAGCGGTTCGGCCTGCCCGGCCCGGGCGCGATCTGGACCAGGACCGGCCGCGCCTTCCTCGGTGACGCCGAGCTGACCGGCGCCGTCCTCGACCGGGTCCGGGCCGCCGCCGAGCGGGCCGGCCTGTTCGAGGAGCTCGACACCGGCTGGCTGCTGCTGGACGCCGAACTGATGCCCTGGTCGCTGAAGGCCGCCGAACTGCTGCGCCGCCAGTACGCCGCGGTGGGCGCCGCGGCCGGTGCCGCGCTGCCCCGGGTGCTGGCCGCGCTGACCCAGGCCGCCGGCCGCGGCCTCGACGTGGCCGAGCTGACCGCCCGGCAGCGGCAGCGGGCGGCGGACGCGGAGGCGTTCACCGCCTCCTACCGCCGCTACTGCTGGCCCACCGAGGGCCTGTCCGGCATCCGGCTGGCCCCCTTCCAGCTGCTGGCCGCCGAGGGAGCCAACCTCGCGGTGCGCCCGCACGACCAGCACCTCGGCTGGATCGACCGGCTGGTCGAGGCCGACGAGCAGGCCGCGCCGATCCTGCAGCGCACCGGCCGGCTGGTGGTCGACACCTCGGACGAGGCCTCGGTCGCCGCGGGCATCGCCTGGTGGGAGGAGCTCACCGCGGCGGGCGGCGAAGGGATGGTGGTCAAGCCGCTGGCCTCGCTGGTCCGGGGCGGGGCCGACGGCCGGCTGGTGCAGCCGGGCGTGAAGGTCCGCGGCCGCGAGTACCTGCGGATCATCTACGGGCCGGACTACACCCAGTACCTGGACCAGCTGCGCCAGCGCTTCCTGGGGCACAAGCGCTCGCTCGCGCTGCGCGAGTACGCGCTCGGCCTGGAGGCACTGGACCGCCTGGCCGCCGGCGAGCCGCTCTGGCGGGTGCACGAGCCGGTCTTCGCGGTGCTGGCGCTGGAGTCGGAGCCGGTGGACCCGCGGCTGTAGTGCCCGCCCGGCGGGCCGCCCTCGGCCAGGTCGCCGGGTAGCCCCGGCCGCCTCGCCGGGAGACCCCGGGCGGGGCGCCGGGTGGCGGCACGACCGGCAACGGCCCCACGGTGTTCTCGGGATGTCCCGCGCGCCGTGGGGCCGCCGTTACCCCCGCTCTGCATATAAATTCCGCCAGTCGTATACACTTCCCGTCTCTCGGTTCGCCGAGCCAATCACGGGACCGAGAACACGTGCCCCGATCCGCCAGACGACCCAGGAGCCCGGCATGGCCTTCAACCTCCGGAACCGGCACTTGCTCAAGGAGCTCGACCTCACGCCGCAGGAGTTCCGGCACCTGGTCGACCTGGCGGCGCAGCTCAAGGCCGCCAAGTACGCGGGCACCGAGCAGCCCCGCCTGCGCGGCAAGAACATCGCCCTGATCTTCGAGAAGACCTCCACCCGCACCCGCTGCGCGTTCGAGGTCGCCGCCCATGATCAGGGCGCCGCGACCACCTACCTCGACCCGGCCGGTTCGCAGCTCGGCCACAAGGAGTCGATCAAGGACTCGGCCCGGGTGCTCGGCCGGATGTTCGACGGCATCGAGTACCGGGGGTACGGCCAGGAGATCGTCGAGGAGCTGGCCGCCCACGCGGGCGTACCGGTGTGGAACGGCCTCACGGACGAGTGGCACCCCACCCAGATGCTGGCCGACGTGCTGACCATCCGGGAGCACTCCACCAAGCCGCTGGCCGACGTCACCCTGGTCTACCTCGGCGACGCCCGCTTCAACACCGGCAACTCGCTGCTGGTGACCGGGGCGCTGCTGGGGATGGACATCCGGATCGTCGCCCCGCAGCAGCTCTGGCCGGCCGAGGAGGTGCGCAAGGCGGCCGAGGAGCTGGCCGGCCGGACCGGCGCCCGGATCACCCTGACCGAGGACGTGGCCGCCGGGGTGGCGGGGGCGGACTTCCTCTACACCGACGTCTGGGTGTCGATGGGCGAGCCCAAGGAGGTCTGGGCGGAGCGGGTCGAGGTGCTCCGGCCCTACCAGGTCTCGATGGACACCGTCCGCGCCACCGGCAATCCGGCGGTGCGCTTCCTGCACTGCCTGCCGGCCTTCCACGACCTGGGTACCGAGGTCGGCCGACAGCTGCACGAGGCGACCGGGATGACCGAGCTCGAGGTGACCGACGAGCTCTTCGAGTCGCACCACTCGCTGGTCTTCGACCAGGCCGAGAACCGCCTGCACACCATCAAGGCCGTGCTGGTGGCGACCCTGGCCTGACCCGGCTGGCCCAGCCTGCCCCTGGCCTGACCGCGGTCGGGGCGCACCGCTGCAGGGGGGTGACTAGAAGTCGACGTTCACGCACGCCACCCGGTCGCCTGCCGCGTGTCCCGCGGCGGCCTCGCCCGCGTGCAGCACCACCGAGTGGGCCGAGTTCGGCCGGAACTCCCAGCCCACCGTGGTCCGGGCCTGACCGGCCCCGGTGGCGTCGGTCCGTACCTGCATCCGCAGCTCGTTGCGCTCGTTGGCGAAGGCCGGGTCGCTGGAGGGCTGCACCGGGTCGACCTGGTGCTGGTAGTGCGGGCCGGAGGCGGCCGGGTCGGCCCCGCAGCGGCCGGTGTGCACGTGGGCGGGGAAGGTGTGGTCGGGCGCCACCGAGGCCAGCGCCACCGCCACCGTGGTCCGGCCGGCGCCGCGTACCACGGTGACCCGGACCCGCGCGCCGTACGGCACCAGGTCCTGGGCGTAGCTGACGGCGGCCGGCGGGACGAAGGCCGTCGCCGGGTCGAAGTCGGCGGCCACCACGGTCGGCGAGACGGCGGCGGGCAGGACGGCCAGCGGCACCATGGCACCGGCCAGACCGGAGAGCGGGCCGGAGAGAGTGCCGGAGCGCGGGCCGCGGAGGCGTCCGGCGCGCGGGAGGGGGAACGGGACGGACATCGGGGCGGGGCCTTCCGGCTGGTCGGGGCTGGACACCGCCCACCGTGGCGGTCCGGCCGCCACGGCCGCACGCCGCCGTGCCGCCGGGTCACCCGTACGGGGAGCCGCCCCCGCCGCCCCGAGCCCCCCGCCAGGAGTCCCCGTCACCAGTCCCCGTCAGGAGCCCCCCGACCTCAGGCGCCCCCGATGCCCCGGATCTCGCAGCGCGGCCCGCTCGCCCGCATCAGCCGCAGGTCGGCGGTGACCAGTGGCGCGCCGAGGTGTTCGGCGACGGCCACGTACGCGGCGTCGTCCGGCGTCAGGTTGTCCTTGAGTTCCCAGACCCGCCCGAGCAGCCCGCCCAGCTCGACCTTGCGGAAGGCGATCCCGGGGAGTTCGGCCGCCAGTTCGGCGACCCGTTCGGGGGTCAGCTGCCGGGCCAGGTAGAGGCCGCGCAGCGACTGCATCACCTCGATGAGCAGGTGCTCGGGGGCCGCCCAGTCGCCGTCGGCGGCGAGCTCGGCCCGGGCCGCCGCGCCGCGTTCACCCTCGTCCGCCAGGGCCAGGACCAGCGCTGACGCATCGACGACTATCACCGGACGGGCTCCCTGCCTGCGGATTCGACGGACCGGGCCCACGGTAGCGCGGCTGCGGTTGCGGGCGGCGGTCGGCAGGGGAAGGTTGGAGAGGATGCCCGGGCCCGCCTGGCGTCGTCCGGCGAACGGGCATGCACTATGGTTTATCTCGACGTCGAGATAACTACGCACTATGATTTATCTTGACATCAAGATACTTGCCGAGAGGCGCACGCCTTCCATCGTGGCGAGGCGGAGCCAAGTAAGGCTTACCTTACCACTGGGTGGACCTAGAAGGAGTCAGTCGTGTCCGCGAACAGCTTCGACGCCCGCAGCTCGCTGCAGGTGGGCGACGAGTCGTACGAGATCTTCAAGCTCTCCGCCGTCGAGGGTTCCGAGCGGCTGCCGTACAGCCTCAAGGTCCTGCTGGAGAACCTGCTCCGCACCGAGGACGGCGCGAACATCACCGCCGACCACATCCGCGCCCTCGGCGGCTGGGACCCGAACGCCGAGCCGAGTGAGGAGATCCAGTTCACGCCGGCCCGCGTGATCATGCAGGACTTCACCGGCGTGCCGTGCGTCGTCGACCTCGCCACCATGCGCGAGGCGGTCAAGGAGCTGGGCGGCGACCCCTCCAAGATCAACCCGCTGGCCCCGGCCGAGCTGGTCATCGACCACTCGGTCATCGCCGACCGCTTCGGCACCCCGGACGCCTTCGTCCAGAACGTCGAGATCGAGTACGGCCGCAACAAGGAGCGCTACCAGTTCCTGCGCTGGGGCCAGACCGCGTTCGACGAGTTCAAGGTCGTCCCGCCGGGCACCGGCATCGTGCACCAGGTCAACATCGAGCACCTGGCCCGCACGGTCATGGTCCGTGGCGGCCAGGCCTACCCCGACACCTGCGTCGGCACCGACTCGCACACCACCATGGTCAACGGCCTGGGCGTGCTGGGCTGGGGCGTCGGCGGCATCGAGGCCGAGGCCGCGATGCTCGGCCAGCCGGTCTCCATGCTGATCCCGCGCGTGGTCGGCTTCAAGCTCAACGGCCAGCTGCCGGCCGGCACCACCGCCACCGACCTGGTGCTCACCATCACCGAGATGCTGCGCAAGCACGGTGTGGTCGGCAAGTTCGTCGAGTTCTACGGCGAGGGCGTCACCGCGATCCCGCTGGCGAACCGCGCCACCATCGGCAACATGTCGCCGGAGTTCGGCTCGACCTGTGCGATCTTCCCGATCGACGCCGAGACCATCAACTACCTGAAGCTGACCGGCCGCAGCGCGCAGCAGCTCGCCCTGGTCGAGGCGTACGCCAAGACCCAGGGCCTGTGGCACGACCCGTCGGTCGAGCCGGTCTTCTCCGAGTACCTCGAGCTGGACGTCTCGACCGTCGTGCCGTCGATCTCCGGCCCGAAGCGCCCGCAGGACCGGGTCGTGCTGGCCGAGGCCGCGCAGAAGTTCGCCGAGGCGCTGCCGACCTACGCCGCCGAGGCCTCCAAGCCGACCGCCGTCACCTCGCCCGACGGCTCGACCTACGAGATCGACAACGGCGCGGTCGTGATCGCCTCGATCACCTCCTGCACCAACACCTCCAACCCCTCCGTCATGCTGGGCGCCGCCCTGCTGGCGAAGAAGGCCGTGGAGAAGGGCCTGCACGTCAAGCCCTGGGTCAAGACCACCCTGGCCCCCGGGTCCAAGGTCGTCATGGACTACTACGAGAAGGCCGGCCTGCTCCCGTACATGGAGAAGCTGGGCTTCAACCTGGTCGGCTACGGCTGCGTCACCTGCATCGGCAACTCGGGCCCGCTGCCCGAGGAGGTCTCGGCCGCCGTCAACGAGGCCGACCTCGCGGTCGTCTCGGTGCTCTCCGGCAACCGCAACTTCGAGGGCCGGATCAACCCGGACGTCAAGATGAACTACCTGGCCTCCCCGCCGCTGGTGGTCGCCTACGCCCTCGCCGGCAACATGAACGTCGACATCACCCGGGACGCGCTCGGCCAGGACGCGGACGGCAACGACGTCTTCCTCGCCGACATCTGGCCCTCCGAGCAGGAGGTCGCCGACACCGTCGCCGGCTCCATCGACGAGGCCATGTTCGACAAGGGCTACCAGGACGTCTTCGCCGGTGACCACCGCTGGCAGTCGCTCCCCATCCCGACCGGCAACACCTTCGAGTGGGACGCCGAGTCCACCTACGTCCGCAAGCCCCCGTACTTCGAGGGCATGGCGACCACCCCGAGCCCGGTGAACGACATCGCCGGCGCCCGCGTGCTCGCCAAGCTGGGCGACTCGGTCACCACCGACCACATCTCCCCGGCCGGCAACATCAAGCCGGGCACCCCGGCCGCGCAGTACCTCACCGAGCACGGCGTGGAGAAGCGCGACTTCAACTCGTACGGCTCGCGCCGTGGCAACCACGAGGTGATGATCCGCGGCACCTTCGCCAACATCCGCCTGCGCAACCAGATCGCGCCGGGCACCGAGGGCGGCTACACCCGCGACTTCACCCAGGCCGACGCGCCGGTGTCGTTCATCTACGACGCCTCGCAGAACTACCAGGCCGCCGGCATCCCGCTGGTCGTCCTGGCCGGCAAGGAGTACGGCTCCGGCTCGTCCCGCGACTGGGCGGCCAAGGGCACCGCGCTGCTCGGCGTCAAGGCCGTCATCGCCGAGTCCTACGAGCGCATCCACCGCTCCAACCTGATCGGCATGGGCGTGCTGCCGCTGCAGTTCCCGGCCGGCCAGACCGCCGAGTCGCTCGGCCTGACCGGCGAGGAGACCTTCTCCTTCACCGGTGTCACCGAGCTGAACGAGGGCCGCACCCCGAAGACCGTCAAGGTCAAGGCCGGCGACGTCGAGTTCGACGCCGTGGTCCGGATCGACACCCCCGGCGAGGCGGACTACTACCGCAACGGCGGCATCCTGCAGTACGTGCTGCGCAGCCTGATCAACGGCTGACCCGCACCCCGTCCGGCGACCGGGCCGCACCCCTGCGAAGGGGTGCGGCCCGGTCCGCGTTGTGCGCACCCCCTTGTGCGGGTGGCGCCCTTGGACTAAACCTCTGTCTCAGCTTGGTCCAGACCATTTGACGCTGATTCAGAGAGAGCCACGGGTCTTCTCGTATGCGCATGCTCAGTCGTACCGCAGCCGCTGTCGCCGCCGTCACGGTCGCCGCAGCCCTCAGTGCCCCCGTCGCCCAGGCCCACGACCGCGCCCCGCGCCTGGAGGGGCAGCGGGTCGGCTACTTCACCCAGTGGGGCATCTACAGCGGGTTCTCCGCCAAGAAGGTGCAGACCTCGGGGCAGGCCGGCAAGCTCACCGTGATCAACTACGCCTTCGGCAACGTCTCCGCCGAGGGCACCTGCTTCGAGGCCAACGGCGCCGGGGTCGGCGACGCCTGGGCCGACTACCAGCGGCCGGTCGGGGCCGAGGAGTCGGTGGACGGCGTGGCCGACACCGCCGAGCAGCCGCTCAAGGGCAACTTCAACCAGCTGCGCAAGCTCAAGGCGGCCAACCCGCAGCTGCGGGCCGTGGTCTCGCTCGGCGGCTGGACCTGGTCGAAGTACTTCTCCGACGCCGCCCTCACCGACGCCTCGCGCCGGAAGTTCGTCTCCTCCTGCCTCGACCTCTACCTGCGCGGCAACCTGCCGCAGCTCGGCTCGGTCGAGGGCGGCGCGGCGGCCGGTGCCGGGGTCTTCGACGGCATCGACATCGACTGGGAGTACCCGGGCGGCGGCGGTGACCCGGGCAACGTGGTGCGCCCCGAGGACGGCCGCAACTACACCCTGCTGATGCAGGAGTTCCGCCGCCAGCTGGACGCGCTGGGCGCGAAGTCGCGCACCCACTACCTGCTCACCGCCGCGGTGCCGGCCAACGAGGCCCGGGCGGACCAGCTGGAGGTCCGCAAGGTCGCCCGCTCGGTCGACTGGCTGAACCTGATGACCTACGACCTGCACGGCACCTGGGAGGCCCAGGGGCCGACCGACCACAACGCCAACCTCTACTCCGACCGGGCCGACCCGGCCGTCGACAACCGCGGCTACAGCGCCGACCGGGTGGTGCGGCACTACCTGGCCGCCGGCCTGCCGGCCGCCAAGACCGTGCTCGGCGTGCCGTTCTACGGCTACGGCTGGACCGGCGTTCCGGCCGGCACCAAGGCCGGCCTCTACCAGCCGGCCACCGGCCCCGCGCAGGGCGGGAACCTCCCGTACAACCGGATCAAGGACCTGCCCGGTACCGTCCACGACGACCTGCTGCACGGCGCCACCTGGAAGTACGACGGGACCGAGTTCTGGTCGTACGACACGCCGGAGCTGCTGACCCGCAAGGCGCAGTACTCCCGCTGGAACGGGCTGGGTGGTGTGATGGCCTGGTCGCTGGACAACGACGACGCCCAGGGATCCCTGGTCACGGCCCTGGACAAGGGGCTCGGCCGGATCGGACGCTGATCCTCCGGCAGTCGGCGGCGCGCAGCTTCGCACATCACGTTTCTGGCTCGTGATGCGCGAAGCTGCGCGTTTCTATGTTCAAACGCGCATGATCGCGCTACATTTTCGGTCATCGTCGAGCCGCACGCGCAATATGCAGGCTTCCTGCACATTGCACATGCTGCACCGCCGACAACGCTTTGACCGTCAGCACCGGCATCAGGCGGTCGGGCTATTGCCGCCAGATGAACAGTGGACTATACCTTTGCGCATCGAAGAAAACCGCCTCTGACCGGCACCTTTGCCGCTAGGCGCGCCTGATCCAACAGGAATTGACCGTCCGTCAGACCTGTCTTGCATCTTCTCTGGACACCGAGGGGTTAGGGCACTCATGGGCTCTGCAACCGAGTACAACCGTCGTGACATCTTCAAGCGGGCCGCCGGCATCGCCGTGCTCGCCGCGAGCGGCGGCTCGCTGCTCGCCGCCTGCGCCGGTGGCACCGGCAGCAGCGACAAGGGCTCCAAGGGAGCGGGCGGCTTCAACCTGAGCGACGCCAAGAACCCGTTCGGCGTCAAGGACGGTGAGGGCCTGGAGGTCTTCATCTTCGACGGCGGCTACGGCAACGAGTACGCCAAGGCCTTCGAGGCCATCTACTCGAAGAGCTACCCGGGCGCCAAGATCAACCACCAGGCCGACAAGGACGTCACCGGCAAGCTCCAGCCGCGCTTCAACGCCGGCAGCCCGCCGGACGTCATCGACGACTCCGGCGCCAAGCAGATCAAGCTGGACGTGCTGGCCGACTCCAACCAGCTGACCGAGCTCACCCCGCTGCTGGACTCGCCCTACATCGACGACCCGTCGAAGAAGATCCGCGACGTGCTGATGCCCGGGACCGTCGAGTCCGGCACCATCAAGGGCAAGGTCTACAACCTGTCCTACGTCTACACCGTGTTCGGCTTCTGGTACTCCAACAAGCTGTTCAAGGACCACGGCTGGACCGCGCCGAAGACCTGGGCCGAGTTCATCGACCTCTGCGGCAAGATCAAGGCCGCCGGCATCGCGCCCGTCGCCCACCAGGGCAAGTACCCGTACTACATCAACGTCGTCATGATGGACATGATCGCCAAGCAGGGCGGCCTGGACCTCATGAAGCGGATCGACAGCCTGGACGCCACCGCGTGGGACGACCCGGCGGTCAAGACCTCGGTCGAGGCGTTCTACCAGATCGTCTCCAAGGACTTCCTGCTCCCCGGCACCAACGGCATGACCCACACCGAGTCGCAGACCGCGTGGAACCAGTACAAGGCCGCCTTCATCCCCTCCGGCTCCTGGCTGGAGAACGAGCAGCTCGCCACCACCCCGGCCGACTTCGACATGGCGTTCCTGCCGATGCCGTCGCTGCCCGGTGACAAGCTGCCGTTCGAGGCGATCCGCGCCGGTGCCGGCGAGCCCTTCATCGTCCCGTCCAAGGCCAAGAACGTGGCCGGCGGCATCGAGTTCCTGCGGATGATGCTGACCAAGGAGGCCTCGGGCAAGTTCGCCCAGACCGCCAACAGCCTCACCTGTCTCAAGGACGGTGTCGGCCCGGAGGTCAAGCTGAAGCCGGGCACCGCCTCCACCGTGGTGGCGCTCAAGGCGGCCGGTGCCAACACCTTCAACTTCCAGTACCCGAACACCGCGAGCAAGTTCGACGAGGACCTGCAGAACGCCTCCGGCGAGCTGATGGCCGCGCGCATCGATCCGGCGGAGTGGATCAAGCGCGCCAAGGAGTCGGCCACCAAGAACAAGACCGCCTGACCGGCGGAGTTCCGGAGCGCACCGGGGGCCCCTAACCGCCCCCGGTGCCTCTTGCCTGAGGACAGGAGAAGTGGCGATGCGTCACGGCAAGTACCCCTTCATCGTGGGGTTCCTCTTTCTTCCGATCCTGCTGTACGTGAGCCTGGTGCTCTGGCCGTACGCGCAGACCTTCGGATACTCCCTGACCGACTGGTCGGGACAGAGCCAGGAGATGAACTTCGTCGGCCTGGACAACTACACGAGACTCCTCGATGACGAGGTCTTCCTCGGTGCGATCTGGCACAACCTGCTGCTGCTCGTGCTGCTGCCGGTGCTCACCATACTGATCGCGCTCTTCTTCGCCTTCATGCTCAACGTCGGCGGCCGCAGCGGCACCGGCGGCGTGCAGGGCGTGCGCGGCGCCTCCTTCTACAAGGTGGTCTTCTTCTTCCCGCAGGTCCTGTCGATCGCGATCCTCGCGGTGCTGTGGGGCGCGGTCTACCGCACCGACGGCGCGGGCCTGGCCAACGGCGTGCTGATCAAGCTCGGGCTGGCCGACGCCGCCCACCCGGTCCAGTGGCTGTCCGACCCGGACATGGTCATGTGGTGCGTGCTGGCGGTGCTGGTCTGGTCCGGCGTCGGGTTCTACCTGGTGCTCTTCTCCGCGGCCATGCAGGGCATCCCGAAGGACATCTACGAAGCCGCCCTGCTGGACGGCGCCAAGCGCGGCCAGACCTTCCTGCGGATCACCCTGCCGCTGCTCTGGGAGACCGTCCAGACCGCCTGGGTGTACCTGGCGATCGTCGCGATGGACGCCTTCGCGCTGGTCTCCAGCATCACCCCCGGCGCCTACTTCGGCGGCGGCCCTGACCACCACAGCGAGTTGATCTCCACGTACCTGATGCGCAGCTTCCTGCGCAACGGCGAGGCCGGCTACGCCTGCGCCATGGGTGTGGTGATCTTCTTCTTCACGCTGATCCTGTCCGTCGTCTCGCTCTGGGCCACCAAGCGCGACCGGATCGAGTACTGAGCGGGGCCATGGACATGAGCACTAGCATCGAAGAGACCTCGACCCTCCCGGCCCCGCGCGCCGCCAAGCGCCCGAAGGCCGACCGGACCGCGCGCTTCGGCGAGGGCGGGGGAGTCCTCAACGTCTTCTCCCACGGCTTCCTGGCCGTCTGGGCCCTGCTGATCGTCTTCCCGCTGGTCTGGGTGGTCCTCGGCTCCTTCAAGACCGACGCGCAGATCAACGGCAGCGCCTGGAGCTGGCCGGCCACCTTCGCCTTCGACGCCTTCTCCCGGGCCTGGTCCAAGGGCATCGGCGGGTTCTTCCTGAACACCCTGATCGTGCTCTCCGGCTCGCTCACCCTGACCATGCTGTTCGGCGGCATGGCGGCGTACGTGCTGGCCCGGTACGAGTTCAAGGGCAACAAGGCGATCTACTACCTGTTCGTGGCCGGGTCGATGTTCCCGGTCTACCTGGCCCTGGTGCCGCTGTTCTTCATGGTCCGCAACCTCGGTGAGATCTCGCCGATCCTCGGCCTGAACAGCTACCTCGGCCTGATCCTGGTGTACGTGGCGTACTCGCTGCCGTTCACCGTGTTCTTCCTGTACTCGTTCTTCCGCACCCTGCCCACCGCGGTCCACGAGGCGGCGATGCTGGACGGCTGCTCGCACACCCGGGCGTTCTTCCAGATCATGGTGCCGATGGCCAAGCCCGGCCTGATCAGCGTCGCCATCTTCAACGTGCTCGGCCAGTGGAACCAGTACATCCTGCCGGTCACCCTGATGCAGCCGACCACGGCCGGCGAGGCGGACCACTCGATGCTCGCCCAGGGCCTGGTCAACCTGGCCCTGCAGTCCGGGTACAAGAGCGACGCCCCCGCGCTGTTCGCCGGCATGACCATCGCGATGCTGCCGGTGCTGGTGGTGTACCTCTCCTTCCAGCGCCAGGTGCAGGCCGGTCTGACCTCGGCCACCCTCAAGTAGCCCGGCGGGTCCGGACACGACGGCGGCCGCCCGGGATCCCGGGCGGCCGCCGTCGTGCGGTCCGGACGGCTCAGCCGCGGTCGCAGTCCTGCGCGCGCAGCGCCCGGGCCAGGTTGTCCCGGCACTCCAGCACCAGCCGGCGCAGCGCGGGCGCCGCGTCCGGGTGCCCGGCCAGCCAGGCGTCGGTGGCCTCCAGGGTCGCCGGCTCGGTCTGCAACCGGGGGAAGAAGCCGCCGACGATCCGCATCGCGATCTCGATGCTGCGCTGCGCCCAGACGGTCTCCAGCAGCTCGAAGTAGGCGGCGGTGTAGCCGGCCGTCAGCTCGCGCTGGTTCGGCTGGGCGAAGCCGGCGATCTGCGCCTCGACCAGGGCGTTGGGCAGGTCGTCCGAGTCCACCACCGCCGACCAGGCGGTCGCCTTGGCGCCCGCGGTCGGCAGCGCGGCCAGGCACTTGACCGCCCGCTGCTTGCCGCTGGCGGTGTTGTCCCGGCGCAGCTCGCCCTCGATCTGCTCGGCGCCGGCCCGGCCGGTGGCGGCCAGGGTGAGCCAGAACTCCCAGCGCAGCTCCTGGTCGACCACCAGCCCGTCGATCCGGGCGCTGCCGTCGAGCAGCCCGGCCACCAGCTGCTGGTGCTCGGCGCCGTCGGCGGCCGAGGCCAGGAAGCGGGCCCAGGCCAGCTGGTGGTCGCTGCCGGGAGCGGCGGCGCGCAGCTCGCGCAGCGCGCACTCGGCCAGCAGCCGGCCGCCCTCGGCGCGCCAGGCCGGGTCGGCGTACAGGTCGACGGCGGTCCTGGCCTGCTGGTGCAGCGACTGGAGCACGCCGATGTCCGACTCCTGCCCGGCGAAGCGCAGCACCAGGTCGAGGTAGTCCCGGGCCGGCATCAGGGCGTCCCGGGTCAGGTTCCACACCGCGGACCAGGCCAGCGCGCGGGTCAGCGGCGCGGAGAGGTCGCCGAGGCCGGTGCGCAGGGTCTCCAGCGAGACCTCGTCGAAGCGGACCTTGCAGTAGGTCAGGTCCTCGTCGTTGACCAGCACCAGGGTGGGCCGCGGCCGTCCGGCCAGCTCGGGCGCGGTGGTGCGGGCGCCGGCCACGTCCAGCTCGACCAGGTCGGTGCGGACCAGCGCGCCCGTCCCGTCGCGGTCGTAGAGGCCGATCGCCACCCGGTGCGGGCGCAGCGTGTCGCCGTCCTGGAGCACCGCCAGCTCGGTGATCCGGCCGTCGGCGTCGCAGGTCACCTGCGGGGTGAGCGAGTTGACCCCGGAGGTCTGCAGCCAGGCGGAGCTCCACGCCTTCAGGTCGCGTCCGCTGGTCTCCTCCAGCACGCTCAGCAGGTCGCCCAGCACGGTGTTGCCGAAGGCGTGCCGGCGGAAGTAGCGGCGGGCGCCCTCGAAGAAGGCGTCCCGGCCCACGTAGGCGACCAGCTGCTTGAGCACCGAGGCGCCCTTGGCGTAGGTGATGCCGTCGAAGTTGAGCTTGGCGTCCTCGAGGTCCCGGATGTCCGCGGTGATCGGGTGCGTGGTCGGGTACTGGTCCTGCTGGTACGCCCAGGCCTTGCGGCGGTTGGCGAAGGTGATCCAGGCGCTGCGGTAGCGGGTGCCGGCGCCGATCAGGCCGTAGGAGCCCATGAAGTCCGCGAAGGACTCCTTGAGCCACAGGTCGTCCCACCACTTCATGGTGACCAGGTCGCCGAACCACATGTGCGCCATCTCGTGCAGCACCACGTTGGCCCGGCCCTCGTACGCGGCCTCGGTGACCTTCGAGCGGAAGACGAACTCCTCGCGGAAGGTGACGCAGCCGGGGTTCTCCATCGCGCCGATGTTGTACTCGGGGACGAAGCACTGGTCGTACTTGCCGAACGGGTACGGGTAGTCGAACTCCTCGTGGAAGAAGTCCAGGCCCTGCTTGGTGACGGTGAGGATCTCCGCCGCGTCGAAGTGCTCCGCGAGCGACCTGCGGCAGGTCGCGGCGAGCGGGATCTCCAGCCTGGTGCCGTCCGGCAGTTCGCGGCTGTAGTGGTCGCGCACCACGTGGTACGGGCCGGCCACCACGGCGGTCAGGTAGGTGGAGATCGGCCGGGTCGGGGCGAACCGCCAGGTCCGGGCGCCGTCCTGCTGCTCGACCGAGTCGTGCACCGCGTTGGCGTACACGTCCCACGCGGCCGGCGCGGTCACCGTGACGGTGAACGGGGCCTTCAGGTCGGGCTGTTCGAAGTTGGCGAAGACCCGGCGGGCGTCGGCCGGCTCGAAATGCGTGTAGAGGTAGGTCTCGCCGTCCACCGGGTCGACGAAGCGGTGCAGGCCCTCACCGGTGCGGCTGTACGCGCAGTCCGCCGCCACCACCAGCACGTTGTGCTCGGCCAGCCCGTCGAGCGCCACCCGGGTGCCGTCGAAGACCCGGGCCGGGTCCAGCTCGCGGCCGTTCAGGGTGACCGAGCGGACGCCGGGGGCGAGCAGGTCGGCGAAGCTGTCCGCGCCCGGGGTGGCGGCACGGAAGGTGATGGTGGTGGTGGAGAGGAAGGTGGGGGCTGCGGGGTCCGGAGCGGAGGTCAGATCCAGGTGGACGCGGTAGCTCTCCACCTCGATCAGACCGGCCCGCTGCTGGGCTTCCTCGCGGCTCAGGTTCTTGCCCGGCACGGTGGTACTCCTGTCCGTATCGCGCCTCGTGAGGCTGGGGTGCCGGGCGCATCCTTTCATGCTCGGCGCCACGTACCATTGCACAGCCCCGGCGGAATCAGCCGCTGATTCCCGGTGTTGAGGCCCTTCGTCAGACCCACTCGCACCCGCTCACCGAAGGGCACTGTCCGTGACGACTGCCGACTCCCGCAAGATCGCAGACTTCTGGTTCGACCCGATCTGCCCCTGGGCCTGGATGACCTCCCGCTGGATGCTGGAGGTCGAGCAGCTGCGTCCGGTGGACACCCGCTGGCACGTGATGAGCCTGTCGGTGCTCAACGAGAACCGCGACGACCTGCCGGACCGGTACAAGGAGATGCTGGGCAAGGGCTGGGGCCCGGTCCGGGTCCTGATCGCGGCCGCCCAGCAGCACGGTGACAAGGTGCTCGGCCCGCTGTACACCGAGCTCGGCACCCGCTTCCACAACCAGGGCCTGCCCAACGAGCGGGCGACCATCGAGGCCGCGCTGACCGCCGCCGGCCTGCCGGTCGAGCTGGCCGACGCCGCCGACACCGACGCGTACGACGAGGCGCTGCGCGCCTCCCACCAGGAGGGCATCTCGCTGGTCGGCGAGGACGTCGGCACCCCGGTGATCGCGGTGGACGGCCCGGACGGCGACCGGGTCGCCTTCTTCGGCCCGGTGGTCACCCCCACCCCGCGCGGCGAGAACGCCGCCCGGCTGTGGGACGGCACCGTGCTGGTCGCCTCCACCCCCGGCTTCTACGAGATCAAGCGCACCCGCACCGCCGGCCCGTCCTTCGAGTGACCGCGCCCGGCAGCACACGGACGGGCCCGGTACGCATCTCGCGTACCGGGCCCGTCCGCCGTCCACGGCCCGGCTCCATCGGCCGGTGTCCCGTCGGCCGGTGTCCCCGGCCCGTCAGGCGGAGCGGACCTTGCGCCGCAGCCGGCCGGCCAGCGCCAGGGCGAGCGTGAGGCCGAGGGTGAACCAGAGCTGCACCCGGTTGCCCGCGTCCAGCGTCATGAGCGCCAGCACCGCGAGGATGCCGGCCAACGCCAGCCAGGTCAGGTACGGGAAGGCCCACATCCGCACGGTCAGCTGCTCGGGCGCCTCCCGCTCCAGCCGTCGCCGCATCCGCAACTGCGCGACGGCGATGAAGGCCCAGACCACCAGGACGGCCGCGCCGACCATGTTGAGCAGCCAGCTGAACACCGTGGTCGGCCACCAGTAGCTGAGCAGCACCGCGAGGAAGCCGAACGCCGAGGAGGCCAGCACCGCCGGCCGCGGCACCCCGCCGGACACCCGGCCCAGGACCTTCGGCCCCTGGCCGCGGCTGACCAGCGAGTACGCCATCCGTGAGGAGCCGTAGATGTTGGCGTTCATCGCGGACAGCAGCGCGATCAGCACCACCACGTTCATCAGCTGCCCGGCGCCGGTGATGCCGATCCGGTCGAGCACCGCGACGTACGGGCCGGGCTTGACCACCGACGGGTCGTTCCACGGCACCAGGGTGACGATCACGGCCATCGAGCCGACGTAGAACAGCGCGATCCGCCACATCGCGGTGCGGACGGCGGATGCCACGCTGCGCCGCGGGTCCTCGGACTCGGCGGCGGCGATGGTCACGGTCTCCAGGCCGCCGTAGGCGAAGACCGAGGCGAGCAGGCCGGTGATCAGGCCGGTGGTGCCGTGCGGGAAGAAGCCGCCGGTGCCGGTGAGGTTGGCGGTGCCGGGGGAGGAGGTGCCGGGCAGCACGCCGGCCACGGCCAGCACGCCGACCACCAGGAAGGCGGCGATCGCGGTCACCTTGACGGCGGCGAACCAGAACTCGAACTCGCCGAAGTTCTTCACCGCGGCCAGGTTGGTCGCGCAGAAGAAGCTCATGAAGATCGCGACCCAGACCCAGGAGGGCACCCCGGGCAGCCAGCTGCCCATGATGCCGGCCGCGCCGATCGCCTCGGCGCCGACGCCCACGCACAGCAGGGTCCAGAACAGCCAGCCCACGGTGAGCCCGGCCCAGGGGCCGATCTCGCGTTCCGCGTGCACCGAGAAGGAGCCGCTGGCCGGGTGGGCGGCCGACATCTCGCCGAGCATCCGCATCACCAGCATCACCAGCAGGCCGGAGAGCGCGAAGGCGAGCACGATGGAGGGCCCGGCGGCGGCGATGCCCGCGCCGGAGCCGACGAAGAGGCCGGCGCCGATCACGCCGCCGAGCGCGATCATCGACAGGTGCCGCGGCTTGAGGCCGTGCGAGAGCTCGCCCTCGGCGGGGGAGGCGACGGGATGGTCGGACCGGTCCAGGACGGGCGGTCGGGAGGGGGTCGACATCGGGTCGGATCCAGACTGTTCGGATAGCGGAGACTTCGGGCCACTATTCGGTACGACCGGTGGCCCGGCCAAGGAGCGCGGCGAAACGGTCGCCATCCGGACGGTGCTGTGACCGAAAGTGTGCACCTGACTGCGCAGATGTGTCCGAATCAGGTCGGAACCGACAAGTGCGGCCCTGACGGTTTGTCGGATGCCGACGCCCCCGCCCGGGCCGTCCGGAGCATAGGTTCACAACTGTTCACCAGCCCCGACGTGTCCGAACGGAAGATCCCGCCCATGGCCACCGCCACCGCCACCTCCGCCCCGTCCGCCGTCGTCCTCGCCGACCTGCTGCCGCGGGCCGCCACCCGCCTCGGGGCCCAGGCCCGCGAACTCGCCCTGGTGGCCGGCGGCGCCGCGTTCACCGGCCTGGCCGCCCAGCTCTCGGTCAACGTGCCCGGCTCGCCCGTCCCGGTCACCGGCCAGACCTTCGCCGCGCTGCTGGTCGGCACGGTGCTCGGGGCCCGCCGCGGGATCGCCTCGCTCGGCCTCTACCTGCTCGCCGGCCTGGCCGGCCTGCCCTGGTTCGCCGACGGCACCTCCGGCTGGGCCATGCCGAGCCTCGGCTACGTGCTCGGCTTCGTCCTGGCGGCCGGCCTGACCGGCGCCCTCGCCCGGCGCGGCGCCGACCGCAGCCCGCTGCGCACCGCCGTCGCGATGGTGCTGGGCAACCTGGCGATCTACGCCGTCGGCGTCCCGTACCTCGCCCTCGCGCTGCACCTGCCGCTCGCCCGCGCCGCCGAACTCGGCCTCTACCCCTACCTGGTGGGCGACGCGCTGAAGGCCGCGCTGGCGATCGGCGCCCTCCCGCTGACCTGGAAGCTGATCGGCCGGCGCTGACCCGCCGCCGCGCCCGGCGGCCGGCCCGCGGGCGTGTGCCGCCGGGCCCGGCCGCCCGCCGCCGGGCCCGCTGCCGGGAGTGGCCGCACCCGCATGCCACACTCATACCCATGCGCGTGTACCTGGGCTCCGACCATGCCGGATACGAACTCAAGAACCACCTTGTGGAGTGGCTGAAGGAGGCCGGCCACGAGCCGGTCGACTGCGGGCCGCACATCTACGACGCGGAGGACGACTACCCGCCGTTCTGCCTGCGCGCCGCCGAGCGCACCGCCGCCGACGCCGAGTCCCTGGGCGTCGTGATCGGCGGCTCCGGCAACGGCGAGGCGATCGCGGCCAACAAGGTCAAGGGCGTCCGTGCGGCGCTGGCCTGGAGCGAGCAGACCGCCGCCCTGGGCCGGGAGCACAACAACGCCAACGTGATCAGCGTCGGCGGCCGGATGCACACCGTCGACGAGGCCACCAAGTTCGTCGAGATCTTCCTCAACACCCCGTACAGCGGCGAGGCCCGGCACACCCGCCGGATCGAGATGCTGAGCGAGTACGAGACCACCGGCGAGCTGCCGCCGATCCCGGCCCACCACCCCCAGGGCTGATCCGCTCCACCTCCGGCACCACCCCACCCTCCGACCCTCACGACCGCTGCCGCACGGGCCGTCAGAACCCGTGCGGCAGCCACGGGGCCGGCTCCGAGGCGAACGCCCGCGACGCCTCGGCCAGCGCGCCCTCGCGCACCTCCCGCACCTGCCCGGCCGCCCCGAGCGCGGCCAGCGTCACCCCGCCCAGGTAGGCCGAGCCCAGCGCCCGTACGTCCAGCGCCAGTTCGGCCGGCCGGTCGGTCCGGTCGCAGCTCGCGCCCTTGCCCGGACCGTCGCTGCGCAGCCGCCAGCGCCCAGCGTTCCACGGGCAGAACCCGTCCGTCAGCTCCAGCACCAGCTCCACCGGCCCCGGGTAGCCGCGCCCGGCGAGCGCCGCGGCCACGTCGACCAGCCGCACGAACAGCGAGTCCTGCAGCCGTGGTTCCACCCGGCGCGGGTCCGACACCAGGTGCAGCAGCGGGTCGTCGACCGGGCGGTTGCCCGCGTGGACCTGCTCGGTGAGGTCCAGCTCCAGCAGGTACGACCAGAGCGCCGCGCACACCTGCGGGGAGAGCGCCTCGAGGTCGCGCACCCGGACCGTACCGGCGGCGTTGTTGCGGACCCAGTCGGCCTTCACCGCGTACCGGGCGTAGCCCACCAGCCGGCCGGTGTCCTGCTCCTCGGCCAGCACGCACTGCAGCGGCGAGGCGCCGTCGCGCGCGCCGGGGGCGTCCAGCAGCGGGAGCTTCTCCCACCCCGGCCGCCGCTCCAGCATCCCGGGCCGGCGCGGCACCAGCGCCGCGTACAGCCGCTCGCACTCCGGCCCCGATGCCACCGGGTCGGCCAGCCGCAGCCGCAGCGGGGGGCCGGGCAGCGCGGGAACGGTGACCCTGGTGCTCGGCACCGTGACCGCCATCCGCCAGGTGCCCAGCCCGTACCCGAACCGCCCGTAGATGGCCGGCTCCGAGGCGGTGAGCACGGCCAGCGCCTCGCCCCGGGCGCGGATCCCGTCCAGCTGGTGGCGCATCAGCGCGGTGAGCGCCCCGCGCCGGCGGTGCGTCGGCAGCACGCCGACCATGGTGACGCCCGCGGCCGGCAGCACCGCCCCGCCGGGTACGGACATCCGGAAGCTGAACGCGCTGCCACCGCCGACGATCTCGGAGCCGTCGCAGATCGCCAGCGAACGGTCGATCTCGGTCAGTTCCTGCCAGAGCGCGCGCTCCTCCGGTGGCTCCTCCTCGCCGCCGAACGCGATCTCCAGCCCGCGGTACCAGGTCTCCCACTCGGCGGCGGCCAGCGGCCGGACGGTCAGGGCCTGCGATGCATCCTTGGTCCGCCGTGCGGACGGGTCGGCAGTCATACAGCACAGCTATCAGCTCGGCCGTGCGGGCGCGACCGACTTTTGCGACATGTCCGGTCGAAACCGCTCGCCCGGCGGGCGGCGCGCGGCGGCCCTCCGCACGCTCCCGCAGGCCGGCCCCGAGGCCCCCGGACCGGCCCCTGCGAGCGGCCGAAACGCACCCGGCCCCCGGTGCGACCCCGCGGCCCGGCCTCCCCACCCCGTCGACGCCGGGCCCGAGCGGTGGATAAGGTCGGACCCCATGGCTGGCAGAGAGCCGGGCGCACCGCCCCAGACGACTGCGACGGGCCCGGCCGCGACGGTCGCGGAGCCCGCCGCGGCACTGCTGCGCGCCAGGCTGTACCGCACCCGCCGGCGGATCCGCCGGGCCGGCGTCGACTACTTCCGCGGCGACGGCGCCGACTGGCTCGCCTTCGCCGCCTTCCTGATCGCCATCCCGCTGCTGGTGCTGCTCAACGTCTGGATCCCCGCCTGGGCCCCGCCGACCGCCCTGGTGCTGCCGATCCTGGCCGGCGCCATGCTGCTGCGCCCCGGCACCCTGGTCCTGCTCTACGGCGCCGCCGCCCTCGGCCTGTCCACCGAGTCCCTGATCCACACCGGCGAGCGGGTCGCCAGCGACCATCCCGAGGAGTACGTCTACGGGGTCACCCCCGGCGCCGCCCTGGTGGTCGGCGCGGTCGGCGTCGCCGGGCTCCTGGTCGCCCAGTTCCGCAGCCGGGTCGGCGTGCCCTGGCGCGGCGGCGGCTCGATGCTCTTCGACCTGCGCGAGCGGATCCGGGTCCAGGGCCGGATCCCGGCCCTGCCCGAGGGCTGGCACGCCGACATGGCGCTGCGCCCGGCCGGTGGCCAGTCCTTCTCCGGGGACTTCGTGGTGGCGGCCCGCACCGGCCCCGGGCGCCGGGTCCTGGAGGCCGTCCTCGCGGACGTCTCCGGCAAGGGCATGGACGCGGGCTCCCGGGCGCTGCTGCTCTCCGGTGCCTTCGGCGGCCTGCTGGGCTCGCTGCCTGCCCACGAGTTCCTGCCCGCCGCCAACGGCTACCTGCTGCGCCAGGACTGGGAGGAGGGCTTCGCCACCGCCGTCCACCTGGTGCTCGACCTGGACACCGGCGAGTACGAGCTGCTCTCGGCCGGCCACCTGCCGGGCATGCAGCGGCTGGCGGGCTCCGGCCGCTGGGAGGTCCAGGAGGCGGAGGGCCCGCTGCTCGGCGTGTACGACGGCGCCAAGTTCGACGGCGTACGCGGCCGGCTCGTGCACGGCGACGTGCTGCTGCTGTGCACCGACGGCATGGTCGAGGTGCCGGGGCGCGACCTGACCGAGGGGATGGACCGGCTGATGGGGGAGGCCGACCGGCTGGTGGCCGGCGCCCAGTTCGGCAGCGGCAGCCGGGGGGTGGCCGGCCGGTTGATCGAGTCGGTCGCCAAGGACGTCAACGACGACCGGGCCGTGCTGCTGCTCTGGCGGCGCTGAGCCGGGAGCCCCGGCCGACTTCGGCGCGCCGGTGGACCGCTGCCCGGACTGTCAATCAGGAGTGGTGATCTTCGGCCATTCCCCGCGCCCGGGCCGCCGGAGTGGATCACAGTGCGGTCGGCCTGCCGGTTTGCCGCCCTGCGGCCCAGCCCGGTGCCGATGCCCGGGCACCCGTCGACGCACCGTCAGAAGGGCTCCGCTAAGGTCGCGGACGGCGGAAATTCGTCCCACATCGCGGGATCTTGCTCCTGGGCTTCCGACAAGTCCTTTACGGAGTCCGCACGAGCGACCACACTGAGTCCGGGTGGGCTGGTCGAGACTCGGGGGATGGGGGGCGAATCGTGCGCCACGCGGCTGTCGTCTGGCGACCTCGGACGCCCCTGTGGCGCTCCGGTCGCGGCGGGACGGCCTGTCCGCCAGGGACCGTCCGGTTCCGTCTCGAACCCGCCATGAAATGAGGAAGTGAGTCCGGGTGGCCTTCTCCGTGTCCGCGCTGGTGCTGTTCGGCATCATCGTCGTCATCTTCATCCGTAACAAGCAGCTGAAGACGAGCCACGCGATCATCGCGGCGCTGTTCGGCTTCATGGTGAGCCAGTCCACGGCGGCCAAGCCGATCCAGGACTTCCTCACCCAGCTGGCCTCGACGATCTCCTCCGTCGCGGGCTGAACCCTCCCGGGTCCGCTGTCGAGCCGGTCGGCGCCTGTGCCGTCCGGCCCTTCCCCCTGCCCGCGCCCCGGTCCAGGGCCGTCCCGCGCGGGACGGTCGCGGCGTGCTCCGGTGCGGACGGTGCGGACCGCCGAACCGACGGGGACGCCGGTGGCGCCGCGGACCTCAGCGGCGCTGCGGCCGTACCCGCCGCAGCCGGGCGAGCAGCCCCGCCCGCCGGGTGACGGCGGTCGGTCCGGGCACCTCGACGGGCTCCGGCCGAGCGGCCGGCTGCTCCGCCACCTCCGCGACCAGCAGGATGAACAGCCTTGCCCAGCACAGCCGTTCGCCGCGGGGCCAGTCCAGCGCGCGGAGCGCGGCCGAGGCGCGGTCGCAGACCACCCCGTTCACCCGGACCTCCGCGACGTCCTCGCCGACCCGGCCGCCGAGGAACAGCTTGACCCCGTTCACCTGCGGTCCGGTCAGCTCCGTTCGCAGGCTCTCGGCCAGCGCCGTCAGCGGCTGGTTCGCCGCCAGCCAGTGGGCCAACTCGCGGGAGCCGAAGCCGAACACGGCGGCCGGCCCCTGCAGCGCGTGCCAGCCCGGCAGCTCCGCCGACCGGTAGTGGTCGGCGTACTCGCCCCGGCGCTCCAGCAGTTCGACCACGGCGCCGGCGGTGGTGGTCGCCCACATCCGGACGGCGTTGGCGAGCTGCTCCTCCTCGGTCCGCCCGAGCCCGGCCGCGCAGTCCCACACCACCGGCCCGTCGGCGCGGCCGAGTTGGAGCACGTAGCCGAGGTCGACATGACCGGCGCCGCCGTCGCCCGGGTGCTCGCGGACCGCGACGGCCGTACTGCCGGGGCCCCGCAGCAGCTCGCCGTCGACGGTGAACCCCTGCCCGAAGCGCGCCATTTCGCGGATCACGCTGCGCTGTATGACGTCCAGTCGGTGCTGCGGGCCCACAGGCCGGCTCCTAGCTCGAAGCGTGGGGGAAATCGAACACCGATGAGGCTATCGGCCGCCGCCTCCCGGCGGGAAACCCGAACCGGGCCGGCGGGCGCCGGGACCGGCTCCGAACGGCGCCTGCGGAGCGGTGGACGGCGGCCGACCGGGCCCGGAGGGGGTGACCGGAGTCACGCGAACCGCGGGTTTTCGTCGCTCTCGGTCGTACCGCACGTGCGGAAAGCGAAATTCGCCACGCTGTGCATCGGGAAATGTGCGACGGGTGAGCAATTCGGCTGCGGTGGGCCTTGCGGCCACAGCAGAGCGTGACTTTCGTCCTTGTTGATCTTATGTCCGCTTTCGTTCCTTACGTGCCGTCACTTGCTCCGTATGCGCCTCATAGGTTTTGCTTCGTGACCTGCCCGGCAAACGCCGGGCGGGGCCACCGGGTGGAACGCCGAGTCCTGCCGCTGCCCGGGGCCGACGCACACCATCCGTGCACGGCAGGAGCGGGGGACCCAAGGTAAGTGCCGTTTCCGGAATTCCGGTGCGGCTTGGGGTGAAGCCGTGTCTTTTTCACGGCCGGGCGATCTCCCGTCCGAACCCGACAGCTCACCTCGTAGGCGTCGGAGAGGAACCGCTCAATGTCCGGTAAGGGCAAGCACCGTCGTCCCCGTCTGTCCAGCCTGACCCGAATTGCCGTCGCCACCGGTGTCGTCACCGCTGCCGTCGCTCTTCCGGTCACCGCCGCCTCGGCCCACACCTCCGCCGACGCCCAGGGCACCGTCTCCGCCGCTGCCGAGCAGGCCGCCCCGGCCGCGCCGGCCGCTGCCGAGGCCCCCGCCGACCACAGCTACCAGGTCGTCCACGGCGACACCCTGTCCAAGATCGCCGCTGCCCAGCACGTCGACGGCGGCTGGCAGAAGCTGTACCAGGACAACCGCCAGGTCGTCGGCGGCAACCCGAACCTGATCTTCCCGGGCCAGAAGCTGACCGTCGGTGGCCAGCAGGCCGCCGCCCCGGCCGCCGCCCCGAAGAGCGAGGCCCCGGCCTCCCGCTCCGAGCACCGCGCCCCGGTCACCCCGGCCCCCAAGGCCGAGACCCCGAAGCCGGCCGCCCCCAAGCCGGCTGCCCCGAAGACCGAGGCGCCCGCCGCCTCCGCCCCGGCCGTGGCCCCCGCCACCTCGGGTTACGTCGCGCCGGTCAACGGCCCGCTCGGCACCCCGTACCACCAGGCCGGCTCCAACTGGTCCTCCGGCTACCACACCGGTGTCGACTTCGTGGTGGGCACCGGCACCTCGGTGAAGTCCATCGCGGCCGGCACCGTGGTCTCCGCCGGCAACGGTGGCGCCTACGGCAACGAGGTCGTCATCAAGCACGCCGACGGCAAGTACTCGGAGTACGCCCACCTGTCCTCGATCGGTGTGACGGTCGGCCAGACCGTCACCGCCGGCCAGCAGATCGGCCTCTCCGGCGCCACCGGCAACGTCACGGGCCCGCACCTGCACTTCGAGGTCCGCACCGGCCCGGCGTACGGCTCGGACATCGACCCGGTGGCCTACCTGGCCGCCCACGGCGTCAAGGTCTGATCCCCGGATCGAACCCCACCCGCCACACCCGCCGCAGGCCCGGCCCAGGACCCCAAGTCCCGGGCCGGGCCTCCGGCACACCCGCCGCCGCGTCGCGCACGGCCTTGCCGGGGCGGAGCACAATGCCGTCGCGCGCCGGCGTCCCGGTCCGGCATGATCGCCGGGTGATGCCACCCAGGTCCCAGTTCCTCTCTCCGGCCGGCGAGTTGACCGATCCACCGACGGTCAGGACCGGAGCCCCCGGCGGATGACCAGCTTCCTGACCCACCGGGCACGCGTGCACGACGCCCGGCTCCCCGTCCACCGCCGGCACAGCGCGCTGCGCACCTGCCTCACCCTCTTCGCGCCGTACGGCCTGCGGGCGACCTACCACCACCTCACGCTCACCGCCCGGATCCCCCGGCGGCTGGCGGCGGACCCGGCCGCGCTGGTCCGGGCGGTGGAGGAACTGCACGAGGCGCGGGAGCTGTTGCGTACCCGGGCGGCGGAGTTCGAGGCGCAGCGCCGTGCGCAGAAGCGGGCCGGGCGCCGGGCCGTACCGGAGCCCCGGCCGTGGTGGCTGCGGGGCTGGTGGTGGGCGGGCGGCCCGACCGGCGCCTGGTACGACGATCCGTGCCGTCATCCGTCGCTGCGGCTGCCCGACTACGTCCGGCGGCAGAACGCCCTCCTGGGCGGCGCCGACCTACCGGGCTGCCCGGCCTGCGGGAGCGAGGAGCCGCAGGTGGTGCTGCCGACCGGTCACGGCTCGGTCGAGTTGTGCGCCGGATGCGGATGGGCACCGGCGCCGTGTCCGTGCGGGCGCGGGCACGGGTTCGTACCGGCCACCCCGTGGGGCTGGAAGGAGATCTGGCGTCGCGAGCACCTCGGCGACGACGGCCGCCCGATCGGGCACGGGACGGGCCCGGAGACCTGACCGGCCCTCACACGACTTCGGCCCCGGGTCGGCGAGTTGATCGCCGGCCCGGGGCCGAGGTGGTGGAGCGGGTGACGAGAATCGAACTCGCGTGACCAGTTTGGAAGACTGGGGCTCTACCATTGAGCTACACCCGCATGCGCGCAGTTGACGGTACGTCCGACTGTACGCGACCCCTCGGCCGGGTGCGGCCGGGAGGACGGGGCTAGCGTACCTGGTCGGGGCGGTGGAGTGCACGTCGCTTTCGCTCCGGCGGGGGGTTCATAATGCGCCGGGCCGGGGGAGGCCGCCGTGTACTCTTCCTCTCGGCACTACGGGGTGTGGCGCAGTTTGGTAGCGCGTCCGCTTTGGGAGCGGAAGGCCGTCGGTTCGAATCCGGTCACCCCGACATCGTGTGCGACAGGGTCTCGTCCGGCGGACGGGGCCCTGTTTCGTCGTCCGGCCCGGCAGTCGCGCCCGCCCGTCCCCGGTGACCGGGCCTGCCCGGCCCCGGCGGCTACGGCCGCCCGCCCAGGGGTGCGCGGACCGGTCGGTCCGGGCCTCCGGCGGGGCCCCGCGGCAGCGCCCTGGCGTCGGGCTTTCGCCGTACCGGTAGGATGGGCAGCTGGCGGTAGTACCTGTGGCATGCTCGCAGGTCAGCCGCCCGAGGGCGAGGAGTCACGCTCACCGTCCACCCCCGTACGGGAGATGCAGCTCCAACCGCCCATCGCCCGTCTCGCCAGCCAGCTCGGCCGTCCCGGCCGTCCCGGTCCCGGCGGAGACAACCAGACCGCAAGCCCCTAGGAGACCTAACCGTGAAGAGCGCCGTCGAGACTCTGAACCCGACCCGGGTTCGACTCACCGTCGAGGTGCCCTTCGAGGAGCTCAAGCCCAGCCTCGACGCGGCGTACAAGAAGATCAACCAGCAGGTCACCGTCCCGGGCTTCCGTAAGGGCAAGATCCCGAACAAGGTGATCGACCAGCGCTTCGGCCGTGCCGCGGTGCTCGAAGAGGCCGTGAACGACGCGCTGCCGCGCTTCTACACGCAGGCCGTCGACGAGGGCAAGATCGACGTCCTGGGCCAGCCCGACATCACCGACATCGAGGGTGTCGAGAAGCTCGCCGACGGTGGTGACCTCAAGTTCACCGCCGAGGTCGACGTCCGCCCGGAGATCGCTCTCCCGGACTTCACCTCGATCAGCGTGGTCGTCGACCCGGTCGTCGTCTCCGACGAGGACATCGAGAAGTCGCTGGAGCAGCTGCGCGAGCGCTTCTCCTCGGTCAAGGACGTCGAGCGCGCCGCGGGCGCCGAGGACGTCGTGGTCGTGGACCTCGAGGCCAAGGTCGACGGCGAGGTGCCGGAGGACGGCACCGCGACCGGCGTGAGCTACGAGATCGGCTCCGGCCGCCTGCTGGACGGCATCGACGAGGCCGTCATCGGCCTGTCCGCCGGTGAGACCAAGACCTTCACCACCACCCTCAAGGGCGGCACCCAGGCCGGCAAGGACTCGGAGGTCACCGTCACCGTGACCGCCGTCCAGGAGAAGGAGCTCCCCGAGCTGGACGACGAGTTCGCCCAGCTGGCGAGCGAGTTCGACACCCTGGAGGAGCTGCGTGGCGACTCCCGCAAGCGCCTGGAGCGCATGAAGGAGTTCGACCAGGCCACCCAGGCGCAGGAGAAGGTCCTGGACGAGCTGCTCGGGCTGGTCGAGATGGACTACCCGGAGAAGCTCCTCAAGGACGAGATCGAGACCCGTCGCCACAACCTGGAGCACCACCAGCTGGAGCCCATGGGCCTGAACCTGGAGGCGTACCTCGCCACCCAGGACAAGTCCCTCGAGGACTTCCTGGCGGAGACCGAGGAGCAGGCCAAGAAGGGCATCAAGACCCAGTTCGTGCTGGACGAGATCGTGGCGAAGGAGGAGCTCGGGGTCAACCAGGAGGAGCTCACCGAGCACCTGATCCGCCGCGCCGCCGGTTCGGGCCTCACCCCGGACCAGTTCGCCCAGCAGGTCGTCCAGGGCAACCAGGTCCCGCTGCTGGTCGGCGAGGTCGCCCGCGGCAAGGCGCTGGCCCTCGTGGTCGAGGCCGCCGCGGTGAAGGACACCAACGGCGAGGTCGTCTCCTTCGAGGACGACGAGGAGGCCGAGGAGTCGGCGGAGCAGGCCGAGGCCGCTGCCGAGACCGAGGCGGGCGAGTCCACCGAGGCCTGAGCCCCGAACGACACCCCGGCGTGACGCCTGCTCGACAGGCGGTAGCGGGCCCGGACACCGCACGGTGTCCGGGCCCGCTCGTTTTGCGGCCGCCCGGGTGCCCGGCCGGCCGGGTCTCCGCGTGCGCCGCCCGCTCACCGCCCGGCCCCCGGGCGTCCGCAGCCGTTCGTCCTCCGTTGGCACCACCGGACCTGCGCTCACAGCGAACAGTTCTGCGTGGGGGATTCTGCGGCCCCGCCCTCGCGTTAGGGTCCATAGACAGCGACACACAAGCAGATCGACTGAGCAGGTGGCTAAGTGACGTTCCCGCAGATGCAGATGCCTGGCCTGATGGCGCCGCACGCCGCCGCTGGTGACGTGCTCGGCGGCCTGGGCGACCAGGTCTACAACCGGCTGCTCAACGAGCGGATCATCTTCCTCGGCCAGCAGGTCGACGACGACATCGCCAACAAGATCACGGCCCAGCTCCTGCTGCTGGCGGCCGACCCGGACAAGGACATCTACCTCTACATCAACTCCCCGGGCGGCTCGATCACGGCCGGCATGGCGATCTACGACACCATGCAGTACATCAAGAACGACGTGGTCACGATCGCGATGGGCATGGCGGCCTCGATGGGCCAGTTCCTGCTGACGGCCGGCACCCCGGGCAAGCGCTTCTCGCTGCCCAACGCCAACATCCTGATGCACCAGCCCTCGGCCGGCCTCGGCGGCTCCGCCACCGACATCAAGATCCAGGCCGAGCAGCTGCTCCGCACCAAGAAGCGGATGTCGGAGCTGATCGCGCACCACAGCGGCCAGACCTTCGACCGGGTCACCGCGGACTCCGACCGGGACCGCTGGTTCACCCCGGAGGAGGCCAAGGAGTACGGCCTCATCGACCAGATCATGCACAGCGCCGCGGACGTTCCCGGCGGCGGCGGCACGGGCGCCTGAGCGCCGCCCGTAAGAGACCCCCAGACCGCACGCTTCGTCGGAGGACGGACCAACCCATGAACACCACCCCCAACATGCCGCGCGGTGAGTACTACGGCGCCCGCGCCGAGGGCCGCTACATCGTCCCGCGCTTCGTCGAGCGCACCTCGCAGGGCATCCGCGAGTACGACCCGTACGCCAAGCTGTTCGAGGAGCGCATCATCTTCCTCGGCTCCCAGGTGGACGACGTCTCGGCCAACGACATCATGGCCCAGCTGCTCTGCCTGGAGTCGATGGACCCGGACCGCGAGATCCAGATGTACATCAACTCGCCCGGCGGCTCGTTCACGGCCCTGACGGCCATCTACGACACCATGCAGTACGTGAAGCCCGACATCACCACCGTCTGCATGGGCCAGGCCGCCTCGGCCGCCGCCGTGCTGCTGGCGGCGGGCACCCCGGGCAAGCGGATGGCGCTGCCGAACGCCCGCATCCTGATCCACCAGCCGTACACCGAGACCGGCCGCGGTCAGGTGTCGGACCTGGAGATCCAGGCCAAGGAGATCTTCCGGATGCGCGAGCAGCTGGAGGAGATGCTGGCGAAGCACTCCAACAAGGCCGTGGAGCAGGTCCGCGACGACATCGAGCGCGACAAGATCCTCACCGCCGAGGAGGCGCTGGAGTACGGGCTGATCGACCAGATCATCTCGACCCGCAAGACCTCGCTGACCGACTGACGGTCGCACCGGCGGCTCCGGGGCGGGTCGCGGGCGCATCCTCCGTACGGGATGTGACCTTGCGCCCCGCCCCGAGCCGTTCCGGTCGGGGCGCGGACCCGGCACAATTGCAGTGCGGGTCCATGCCCGCAGGACGGCATCTGTTCGGTATCAATTCGCCCAGGGCGTAGGGCAGAGCTGCCGAAGACGACGGAATTCCCGGCGCGGCAGAGTACCGTCGGATAGCGAGACCGGCCGCCGTTCGGCGCAGCCGGTCCACAGCACCAGGCCCCGGAACTCCTGCGGGGCCCCTGGCGAAGGGGAAGCACCTCGTGGCACGCATCGGAGACGGCGGCGACCTGCTCAAGTGCTCGTTCTGCGGCAAATCGCAGAAGCAGGTGAAGAAGCTGATCGCCGGGCCAGGTGTGTACATCTGCGACGAGTGCATCGACCTGTGCAACGAGATCATCGAGGAGGAGCTCGCCGAGAGCTCCGAGGTGCGCTTCGAGGAGCTGCCGAAGCCCCGCGAGATCTACGAGTTCCTGGACCAGTACGTGGTCGGCCAGGAGCTGGCGAAGAAGGCGCTGTCGGTCGCCGTCTACAACCACTACAAGCGGGTCCAGGCGGGCGAGAGCGGCCGCAGCGGCGGCACCGGCCGTGAGGACGCGATCGAGCTCGCCAAGTCCAACATCCTGCTGCTGGGCCCGACCGGCTCCGGCAAGACGCTGCTGGCGCAGACCCTGGCCCGGATGCTGAACGTGCCGTTCGCGATCGCGGACGCCACGGCGCTGACCGAGGCCGGCTACGTCGGCGAGGACGTCGAGAACATCCTGCTCAAGCTGATCCAGGCGGCGGACTACGACGTCAAGAAGGCCGAGACCGGGATCATCTACATCGACGAGATCGACAAGGTCGCCCGCAAGAGCGAGAACCCGTCGATCACCCGTGACGTCTCCGGCGAGGGCGTGCAGCAGGCGCTGCTGAAGATCCTGGAGGGCACCACCGCCTCGGTGCCGCCGCAGGGCGGGCGCAAGCACCCGCACCAGGAGTTCATCCAGATCGACACCACCAACGTGCTGTTCATCGTGGGCGGTGCGTTCGCCGGTCTGGAGCGGATCATCGAGGGCCGCGCGGGTGCCAAGGGCATCGGCTTCGGCGCCAACATCCGCTCCAAGCGCGAGCAGGACGCGAGCGACCACTTCCGTCAGGTGATGCCGGAGGACCTGGTCAAGTTCGGCATGATCCCGGAGTTCATCGGCCGCCTCCCGGTGATCACCAGCGTGCACAACCTGGACCGCGAGGCGCTGCTGCAGATCCTCACCGAGCCGAAGAACGCGCTGGTGAAGCAGTACCGCAAGCTGTTCGAACTCGACGGCGTGGAGCTGGAGTTCACCCGGGACGCGCTGGAGGCCATCGCCGACCAGGCGATCCTGCGGGGCACCGGCGCCCGCGGTCTGCGCGCCATCATGGAGGAGGTGCTGATGTCCGTGATGTACGAGGTGCCCTCGCGTCAGGACGTCGCCCGCGTGGTGGTGACCGGGGACGTGGTCTCCAAGCACGCCATCCCGACCCTGGTCCCGCGCGACATGATCAAGCGCGAGCGGCGCGAGAAGAGCGCCTGACCGCGCTGCTCCCCCGGCCACGACAGCGGCCCCGCACCGGATGGTGCGGGGCCGCTTCGCCGTTCGGCCCGGGGGCCGGCGGTGGGACTACTTCGGGATCTCGGCCACCTGGCGCAGCTCGCGGGTGTCCGCGGCCGCCGCCGCCAGGTCGGGCTTGGTGGTGGTGTCGGCCTGGCCGGTCAGCACGCCGACCACCGAGCTGCCGTCGGCCCAGACGCAGAGGCTGTCGGTCTCGGTCTCGGCCGCCATCACCTCGCAGGTGAGCTTGCCGCCGAGCGGGCCCGGGTCGAAGTCGCTGCGGCCGTTGAAGGTGGTGCCCTGACCGGACGCGCCCTTCTCGAAGCTGTCGAAGAACTCGTCGACCTGGGTGTTCGGCGCGAGCACGTTGCCGTAGCCACCGAAGGTGATCACGACCTTGCCCGTGTCGGCGGCCTCGTCGGTGTAGAGCGCGCTGACCGCGGTCGGCGTCCAGGCGTCCTTGCCCTTGCCGAACTCCTCCTGGAGGCTGCTCTGCATCTGCTCGGCCAGCGGGTTGGTGGTGTTGCGCTTCATGCCCTTGAAGGTCTCCGGCATGACCACCTTGTGGGTGCCGGTCTTTGACGAGACGTCGTAGACCACGTAGGCGAGGGCGCCGGCGCCGAGCAGGATCGCCCCGCCGACGCAGCCCAGCACGATCCAGAGCGTCTTGCGGGACTTCTTCTGCTGCTGCACCGGGTAGCCGGGGTAGCCCGGGTACGGTGCGCCGCCCTGCGGGGGCACCGAGCCCCAGGGCTGCTGCGGCTGGGCGGGGTCGCCGTACGGCTGTGCCGGAGCGGCCCCGTAGGGCTGCTGCGGCTGACCGGGGGCGCCGTAGGGCTGGGCCGGCGGGGGAGCGCCGTAGGGCTGGGCGGGCGGCTGGCCGCCGTAGGGGTTCTGCTCGGACACCAGGTATCGCTTCCGGTTGGGGAGGGACGGGTCGGGCGGGGCCGGCCGACGGGTGGCCGGCCCGGGGGACTACTTGGCGATCACCAGGGCGTCGCGGATCTGCCGCGAGCGGTCGGCGGCCTGGGCCGCGGACATGGTGGAGCCGGAGCCGGTGAGGGAGATGCTGGTGAAGACCACCGTGCCGACCGTGGAGTGGTCGACCCAGATGCACAACGGGGTGTCGATGGCGCTGGCGGTGGTGCCGCTGGTCGCCACCCCGCACTGCATCTTGCCGCCCGGGTCCTTGGTGTCCTTGGCGTCCACCTCGGCGAGCGGGGTCTTCCAGGTCATCTTCATCGCGGCGGCGGTCGCGGCCATCACGCCGGCCGGGTCGTCCACGGTGCCCCAGTTGCCGCCCACGCTGATCAGGTCGGTGGCGCTCTTCTGGTACATCGCGGAGAGCGAGCCCTCGACCTTGGTGATGCCGTTGCTGCCGCTGACCGGCACGTCCTGGCCGGACTTCTTGGTGTAGCCGCCGGGCAGGCTCTCCGGGGCGCTCAGCTTGTACTTGCCGGCGGAGGAGGAGCCCTTGCCGCCGCCGCTGCTGCTCGTGCTCCCGCCGTTCGAGGAGTCCTTGTCCGAGAGGTTCATCGCCACCAGGCCGCCGCCGACCAGCACCAGGGCGCCGATCACCAGGCCGACCACCAGGCCGGTGTTGCCCTTGCGCGGCGGCGGCGGCGGAGGCGGGTAGCCGCCGCCGTACTGCGGTTGCTGGTGCCCGGCGTTCGGGTACCCGGGCTGCTGGTAGCCGGCCTGCGGGGCGCCGTACTGCGGTGCGGGCGGCTGCTGCGGGTAGCCGTAGCCGGGCTGCGGGGCCGGGGCGCCGTACTGCGGGGGCTGGCCGTAGCCGGGCTGCGGTGCGCCGCCGTACTGCGGCTGTCCGTACGGCTGCGGCGGCTGCCCCTGCGGATTCTGCTGACCCTGGCCGTACATCGGCGTCGATCTCCCCCACCGCTCGTGGAGCGGCCTCGTTGCGGCGTGCACTCGTTTCGCGGGCACGCGCGCGGACTGTGGCGTACGAGTATTCGGGCACGCTACCGTACGCCGCCGGCCCCGGGCCGGGCGGTCCGGCCCGGCGCGGTTCGTAACCGGGCCCCCCTCTTACGTAAACTGTCCGTCGTGACCGACACCACGAACCAGCGCCCCGACAGCTCCTACCCCGGGGACGACGCAGCCACCCTCCCGACGACCTACGCCCCGGCGGAGGTAGAGGGCGAGCTGTACGAGCGCTGGGTGGAGCGCGGTTACTTCACCGCCGACGCCAAGAGCGACAAGCCCCCGTACACGATCGTCATCCCGCCGCCGAACGTGACCGGTGCGCTGCACCTCGGCCACGCCTTCCAGCACACGCTGATGGACGCGCTGACCCGCCGCAAGCGGATGCAGGGTTTCGAGACCCTGTGGCTGCCCGGCATGGACCACGCCGGCATCGCCACCCAGAACAAGGTGGAGCAGCAGCTGGCCGAGGCCGGCCTGTCCCGCCACGACCTGGGCCGGGAGGCCTTCGTCGACAAGGTCTGGGAGTGGAAGGAGAACTACGGCGGCCGGATCCTCGGTCAGATGCGCCGGCTCGGCGACGGCGTGGACTGGTCGCGCGAGCGGTTCACCATGGACGAGGGCCTCTCCCAGGCCGTCCAGACCATCTTCAAGAAGCTCTTCGACGACGGTCTGATCTACCGGGCCGAGCGCATCATCAACTGGTGCCCGCGCTGCCTGACGGCGCTCTCCGACATCGAGGTCGAGCACGAGGACGTCCCCGGCGAGCTGGTCTCGATCCGCTACGGCGACGGCGACGACTCGATCGTGGTCGCCACCACCCGGGCCGAGACGATGCTCGGCGACACCGCGGTGGCCGTCCACCCGGACGACGAGCGCTACCGCCACCTGGTCGGCCGCACGATCAAGCTGCCGCTGACGGACCGGGAGATCCCGGTGGTCGCGGACGAGCACGTCGACCCGGAGTTCGGCACCGGCGCCGTCAAGGTGACGCCCGCGCACGACCCCAACGACTTCGCCATCGGCCAGCGCCACGACCTGCCCAACCTGACCGTGATGGACGAGCGCGGCGTGATCACCGTGCACGGCCCGTTCCTCGGCCTGGACCGGCTGGAGGCCCGCTCGGCCGTGGTCGGGGCGCTGCGCGAGCAGGGCCGGATCGTCGCCGAGAAGCGTCCGTACGAGCACGCGGTGGGCCACTGCTCGCGCTGCCACACCGTGGTCGAGCCGCGGCTGTCGCTGCAGTGGTGGGTCAAGGTCGCCCCGCTGGCCCAGGCGGCCGGGGACGCGGTCCGGGACGGCCGGGTGGAGATCCACCCCAAGGAGCTGGAGCGCCGGTACTTCGACTGGGTCGACAACATGTACGACTGGTGCATCTCGCGCCAGCTCTGGTGGGGCCACCGGATCCCGGTCTGGTACGGCCCCGAGGGCCAGGTCGTCTGCGTCGGCCCGGACGAGCAGCCGCCGACCGGCGAGGGCTGGGAGCAGGACCCGGACGTCCTGGACACCTGGTTCTCCAGCGGCCTGTGGCCCTTCTCCACCCTGGGCTGGCCGGAGCGCACCCCGGACCTGGAGAAGTTCTACCCGACCGACGTGCTGCTGACCGGCCACGACATCATCTTCTTCTGGGTCGCCCGGATGATGATGTTCGGCCTGTACGCGATGGACGGCCAGGCGCCGTTCAAGACGGTCGCGCTGACCGGCCTGGTCCGCGACGAGTTCGGCAAGAAGATGTCCAAGTCCTCGGGCACCGCGGTCGACCCGCTGGACTGGATGGACGCCTACGGGGCCGACGCGGTCCGCTTCACGCTGGCCCGCGGCGCCAACCCCGGTGCGGACGTGCCGATCGGCGAGGACTGGGTCAAGGGTTCGCGGAACTTCTGCAACAAGATCTGGAACGCCACCCGCTTCGCGCTGATGAACGGCGCGACGGTGCAGGGCCCGCTGCCGGCCCCGGAGGAGCTCACCGCGGTCGACCGGTGGATCCTGTCGCGGCTGAACGCCACCGTGGCCGAGGTCGACGCGCTGTACGAGGACTACGAGTTCGCCAAGGTCTCGGACGCGCTCTACCACTTCGCCTGGGACGAGGTGTTCGACTGGTACGTCGAGCTGTCCAAGACCACCCTGGCCGCCGGGGGCGCGCAGGCGGACGCCGCGCGCCGGGTGCTCGGTGAGGTCCTGGACGTCACCCTGCGGCTGCTGCACCCGGTGGTCCCGTTCGTCACCGACACCCTGTGGACCACGCTCACCGGCGCCGAGTCGCTGGTGGTCACCGAGTGGCCCGCGGACAGCGGCTACCGCGACCCGGCGGCCGAGGCGGAGATCGCCACCCTCCAGCAGGTGGTCACCGAGGTCCGCCGGTTCCGTTCGGACCAGGGTCTGCAGCCCGCGCAGCGCGTCCCCGCCGCGCTGGAGCTGGCCGGCACCGCGCTGGCCCCGCACGAGGCGGCGATCCGCTCGCTGCTGCGGCTCACCCGGCCGGAGGCCGGGTTCGCGGCCACCGCCTCGCTGCCGGTGGCCGGTGCCACGGTGTCGCTCGACCTCTCCGGCACCATCGACGTCGCGGCCGAGCGCAAGCGGCTCGCCAAGGACCTCGCGGCGGCCGAGAAGGAGAAGGCGCAGACCACCGCCAAGCTCGGCAACGAGGGCTTCCTCGCCAAGGCGCCGGACGAGGTGGTCGCCAAGATCCGCATCCGGCAGGAGGCCGCCGAGGCGGACATCGTCCGGATCACCGCGCAGCTCGCCTCGCTGCCGCAGGCCTGACCGGCCCCGCCGGCGCCGAGGGCCCGCCACCCGCACCGGGTGGCGGGCCCTCGGCCGTTGCGGCGGGCCACCGGGACGGGGGTCGAGCCGCGGCAATGGGCGGGGCGGCCGCAAAGGGCGCCGGCGGCGGCAATGGGTGGGGGCACCGCAAAGGTCCGGTCGTCGCAATGGGCGGGAAGCCGCGATAACTGCCGCCGCGCGGGCGCGGGTTGCCGATTTCCGCAATACCGCGCCAAACCGGCGGCGGCGTAGCCGTACCGGCCGGGCGCAGGCCGGCTGGCGCCGCGCCGGCCGCCGTATTCGACGGCCTTTCGGTCCCTCGTTCGGCGGTATTCGAAGAGGGCGGCGCGCGATAGGGGATGGTCGCGAAGAGCCTTGTCCCGCTGGCCTCCGGACCGGGCCGCAGCGCTCCGTGCGCACGGCGCATTGGCCGGTGGCGGTACCTGCAACCGGTGTGCGGCGTGATTCGAAGCGATACCGGTGGGGCGGGAGTTACCTCACCCGGCGTCGATCTCCGCGCCCTTTCACGGTATTTGACGCACGGCCCGGCGGTCCGGCGGAAAGGGCCGCTGTGATCCGGTCCCAAAGCCCGTGTGATTGTTTTCCGATGCTCCGTATGAGCGGGTTCCCGTCCGTTCCGAGTTCGGATGTGTACGGTGTTGCCCACGTTCCCATTCGGGCGGTGCGACTGGCGGGAGGGCGCGAGCATGGTGGTGACCACGGAGTTGGCCGACGAACTGCCCGCGGAGGCGGTGGAGGCGGTCAAGGCCCGTGCGGCGGTGCTGCTGCTGGCCTTCCGGCACGGCAACCAGCTCGCCTTCGACCGCGAGCTGGACCGGCTGCTGGCCGAGCACGCCGAGCGCGAGGTGGCCACCCTGCTGGTGTGGATCGCGGCCGAGGCGGTCCGCAAGGCCTACGCCCACGAGGTGGGCGACCGGGTGCTGCGCGCCCTGGTGCGGCGGGCGCCGGAGGACACCTCGGCGGTGGCGGTGGACGAGGACTCGGTCGACGCGGCGCTGCTGCTGGAGTCGGTGGCCACCGGCGACGTGGGCACGGTCCGGGCACTGGTGGCGGGCACGCCGGACACCACGTACCTGCTCGGCGGGCTGCTGCAGGCGGTGGCCATGATGCTGCCGCTGCTCCCGGAGGGTGAGGCCGAGGAGATCGCGGCCGAACTGCGCCGCCGGCACTGTGGTCGCACCGCGCCCCAGGTGCCCGAGGCGCGCCACGCGTAACGCAGTTGACAATCTGTCAGCGCGAGCCAGAAGTGGCATGCACGCCACTAGGCAACCGGTCAGTAACCGTCCTACCGTCGACATCCGTAGCTTCGACGGAGGAGCTGGCATGCAACGACGCCCCCACGCGCTCAGGCTCCCGGCCACCGGTCTCACGGTGGCCCTGCTCGCGGCCGCCACCCTGGCCGCCGCCCCGACCCCCACCCGGGCCCCCGACCCGGTCGCCGCCACGAACGACTACTGCGGCGGCCGCTGCCTGGACATCCTGCCGCCCGGCGAGAACGGCAACGCCACCCTCGCCGACATCCTCGCCAACAAGGTCTTCGGCACCCGCCCCGCGCACACCGACGACCAGCTCGGCCCGTACGCCAACCTCGCCGCCGCCTACCCCGGGCTGTCCGAGGCCACCCTGCGCAACTTCTTCAACGACGCCTCCTTCGGCGTGCCGGCCGACCAGGTCGCCAGCACCACCCGCCCCCGCTCGGACGTCGCCATCGTCCGCGACAAGGCCACCGGCGCCCCGCACATCACCGGCACCACCCGGTACGGCACCGAGTTCGGCGCGGGCTACGCCGCCGCGCAGGACCGGCTCTGGCTGATGGACCTGTTCCGGCACGTCGGCCGCGGCCAGCTGTCCGGCTTCGCCGGCGGCGCGGCGGCCAACCGCGAACTGGAGCAGAGCTTCTGGCAGGCCGCCCCGTACACCGAGGCCGAGCTGCAGAGCCAGATCGACGCCATCGCGGGCCAGGGCGACCGGGCCCGGCAGGCGCTGGACGACGCCAAGGCGTACCTGGACGGCATCAACAAGTACGTCACCGAGTCCTACAACGGCCGCTGGTTCCCCGGCGAGTACGACCTGACCGGCCACATCAACCCGATCACCAACGCTGGCGGGATCGAGCCGTTCAAGCTCACCGACCTGGTCGCGCTGGCCTCCGTGGTGGGCGCGCTGTTCGGCGCCGGCGGCGGCGGCGAACTGGCCTCCGCCCAGGTCAAGCTGACGGCCGAGGCCACCTACGGCAAGGACGCCGGCGACGCGGTCTGGAAGTCGCTGCGCGAGGCCGACGACCCCGAGGCCGTGCTGACCCTGCACGACGGCCAGCAGTTCCCGTACGCGCTGCCGCCGGACGACCCGCAGGGAACGGCGCTGCCGGACCCGGGATCGGTGGTGCCCGAGCGGCTGATCTACGACGCCACCGGTTCGGCCGGGCAGAGCGCCACCGCGGCCCAGGGCGTGCTGCCCGGCAACCTGCTCACCGCCAAGCACGGCATGTCCAACGCGCTGGTGGTCTCCGGCAGCCACACCGACGACGGCCACCCGGTCGCCGTGTTCGGGCCGCAGACCGGGTACTTCGCCCCGCAGCTGCTGATGCTGGAGGAGATCCAGGGCCCGGGCATCAGCGCCCGCGGCGCCGCCTTCGCCGGGCTCAGCTTCTACGTCCAGCTCGGCCGCGGCCAGGACTACGCCTGGAGCGCCACCTCGGCCGGGCAGGACATCACCGACAGCTACGCCGTACCGCTGTGCACCACCGACGGCTCGCCGGTGACCACCGCGGCCAACTCCTACCTGTGGCACGGCCGGTGCGTGCCGCTGGAGCGGCTGGAGCGCAAGAACGCGTGGAGCCCCACCACCGCGGACTCCACCGCGACCGGCTCCTACACGCTGGTGATGTACCGGTCCAACTACGGGCTGGTGCAGGCCCGCGGCACGGTCGGCGGCAAACCGGTGGCCTTCACCGCGCTGCGCTCCACCTACCGGCACGAGGCCGACTCCATCATCGGCTTCCAGATGCTCAACGACCCGGGCGCGGTGCACGACACCGCGAGCTTCCAGCAGGCCGCGCAGAACATCAACTACACGTTCAACTGGTTCTACGCGGACTCCGCGCACACCGCCTACTACAACTCCGGCAGCAATCCGGTGCGTGCCCCCGGGGTCGACCCCGGACTGCCGGTGATGGCCGAACCCGCCTACGAGTGGCGGGACTTCGACCCGGTGGCGAACACCGCCCGGTACACCCCGCCGGCCGAGCACCCGCAGTCGGCCGACCAGGACTACTACATCTCGTGGAACAACAAGCAGGCCGCGTCGTTCGCCGCGGCGGGCTTCGGCAACGGCTCGGTGCACCGGGGCAACCTGCTGGACGACCGGGTCAAGGCGCTGGTCCGGGGGCCGGCCAAGGTCACCCGGGTCGCGCTCACCCAGGCCATGGAGAGCGCGGCCACCACCGACCTGCGGGCCGAGGACGTGCTGCCCGAGCTCCTGCGGGTGATCCACGGCAGCCCCGTCACCGACCCGGCCACCGCCACCGCCGTCCAGCGGCTGGACTCCTGGCTGGCGGCGGGCGGCCGACGGGTCGAGACCTCGACGGGAAGCCACGCCTACGCGGACGCCGACGCGATCCGCACCCTGGACGCCTGGTGGCCGCTGCTGGCGGACGGCGTCTTCCGGCCGGGCCTCGGTGACCCGCTGTTCGCCGCGCTGACCGGGGCGCTGCAGATCAACGAGTCGCCCTCGGGCGGCCAGACCGGACCGACCAGCGGCACCTCCAGCGCCAACGAGTCGATCCCGCACAAGGGTTCCGCCTTCCAGTACGGCTGGTGGAGCTACCTGGACAAGGACCTGCGCTCGGTGCTCGGCGAGCCGGTGGCCGGACCGCTGGCCCGCCCGTTCTGCGGCGGCGGCGACCTGGCGGCCTGCCGCACCGTCCTGCTGGACAGCCTGAAGAAGGCCGCCGCGCAGACCCCGGCCCAGGTCTACCCCGGCGACCCGGACTGCGCCGCGGGCGACCAGTGGTGCGCCGACACCGTCATCCAGCGCCCGCTGGGCGGGGTGACGGACGCCAAGACCACCTGGCAGAACCGGCCGACCTACCAGCAGGTCGTCCAGTTCCGCTCGCACCGCTGAACCACCGGGGGCCCGGGCCCGGCCACCGCGCCGGCCCCGGGCCCCCGGCCGCGGCGGAGCCGACCCGGTCACCCCCGGCCCCGCCCTGGTCCGCGCCCGCCGCCGGGCTCCCTAGACTGGGCGCGTGAGTGACAAGGCCGGGCAGAACCCGTACACCATCCGACCCAGCGGTGCGGACTCCGCGGACGACAGCGAGCTGCGCACCATCGAGGCCGAGCTGTCCCGGCGGTGGCCGGAGAACAAGCTCGAGCCCTCGCTCGACCGGATCAACGCGGTGATGGACATCCTGGGCCAGCCCCAGCGGGCCTTCCCGTCGATCCACATCACCGGTACCAACGGCAAGACCTCCACCGCCCGCATGGTGGAGCGGCTGCTCAACGTCTTCGAGCTGCGCACCGGTCGGTACACCAGCCCGCACGTCGAGTCGGTGACCGAGCGGATCAGCCTCGACTCCGAGCCGATCAGCGTCGAGCGCTTCGTGGAGACCTACCGCGAGATCGAGCCGTACGTGCGGATGGTCGACGAGCAGCAGCCGGTCGCGCTGTCCTTCTTCGAGGTGCTCACCAGCATGGCGTACGCGGCCTTCGCGGACACCCCGGTGGACGTGGCGATCGTCGAGGTCGGCATGGGCGGCAGCTGGGACGCCACCAACGTGATCGACGCGGCCGTCTCGGTGATCACCCCGGTCGGCCTCGACCACACCGACCGGCTCGGCAACACCACCGGCGAGATCGCCACCGAGAAGGCCGGCATCATCAAGCAGGGTGCCCTGGCGGTGGTCGCCCAGCAGCCCCTGGACGCCGCGCAGTCCATCCTCAAGCGCGCGGTCGAGGTCGACGCCACGGTCGCCCGCGAGGGCATGGAGTTCGGCGTGGTCCACCGCGAGGTGGCGGTCGGCGGGCAGCTGATCACCCTGCGCGGCCTCGGCGGCTACGAGTACCAGGACCTGTTCATCCCGCTGCACGGCGCCCACCAGGCGCACAACGCCGCCCTGGCGCTGGCCGCGGTCGAGGCCTTCTTCGGCGTCGGCGGCGCGCGCGGCGGCAACCTCGACCCGGACAAGATCCGCGAGGGCTTCTCCGGGGTCAGCTCCCCGGGCCGCCTGGAGGTCGTCCGCCGCAGCCCCACCGTCATCCTGGACGCCGCGCACAACCCGCACGGCGCCGAGGCCTCGGTGGCCGCGATCAGCGAGTCCTTCGGCTTCTCCAAGCTGGTCGGCGTGGTCGGCACCAGCGGCGACAAGGACGTCTCCGGGCTGCTGGCGGCCTTCGAGCCGATCATGTCCGAGGTGGTCGTCACCCAGAACACCACCCACCGCGCCACCCCGGTCGACCAGCTGGCCGCGATCGCGGTGGAGATCTTCGGCGAGGACCGGGTCCAGGTCGAGCCCCGACTCGACGACGCCATCGAGGCCGCGATCACGCTGGCCGAGGAGGACGGTGACCTCACCGGCACCGGGGTGCTCGTCACCGGCTCGGTGATCACGGTGGGCGAGGCCCGCCTGCTGCTCGGAAGGAACAAGTAGTCATGCGCACGCTCTGCTCCTCGACGCTGATCGGCGAGGCCCTGCTGGTGATGTTCGCCGGCCTGGTGGCCATGCAGCTCACCGACGTCTCCGGCACGGTCATCTGGACGGTCAGCGGGGTGGCCATGCTGCTCTGCGTGCTGCTCTGCGGCGCGATCAACCGCCCCGGCGCGGTCGCGGTCGGCTGGGCGCTCCAGCTCGGCCTGATCGCCAGCGGCCTGGTGCTGCCGACCATGTACGGGCTCGGGCTGGTGTTCGCCGCGCTGTGGTGGTGCTCGGTGCACTACGGCCGCAAGATCGACGAGATCAAGGCCGCCCGGGCCGCCGCGGCGGCCTGATCCCCCGGTGCGGCCGGGGACCCCCGGCCGCACGAATGTGCTGCTCACGCAAGGTAATCTCTGGGGTAGCCGCATACACCCTGCTGTACCGATTCCTCTGGAGCCGCACCGTGTCCCAGCGCACTCTCGTCCTGCTCAAGCCCGACGCCGTCCAGCGCGGCCTGGCCGGCGAGATCATCAGCCGGATCGAGCGCAAGGCCAACTGGCGGCTCGCCGCCGTCGAGCTGCGCACGTTCGACCGCGCGACGCTGGAGCAGCACTACGCCGAGCACGTCGGCCGCCCGTTCTACGAGCCGCTGCTGGAGTTCATGACCTCCGGCCCGTCGATCGCGCTGATCGTCGAGGGCGAGAACGTCGTGCCGGGCATCCGCGTGCTGGCCGGCGCGACCGACCCGCTGCAGGCCGGCGCCGGCACCATCCGCGGCGACTACGCGACGATCACCCGGGAGAACCTGATCCACGCCTCGGACTCCCCGGAGTCGGCCGAGCGCGAGATCAAGATCTTCTTCCCGGCGCACGCCTAGCAGCACGCCCGGCAGGCACCCGGCGCCGCCCGCCCCGTCGCGACCCGGCGGGCGGCGCAGGCCCGGGTGCCCGCACCCCTCGCCACCTGCTGATCCGACCGGGCGAATCTCACCTTTTCATCCTCAAATACGGAACTGGGACCTCCGACACGGCGTCCCAATCCTGCGAGAAGCCGACCGGTCCCCGGAGAATGAGCAGCATGCCGTGGCCCGCCGACCAGCTCGACCGGCCTGGCTACGATGGACACAACTCATGGGCCCGGTACGGCTGCTCAGCTGATGTCAGCCCTGCTGCGGGCGCGCCGCGGTCGGCCCGCTCCCGCCCCGCCATCCATACCGAACCCGGGAAGGCACTCCACACCCCATGGCCAACAACCTGTCGTTCATCGGCCGTGACATGGCGATCGACCTCGGCACTGCCAACACGCTGGTGTACGTCAGGGGCAAGGGGATCGTCCTCAACGAGCCCTCCGTGGTCGCGGTGAACACCAACACCGGCGGGATCCTCGCGGTCGGTGCCGAGGCGAAGAAGATGATCGGGCGCACGCCCGGCAACATCGTCGCCATCCGCCCGCTCAAGGACGGCGTGATCGCCGACTTCGAGATCACCGAGCGGATGCTGCGCTACTTCATCCTCAAGATCCACCGGCGCCGCTACCTGGCCCGCCCCCGGGTCGTGGTCTGCGTGCCCTCCGGCATCACCGGGGTCGAGCGCCGCGCTGTGATCGAGGCCTCCTCGCAGGCCGGCGCGCGCCAGGTGCACATCATCGAGGAGCCGATGGCGGCCGCGATCGGCGCCGGCCTTCCGGTCCACGAGCCGACCGGCAACATGGTCGTCGACATCGGCGGCGGCACCACCGAGGTCGCGGTGATCTCGCTCGGCGGGATCGTCACCGCGCAGTCCCTGCGGGTGGCCGGCGACGAGCTGGACAACGCGATCGTCCAGCACATCAAGAAGGAGTACAGCCTCCTCCTCGGTGAGCGCAGCGCCGAGCAGATCAAGATGTCGATCGGCTCCGCGTTCGCGCTGGAGGGCGAGAAGGACGAGCACGCCGAGATCCGCGGCCGCGACCTGGTCAGCGGCCTGCCCAAGACCGTGGTGATCTCCGCCGCCGAGGTCCGCGAGGCGATCGACGAGCCGGTCAACTCGATCATCGACGCGGTGAAGACCACCCTCGACCAGTGCCCGCCCGAGCTGGCCGGCGACGTCATGGACCGGGGCATCGTGCTCACCGGCGGGGGTGCGCTGCTGCGCGGGCTGGACGAGCGGCTGCGCCGCGAGACCGGCATGCCGATCCACATCGCGGAGAACCCGCTGGACTCGGTCGCACTGGGTTCGGGCAAGTGCGTGGAGGAGTTCGAGGCCCTGCAGCAGGTCCTCGACGCCCAGCCGCGCCGCTGACCCGGCCGCGACGCCGGCCCCGGCCGGTCGTTGGTACGTAGGAAGCGTTCGTCAACTGAATGGTCCCCGCCCTCCTTCCCGGCGGGTGGGGGCCCGGCAACTGAAGGGGCAGTTCCAGCACCGTGAGGGACACACGAGAGAGCCGACTACTGCTCATCCTGCTGGTGGCTGTCGCCTTCGCACTGATCACCGTGGACATCAAGGGCGGCGAGAGCTCCCCCCTCAACGGGGCCCGCAGGGCCGCCGCGGGGGCGCTCGGACCGGTCGAGCGCGGGGCGGCAGGGGTGGTCGACCCGGTGGCGGGGTACGTCCGGGCGGTCCGTGACGCGGGCACCCACCAGGAGCGGCTCGACCTGATCACCCGGGAGAACACCGAGCTGCGCCAGCGGCTCGCCTCCTCCGACGCCGCCGCCGGCCGCACCAAGCAGCTCGACGACATGCTCCGCACCGCCGGGGCCGGCGGCTACACCGTCAAGGCCGCCCAGGTGATCGCGATCGGCGCAGCCCAGGGCTTCTCCTGGACCATCACCATCGACGCCGGCAGCGACGACGGGCTGACCCGGGACATGACGGTCATCAACAGCCAGGGCCTGGTCGGCCGGATCACCACCGTCGCCCCGACCACCGCCACCGTGCTGCTCGCCTCCGACCCCGGCTTCACGGCCGGCACCCGGATCGAGAGCAGCGAGGAGATCGGCTTCGCCGCCGGCCAGGGCACCGGCCCGATGAAGGTCCAGCTGCTCAACGGCAAGGCCCAGGTCAAGCCGGGGGACCGGCTGGTCACCTTCGGCTCGCACAGCGGCCGCCCGTTCGTGCCCGGCGTCCCGGTCGGCAAGGTGGTCGAGGTCCAGGCGACCCCGGGCCAGCTCACCAAGACCGTGCTGGTCGAACCGTTCGTCCAGTTCACCCGGCTCGACCTGGTCGGCGTGGTCGTGGTGCCGCCGCGCACCGACCCGCGGGACGCCGTCCTGCCGCCCGCGCCCACCGGCGCCGCCGCCCCGGCGGCCCCGGCCCAGCCGAGCGCCGCCGCACCGCCCACCAAGCCCGCCGGGGGGAACTGACCGTGCGTCCTAGCCGGATCCTGCTGCCCGCCGCCCTGCTGCTGCTCGCCCTGGTCATCCAGGTCAGCGTGCTGGGCCGGCTCCAACTCCCCGGGGCCACCCCGGACCTGCTGATGCTCGTGGTGGTGGGCCTCGCCCTGGTCTACGGGCCGAGCGGCGGCGCCCTGGTCGGCTTCGCCGGCGGCCTGCTGGCCGACCTGGCACCGCCGTCCGACCACGCCATCGGCCGCTACGCCCTGGTGCTCTGCCTGGTCGGCTACGCCGCCGGCCTGCTGCGCCCGGAGGCCGGCCGGCAGCGCTCGGCGCTCAGCGCCCTGCTGGTGGTGGCCAGCGCGGCCGTGGTCTCCACGCTGCTGTACGCCACGGTGGGCGCCCTGGTCGGCGACACCGCGGCGCGCCACGTCGGCCTCACCGGCCTGGTCCTCAGCGCGCTGCTGTACGACGTGCTGCTGGCCCCGTTCGTGGTCCCCGCCGTGATGCTGCTGGCCCGCCGGTTCGACCACGGCCCGGCGCCGGCCGAGGTCGGCACCGGGGACGGCGGCGGCCTCGGCTCGCTGGCGCGCTACCGGACCACCCGGGAGGCCTCGCCGCTGCCGGTGAACACCAAGAAGAAGCGTCCGCTGAACCTCGCCAAGCGCCCTTGAGCAGCAGCACGGTGATAGGAGTCACTGCCCCGTGAGCAACATCCCGGAGACCGGCCGCACCCAGCGGGTGACGATCCGTCTTGTGGTGCTGCAGATCCTGGTCCTCTCGCTGCTCGCCACCCTCGGCGGCCGGCTCTGGTACCTGCAGATCCGCACCGGCGACGAGTACGCGGCCAAGGCCCAGGGCAACCACATCCGCGAGGTGGTGGAACCCGCCATCCGCGGGGAGATCCTGGACGCCTCGGGCCGGGTGCTGGCCGGCAACGAGACCAAGCTGGTCGTCTCGGTCAGCCGCACCTCGCTGCTGCAGCAGAAGGACCACGGCAAGGGCGTGCTGACCCGGCTCGCCGACGTGCTCGGCCTGCCGGCCAAGGACGTCCAGGACAAGGTCCGGCTCTGCGACGCCAAGACCCCGCAGCCGTGCTGGAACGGTTCGCCGTACCAGCCGATCCCGGTCACCCAGCAGGCCACCACCCAGCAGGCGATGCAGATAATGGAACGCCGCGAGGACTTCCCCGGCGTCACCGCGCAGCCCACCGCCGTCCGCCGCTACACCGGCGTCGAGGGGGCCAACGCCTCCCAGGTGCTCGGGTACCTCTCGCCGGTCACCGACGACGAGGTCACCAAGAGCGCCGACAAGAGCGGCCGCGAGCGCCGGCTGCCCTCCGACCAGATCGGCCGGGCCGGGCTGGAGTCCGTCTACGACGACGCCCTGCGCGGCACCACCGGCGTGGACAAGCTGGAGGTCGACAACCTCGGCCGGGTGATCGGCAGCGCCGGCCGCACCGAGGCCAAGCCCGGCGACAACCTGGTCACCAGCATCGACGCCCGGGTCCAGAAGGTGGTCGAGGACCAGCTGGCCCAGGCGATGGTCGACGCCCGCAAGGTGTACGACAAGGAGACCCAGAAGAACTACGAGGCCGACTCCGGCGCGGCCGTGGTGATGGACGTGCACACCGGCCGGATCATCGCGATGGCCAGCGCCCCCACCTTCGACCCGAACCTGTGGGTCGGCGGCATCTCGGCCAAGGACTACCAGAACCTGACCAGCAAGGATTCCAACTACCCGCTGATCAACCGCGCCATACAGGGTCAGTCCGCCCCCGGTTCGACCTTCAAGGTGATCTCCACCACCGCGGCCGTCCAGGCCGGCTACTCGCTCGACGGCCACTACCCCTGCCCGACCAGCCTCACCATCGGCGGCCGCGAGTTCAAGAACTTCGAGAGCGAGAGCTTCGGCGACATCACGCTGGAGAAGGCGCTCGAGGTCTCCTGCGACACCGTCTTCTACGGGCTCGCCTACGACCAGTGGATGAAGGACGGCGGCATCAAGCCGACCAACCCGAACGACTGGTTCTTCAAGACCGCCCACCAGTTCGGCCTCGGCAGCAAGACCGGCATCGACCTGCCGGCCGAGGTGCCCGGGCGGGTGCCCGACCGGCAGTGGAAGCAGTCCTTCTTCGACGCCAACAAGGACTCCTGGTGCGCCCAGGCGGCCAAGGGCGGTCACGAGTACGCCGACGAGATCGCCCGCGAGAACTGCGTCGACGGCAACCAGATGCGCGCCGGTGACAGCGTCAACTTCGCGATCGGCCAGGGCGACACCCTGGTCACGCCGGTGCAGATGGCCCGGATCTACTCCGCCCTCGCCAACGGCGGCACGCTCTACCGCCCGACCGTCGGCAAGGCGGTCATGAGCCCCGACGGCACCCTGGTACGGGACATCGCCCCGCACGAGGACGGCAAGCTGCCGGCCGACAACAAGCTGCTCAGCTACATCAACCAGGCCACCGCCGGCGTCATCACCAGCGGCACCGCCGCCTGGAAGTTCACCGGCGCGGGCTGGCCGCAGGGGAAGATCGAGCTGCACGCCAAGACCGGCACCGCCGAGGTCGCCGGCAAGCAGACCACCTCGTGGCTGACCACCTACAGCGGCGACTACGCGGTCGTGATGACGATAAGCCAAGGCGGCACCGGCTCCGGCGGTTCCGGTGACTCGGTGCGACGGATCTACCAGGCGCTGTACGGCGTGGACGACAAGGGCAACGTGGACAACTCCAAGGCCCTGCTGCCCAAGCCGCAGGCCGAGCTGCCCAAGTTCAACCCGGACGGCACGGCGATCGTCAAGGCCGCCTCGTTCCAGGACGGCGCCGCCTTCCCGGCCGGCTCCACCTTCCTCGACCAGGCCCCGCCGACCGGCGGCAGCGCCGACCCCTACCCGGTCGCGCCCGTCGCGCTCGAACCCACCCGTACCGGCGGAAGGAGCCGGGCATGACCTCCTACGGCTCGTACCGGCAGGTCCGGCTCAGCCCCCAGCGCGGCACCATCTCGCGGGCGCTGGCCAAGGACGCCCCGCTGCGCCGGGTGGACTGGATCATGATCCTGGCCGCGCTGGCGCTCTCGCTGGGCAGCTCGCTGCTGGTCTGGTCGGCGACCCGCGGCCGTGACTCGCTGACCCACGGCGACCCGCAGTACTTCCTGTACCGCCACCTCACCAACCTGCTGATCGGGCTGGTGCTCTGCGGGGTCGTGGTGGTGATAGGGACGAGGCGGCTGCGCACCGCCGTGCCGTTCGTCTACATCGCCGTGCTGCTGATGCTGCTGGCGGTGCTCAGCCCACTGGGCTCGACCATCAACGGCGCGCACTCCTGGATCCAGTTCGGCGGCGGCTTCTCCATCCAGCCCGCCGAGTTCGCCAAGCTCGCCATCGTGCTGGGGATGGCCGTGGTGCTCTCCGCCCGGGTCGACGCCGGCGAGCGGGCGTTCCCGCCCAGCCGCAGCGTGATCCACGCCCTGGTGGTGGCGGCCGTCCCGATGGGCGTCGTCATGCTGATGCCGGACCTCGGTTCGGTGATGGTCATGGCGGTGACCGTGATGGGCATCCTGCTCGGCTCGGGCGCGGCCAACCGCTGGGTGCTCGGCCTGCTCACGGTGGGCGCCGGCGGCGCGGTGGCGATCTGGAAGCTCGGGGTGCTGAGCAAGTACCAGATCGACCGGTTCGCCGCCTTCGCCGACCCCTCGCTCGACCCGGGCGGCGTCGGCTACAACACCGCCCAGGCCCGGATCGCGATCGGCTCCGGCGGGCTGAGCGGGATGGGCCTGTTCCACGGCACCCAGACCACCGGCCAGTTCGTCCCCGAGCAGCAGACCGACTTCGTGTTCAGCGTCGCCGGCGAGGAGCTCGGCTTCATCGGCGGCATGGCACTGCTCGGCCTGCTCGGCGTGATCCTCTGGCGGGCCTGCCGGATCGCCCGGCAGGCCACCGACCTCTACGGCACGATCGTCGCGGCCGGGGTGGTGATCTGGTTCGCCTTCCAGGCCTTCGAGAACATCGGGATGAACCTCGGCATCATGCCGGTGGCCGGCATCCCGCTGCCCTTCGTCTCGTACGGGGGATCCTCGATGTTCGCGGTGTGGATCGCGGTCGGGCTGCTCCAATCGGTCCGCTCGCAACGGCCGATAGGGATCTGAGGCCCGTCCGCCCGGCGCCCGCGTCCCCTCGGGGGGCGCGGGCGCCGGCTTTGGCGCCAGCAATCGGAAGGGTCCGACTCGGCTACCCTTGAGAGTCGTCCTGTTCCCTTCGCCAAAGGCTCACGTATGCCAGTCGAATCGGTCTTCCCACGCCTGGAGGCCCTCCTCCCGCACGTCCAGAAGCCGATCCAGTACGTCGGTGGCGAGCTCAACTCGACCGTCAAGGACTGGGACGCCTGCGACGTGCGCTGGGCCCTGATGTACCCCGACGCCTACGAGGTCGGCCTGCCGAACCAGGGCGTCATGATCCTCTACGAGGTGCTGAACGAGCGCGAGGGCGTGCTCGCCGAGCGCACCTACAGCGTCTGGCCGGACCTCGAGGCGCTGATGCGCGAGCACGGGGTGCCGCAGTTCACCGTGGACGCGCACCGCCCGGTGAAGGCCTTCGACGTGTTCGGGCTGTCGTTCTCCACCGAGCTCGGCTACACCAACATGTTCACGGCGCTGGACCTCGCGGGCATCCCGATCGAGTCCAAGGACCGCGCCGTCGACGACCCGATCGTGCTGGCCGGCGGCCACGCCGCGTTCAACCCCGAGCCGATCGCCGACTTCATCGACTGCGCCGTGATCGGCGACGGCGAGCAGGCCGTGCTCGACATGACCGGCATCATCCGCGGTTGGAAGGCCGAGGGCCGCCCCGGCGGCCGGGACGAGGTGCTGCTGCGCCTCGCCCGCACCGGCGCGGTCTACGTGCCCCGGTTCTACGACGTCGAGTACCTGCCGGACGGCCGGATCGGCCGCGTGGTGCCCAACCGGGCCGGCGTGCCGTGGCGGGTCTCCAAGCACACCGTGATGGACCTCGACGAGTGGCCCTACCCCAAGCAGCCGCTGGTCCCGCTGGCCGAGACCGTGCACGAGCGGATGTCCGTCGAGATCTTCCGCGGCTGCACCCGCGGCTGCCGCTTCTGCCAGGCCGGCATGATCACGCGCCCCGTGCGGGAGCGAAGCATCACCGGCATCGGCGAGATGGTCGACCGCGGCCTCAAGGCCACCGGCTTCGAGGAGGTCGGCCTGCTCTCGCTGTCCTCCGCGGACCACACCGAGATCGGCGACATCGCCAAGGGCCTGGCCGACCGGTACACCGAGGACAAGATCGGCCTCTCGCTGCCCTCGACCCGGGTCGACGCCTTCAACATCGACCTGGCCAACGAGCTCTCCCGCAACGGCCGCCGCTCCGGCCTGACCTTCGCCCCCGAGGGCGGCAGCGAGCGGATCCGCAAGGTGATCAACAAGATGGTGTCCGAGGAGGACCTCATCAACACGGTCGCCACCGCGTACGGCAACGGCTGGCGGCAGGTGAAGCTGTACTTCATGTGCGGCCTGCCGACCGAGACCGACGACGACGTGCTGCAGATCGGCACCATGGCCAAGAACGTGATCCAGAAGGGTCGCGAGGTCACCGGTCAGAACGACATCCGCTGCACCGTCTCCATCGGCGGGTTCGTGCCCAAGCCGCACACCCCGTTCCAGTGGGCCCCGCAGCTGAGCGCCGAGGACACCGACGCCCGGCTGGCCAAGCTGCGCGAGTCGATCCGCGGCGACCGCAAGTACGGCAAGAACATCGGCTTCCGCTACCACGACGGCAAGCCCGGCATCATCGAGGGCCTGCTCTCCCGCGGCGACCGCCGGATCGGCGCCGTCATCCGCGCCGTCTACGAGGACGGCGGCCGGTTCGACGGCTGGCGCGAGTACTTCAGCTACGACCGCTGGATCGCCTGCGCCGACAAGGGCCTCGCCGGCACCGGCGTGGACGTCGCCTGGTACACCACCCGCGAGCGCACCTACGAGGAGGTGCTGCCCTGGGACCACCTGGACAGCGGCCTCGACAAGGACTGGCTCTGGGAGGACTGGCAGGACGCCCTGGAGGAGGTCGAGGTCGAGGACTGCCGCTGGACCCCGTGCTTCGACTGCGGTGTGTGTCCCCAGATGGATACGGCCATCCAAATCGGCCCGACCGGCAAGAAGCTGCTGCCGCTGACGGTCGTAAAGTAGCCCGCACCTGATCGTGCCCCGCCCGACGGACCTCGGGCGGGGCACGTCGTCGTGTACGGGGTGGGGGAGCGGATGGACGGACAGCAGCGGCCCGGCGGGTACCTGACCTGGGTGGCCCGGGTGGTGGCGCTGGTGGTGGTGCTGCCGCTGCGGTTCGCCTGGGAAGGGCTCGGGGTGGCCGACCGTGCCCTGCGGCGGGCCCTGGCGCTGCTGGCGAAGTGGCTGCTGCTGCGGCCGGCCCGGTTCCTGCACCGGCACCTGCTGGCCCCGCTGGGCCGCGGGCTGCGGCTGCTCGGCATCCACCTGGTGGTCCGTCCGCTCGGCTGGTTCGGCCGCCGCTGCCTGCTCCCCGCCGGCCGGGGCCTGCGGAGGCTGGTGCACGCGGCCGGCCGGGGCCTGGGACGGCTGGTACGCGCGGCCGGCCGGGCCGCCGGACGGCTGGCCCGCGCCCTGGTGACCGCGCTCGGGTTCCTGGTGCGGCGGGTGCTCGGCCCGGCCGTGCTGGTGGTGCTCGCCGCGGTCGGCCTGCTCGGGCAGGCCGTGGCCCGGCTGCTGCGCCTCCTCGGGGCGGCCGCGGCCGCCCCCGCGAGGGCGCTCGCCCGCCTGCTGAACCGACTCGGCCCCCGCCTCGCCCGGCTGGCACGGGTGCTGCTGGTGCTGCCCCTGGTACTGCTGGGCCGGCACGTGCTGGTGCCGCTCGGCCGGGCCCTGCTCGCCGGCCTGGCGGCCACCCTGCGCGGCGCCCGCGTGGCCGCCGGCGGGCTCGTGCGGTACCTGCTGGTCGCCCCCGCCGTCGCCCTCGGCCGGTACCTGCTGGCGCCGCTCGGCCGCGCCCTGGCGCGCTGCTGCCGCTGGTCCGCCCGGGCCGCCGGACGGTGCGCCCGGGTGCTGGCCGTCGCCCTCGGCCGGTGCGGCCGCGGCCTGCTGCGGGCCGGCCGGGCCACCCGTACGGCCGTCGAGTGGCTGGCCGGGGCGCTCGCGGTGGTGGTCGGCACCGTCCTCGGCCTGGTGGTCCTGCGGCCGCTGGCCCTGCTGTGGCGGCACCTGCTCGGCCCCGTCCTGAGCGGCCTGTGGCGGCTGCTGCGTTGGGCCTGGCGGCTGGCCGGCCGGGCCTGGCGCCACCTGGTGGTGCGGCCGTGCCGCTGGGTGCGGCGGGAGCTCTGGTGGCCCGCCAAGGCTGAGCTGCGCCGGATGGGCCAGGAGGTCCGCCGGGCCTCCCGGGAGTTCCGCCGGGCGCTGCTGGGCTGAGTGCGGCGCAACCGGTGCCCGCGGGCCGCGTACCCTTGTCCTGACAGAGGACCGGCCACAGCCCCGAGAAGGCGGCGGGCCGGCCTGGCCAACTGACTAAGGACTGAGCGACCCTGGCACGCCGCACGCCCGACGGTCCGCCGCCCGCTCCGACGGTGCAGCGCATCCGTCTCCGCTACACCAAGCGCGGCCGTCTGCGCTTCACCAGCCACCGGGACTTCCAGCGGGCCTTCGAGCGCGCGCTGCGCCGCTCCGCCGTCCCGATGGCGTACTCCGCGGGCTTCACCCCGCACCCCAAGGTCTCGTACGCCAACGCGGCCCCCACCGGGGTGGCCAGCGAGGCCGAGTACCTGGAGATCGGCCTCGCCGAGGCCCGTGACCCGGAGCAACTGCGCGCCCAGCTGGACGAGTCGCTGCCGGCCGGCCTGGACGTGATCGAGGCCGTCGAGGTGCGCACGCCCAACTTCGTGGAGCGCCTGGAGGCCTCCGAGTGGCAGCTGAAACTCGACGGCGTGCCGCACGAGGAGGCCGGCCGCGCGGTCGGCGTGTTCCTGGCCGCGGAGGCGGTCGAAGTGCAGCGGCAGACCAAGAACGGCGTGCGCGTTTTCGACGCGCGCGGTGCCGTCGCGTCGCTGGAGGTTATTCCGGCCCAGGTCGGGAATGGTAACGACACCGGTACGGACGGTACCGGTGATGTTCGGACTGCCGGTCCCTGTGCGATACTGCGGCTGGTAGTACGACACGCCACACCCGCCGTACGACCCGACGACGTTTTGTCCGGTCTCCGTGCGACGGCCGACCTCGCGCCGCCGGTCCCCGCTGAGGTGACCAGGCTGGCGCAGGGGCCGCTCGACGAGGGGACCGGCACGGTGACCGACCCGCTGGCGCTCGACCGCGCAGCGGCCACGGACGGCCAGTAGAGGCCTCCTGGCTGCGCGCATCCGCGTCCGCCGAGTGGGCGGGAGCCCCGGTCCGGAGCAACTCCGGGCCTGCGGCTCCACGGGCCCCGCGGCTCCCCAGGGGAGCGAGCGCCGTCGCACATGAAGGCCAGCCCTTGCGGCCTGCCGACCCGGATGGTCGGTGGGCCCGAGGACCCTTCCTCCGCCCCGCAACCGGGCCGGAGGGTCCGCCTGGCAGCCAACCAGGTCGGGTCCGGAGTGGCCCGGACAACTGAGAACACTGGCCAAGACCAGAAGACTTTCGACACCCCGCACCGTGCGGGGCGCCGAGCGAGACTACGAGCCCCTGTGCGGCCTCGCGTCCGCGCGGCGGCGCCGTGGGAGTCGGTCCGCGATCATCGCGACCGACCGGAACCCCGGTGACCGGCCGTGCTCGGATGCGGAGCCCGGGGGCCTGACGGGAGATCCACCCGCATGCTCGAGAACACCGAACCGCAGTCCGCTGCGGAACCGGCCGACCACGATGCCGACGGCGTTTCCGCCGCCGCACCCCGCCGCCGCCGTCGGGCGGTCTCCCGCCCCGCCGGGGCGCCGCAGGGCGCTGCCGCGGAGTCCGCCGAGACCGTGCTGCCGGCCGATGCCCCCACCGCCGAGGCGCCCGCCGCCCCGGTCGAGGCCGAGGCCCCGGCCGAGAAGCCGGTCCGGGCCCGCCGCACCCGCAAGCGCGTCGAGTCCCCGGCCGGTGCGCCGGAGGCCGCCGCCGTCGTGGTGACCGAACCCGAGACGCCGGCCGCCACCGAGGCGCCCACCGCCGAGGCCGAGCCGGCCGCCGAGAAGCCCGTCCGGGCCCGCCGGACCCGCAAGCGGGCCGAGGCGCCGGTCCAGACCCCTGCCGCCGAGCCGGCCGCCGTGGAGCCCCCGGCCGCCGCCGAGGAGCCCGCCGCCGCCGAGCCGGTCGCCGAGGAGGCCCCGGCCCGCCGCCCGCGCCGCCGTCGCGTGGTCGAGTCGGCCCCCGTCGTGGTCGAGGAGACCCCCGCCGAGCCGGCCGCCGCCGAGGCGCCGGTCGAGGAGCCCGAGGAGGAGACCGAGGCGCCCGCCGAGGCCGCCGCCCCGGTCGTCGAGGCGCCCGCCGAGGCCGAGCCGCCGCAGCGGGTCCGCCGCCGCGCCGTGCGCCCGTCCACCGCGATCTTCCAGGCCCCGGTCTTCCAGGAGCCCGCCGCGTTCGCGCCCACCCAGGCCGCCGAGCCGGCTGCCGCTGCCGCCGAGCAGCCGGTCAAGGCCGCGCCGGTCAAGGCCGCGCCCGTGAAGGCCGCTCCGGTGAAGGCCGGAAAGGCCGCCGCGGCCGCCGTCGCGGAGGCCGCCGAGGACGAGTTCGAGTACAGCGGCGTCGGCCGCCGGCGCCGGGTCCGCACCTCGGTGCGGGTCCGCCCGGAGAGCCGCCCGCAGGCGGAGCCCAAGGCGCAGGAGACCCGCGCGCAGGAGACCCGGAAGCCCGTCGAGGCCCGGGTGCCCGCCGAGACCCGCGCCCCGCAGGCCGAGCCGGCCGCGGTCGAGGCGCCCGTGGAGGCGCCCGCCGCCGGTCCGGAGACCGACACCGAGTGGGACGAGGACGGTCGCCCGTCGCGTCGCCGCCGCCGGGGCGGCCGTCGCCGCCGCCGCGGTGAGAGCGACGAGCCCGAGGCCGACACCGAGACCACGGTGACCGCCGAGCAGGCCGAGGACCAGCCCGTCGAGGACGACGAGGACGAGGACGACGACCTGGCCGCCGGCCTGTCCTCCTCGCGCCGCCGCCGTCGCCGTCGTCGCCGCAGCGGCGAGGGTGGCGCCGACCCGGCCGCCGAGACCACCGAGGACGGCGTCCGCACGGTGGTGAAGGTGCGCGAGCCGCGCCGCCGCTCCACCGAGCCGGCCTTCGACCCGGACGAGGTGCAGTCCATCAAGGGCTCCACCCGCCTGGAGGCGAAGAAGCAGCGCCGCCGCGAGGGCCGCGAGCTCGGCCGCCGCCGGGTGCCGATCATCACCGAGGCCGAGTTCCTGGCCCGCCGGGAGTCGGTCGAGCGGGTGATGGTGGTCCGCCAGAACGGCGCCCGCACCCAGATCGGCGTCCTGGAGGACGGTGTGCTGGTCGAGCACTACGTCAACAAGGAGCAGGCCACCTCGTACGTCGGCAACGTCTACCTGGGCAAGGTCCAGAACGTGCTGCCGTCGATGGAGGCCGCGTTCGTCGACATCGGCAAGGGCCGCAACGCGGTGCTGTACGCCGGTGAGGTCAACTTCGGCGCCATGGGCCACGGCGGTCCGCGCCGGATCGAGTCGGTGCTCAAGTCGGGCCAGTCCGTGCTGGTGCAGGTCTCCAAGGACCCGATCGGCCACAAGGGCGCCCGCCTGACCAGCCAGATCTCGCTGCCCGGCCGCTACCTGGTCTACGTGCCCGAGGGCTCGATGACCGGCATCAGCCGCAAGCTCCCCGAGAACGAGCGGGCCCGGCTCAAGCAGATCCTCAAGAAGATCGTCCCGGACGACGCGGGCGTGATCGTGCGCACCGCCGCCGAGGGCGCCAGCGAGGACGAGCTGACCCGTGACGTGCAGCGCCTGCAGGCGCAGTGGGAGGAGATCCAGAAGAAGGCCGCCACCGGCAACGCCCCGGCGCTGCTCTACGGCGAGCCGGACATGACCGTCCGGGTCGTCCGCGACATCTTCAACGAGGACTTCAGCAAGGTCATCGTCAGCGGTGCCGAGGCGTGGAACACCATCCACGAGTACGTCGGCGGCGTGGCCCCCGACCTCGCGGACCGGCTCCAGCGCTGGACCTCGGACGTCGACGTGTTCGCCACCTACCGGATCGACGAGCAGCTGATGAAGGCGCTGGACCGCAAGGTCTGGCTGCCCAGCGGCGGTTCGCTGGTGATCGACCGGACCGAGGCGATGGTCGTGGTCGACGTCAACACCGGCAAGTTCGTCGGGCAGGGCGGCAACCTCGAGGAGACCGTCACCCGCAACAACATCGAGGCGGCCGAGGAGATCGTGCGCCAGCTGCGGCTGCGCGACCTCGGCGGCATCATCGTGATCGACTTCATCGACATGGTGCTCGAGTCCAACCGCGACCTGGTGCTCCGCCGCCTGCTGGAGTGCCTGGGCCGGGACCGCACCAAGCACCAGGTGGCCGAGGTCACCTCGCTCGGCCTGGTCCAGATGACCCGCAAGCGGGTCGGCCAGGGCCTGCTGGAGTCCTTCTCGGAGTCCTGCGTCCACTGCAACGGGCGCGGCGTCATCGTCCACATGGACCAGCCGCACAGCCACGGTGGTGGCGGCGGTGGCCAGACCGGCACGGCCGGCGAGTCCGCGGGCGGGAGCAAGCGCCGGCGCCGGGGCAAGGGCGGCGCCGGGCAGCACGAGCCGGAGGCGCTGGAGAGCGACGAGACCGAGGCCGAGGCCGAGGAGACCTTCGAGTTCGTCGAGCCCGAGGCCGGCGAGCAGCTGGAGATCGCGGTCGAGGAGCCGGCGGCGCCGGTCGAGGCCGAGGCTCCGGCCGCCCAGCCGAGCCTGGTCGAGATCCCGGCCGCCGCGCCGGCCGCCGGCCGCACCCGCCGCCGCGCGGTGCGAAAGGCGACGGCTCCGGCCGGTGCCCCGGGCGAGGCCGAGATCGTGGTGCTGCAGGCCCGTGCGGACGCCGTGGTCGAGGCCGCGCTGTCGGCCGCGGCCGACCAGCGCCAGGACGAGGAGCCGGTGACCGAGCAGGTCGTCGAGGCGGCCGTCGAGGCGGCCCCGCAGGCCGAGGTCGTCGAGGTCGTGGAGGTCGTCGAGACCCCCGAGGCCGAGGCCGCCGAGGCCGAGGCGCCCGTCGAGGAGGCCGAGGAGGCCCCGGCACCCAAGAAGCGGGCGCCGCGCAAGGCGGCCGCGAAGAAGACCACGGCGACGGCGGCCAAGAAGACCGCCGCGGCGAAGAAGACCACCGCCCGCAAGACCGCCACCAAGCGGACCAGCGCGGCGGCCAAGAAGGCCGCGGCCGCCGAAGGTGATACGGCGTCCGAGTAAGCCCCGGGTGCCGGCCGGGCCGACCCTGCGGGGTGGGCCCGGCCGGCACCGGGTAGGGCCCGGTTTGCCCCTTGGGCGGCCGGTCCGTATTCTTGACCCTTGGCGTGTTTAGCGCCGCGCTCCCGAGCAGATCACCTCCCGGGCTCAGTCCTTCTGGCCCGGGGGAGGCCCCTGTGTCCGTACCCAGGTGGCTGGCATCGGCGAGTTCCGACCGAGTACAGAAAGCAGGTACCGCATGTACGCGATCGTTCGCGCAGGCGGCCGCCAGCACAAGGTCGCCGTCGGCGACGTGCTGGAGATTGACCGTATTGAGGCCAAGCCGGGTGACTCGGTCGAGCTCTCGACCATCCTCATCGTCGACGGTGAAGCTGTCACCTCCGACCCGTGGGTGCTCGCCGGCGTGAAGGCTCACGCCGAGGTCGTGGACCAGACCAAGGGTGAGAAGATCGTCATCCTGCGCTACAAGAACAAGACCGGCTACCGTCGCCGCCAGGGTCACCGTCAGCAGCACACCGCTGTGCGGATCACCAGCATCGACTCCGTCAGCAAGTAAGGGGATAGCGAGATGGCACACAAGAAGGGCGCAAGCTCTACCCGTAACGGCCGTGACTCGAACGCCCAGCGCCTCGGCGTCAAGCGCTTCGGCGGCCAGGTCGTCAGCGCCGGCGAGATCATCGTCCGCCAGCGCGGCACCCACTTCCACCCGGGTGCCGGTGTCGGCCGCGGTGGCGACGACACCCTGTTCGCGCTGACCGCCGGTGCGGTGCAGTTCGGCAACCGTCGCGGCCGCAAGGTCGTCAACATCGTGGCCGTCGAGGCCTGAGTCTGCTGACCTTGCGTCAAGACTCACAGTGAGGGTGGGCCGGGATGACCCGGTCCACCCTCCGTGTTTTACCGCAGGAACATCATTTCTTCGCACTGGAGGCACATCCCATGACCACCTTCGTGGACCGCGTCGAGCTGTACGTCGCCGCGGGTAACGGGGGCCACGGCTGCGCCTCCGTGCACCGGGAGAAGTTCAAGCCGCTCGGCGGGCCCGACGGCGGCAACGGCGGTGAGGGCGGCAGCGTCATCCTCACCGTCGACGCCAACATCACCACCCTGCTCGAGTACCACCACTCCCCGAAGCGCAAGGCCACCAACGGCAAGCCCGGCGCGGGCGGTCACCGCACCGGCGCCACCGGCGAGGACCTGGTGCTGCCCGTCCCGGACGGCACCGTGGTGCTCGACAAGCAGGGCAACGTGCTCGCCGACCTGGTCGGCCACGGCACCAGCTTCGTCGCCGCCGCCGGCGGCCGCGGCGGACTCGGCAACTCCTCGCTGGCCTCCGCCCGCCGCAAGGCCCCCGGCTTCGCCCTGCTCGGCGAGCCCGGCGAGGCCGGCGACATCGTGATGGAGCTCAAGTCCGTCGCCGACGTGGCCCTGGTCGGCTACCCGAGCGCGGGCAAGTCCTCGCTGATCTCGGTGCTCTCCGCGGCCAAGCCGAAGATCGCGGACTACCCCTTCACCACCCTGATCCCCAACCTCGGCGTGGTGACCGCCGGCGAGAACGTCTACACCATCGCGGACGTCCCCGGCCTGATCCCCGGCGCCAGCCAGGGCCGCGGTCTGGGCCTGGAGTTCCTGCGGCACGTCGAGCGCTGCGAGGTGCTGGTGCACGTGCTGGACTGCGCCACCCTGGAGCCGGGCCGCGACCCGCTCACCGACCTGGAGACCATCGAGTCCGAACTCGCCGCGTACGGCGGGCTGGAGGACCGGCCGCGACTGGTCGCGCTGAACAAGGTCGACGTGCCGGACGGCCAGGACATCGCCGACCTCACCCGGGCCTCCCTGGAGGAGCGCGGCTACCGCGTGTTCGAGGTCTCCGCGCTCGCCCACAAGGGCCTGCGCGAGCTCAACTACGCGCTGGCGCAGATCGTCATGGACGCCCGCGCGGCCAAGCCGGTGCAGGAGTCGACCCGGATCGTGCTGCGGCCGACCGCGGTGGACGACGCCGGCTTCACCATCACCGAGGAGGACGGCGCCTTCCGCATCCGCGGCATCAAGCCCGAGCGCTGGGTCCGCCAGACCGACTTCTCCAACGACGAGGCGGTCGGCTACCTCGCCGACCGGCTGGCCCGGCTCGGCGTCGAGCAGGAGCTGTGGAAGGTCGGCGCCCAGGAGGGCGACACGGTCATCATCGGCCCCGAGGACAACGCCGTGGTCTTCGACTGGGAGCCGACCATGGCCGCCGGTGCGGAGATGCTCGGCCGCCGCGGCGAGGACCACCGGATGGAGACCCAGCGGCCGGCCGTCGACCGCCGCCGGGAGCGCCAGAAGGGGCGCGACGCCGCCGAGTCCGAGTACCTCGCGTTCGAGGCGCTCTCCTCCGGCCGGCAGGCCCTCGAAGGCGACGACGAGGACTACTGAGCAAGCCGGCCAGGGGCGTTGGGGCCGACCCGACGCCCCGGGCCGCGGCCGCCGGAGCGTACGCCGGGCCGTCCGGGGGGTGGAACGGCGTGCGGCGGCGGGCGCCGGATCGCGTAGATTGCGGTCCGAGCCGAGGGCTCGATCCCGTACGACCCGGAGGGCACTGATGACCGATCGGACACTGCGGCAGGAGGTGCTGGCCGCACGGCGGATCGTCGTCAAGGTCGGCTCCTCCTCGCTCACCACCGCGGCCGGCGGTCTGGACGCCGACCGGGTGGACGCGCTGGTCGACGCCCTCGCCAAGGTGCGCAGCCGCCCGGACGCGCCCGATGTGGTGCTGGTGTCCTCCGGTGCGATCGCGGCCGGCCTCGCCCCGCTCGGGCTGGAGCGCCGCCCGAGCGACCTGGCCCGGCAGCAGGCCGCCGCCAGCGTCGGCCAGGGCCTGCTGGTGGCCCGTTACACCGCCTCGTTCGCGCGGTACGGCGTCCGGGTCGGCCAGGTGCTGCTGACCGCCGAGGACGCCAGCCGGCGCGCGCACTACCGCAACGCCTACCGCACCCTGGACCAGCTGCTGGCGATGGGCGCGATGCCGATCGTCAACGAGAACGACACCGTCGCCACCGCCGAAATCAAGTTCGGTGACAACGACCGGCTGGCCGCCCTGGTGGCCCACCTGGTCCGGGCCGACCTGCTGGTGCTGCTCTCCGACGTCGACGGACTCTACGACGGTGACCCGAGCCGCCCCGGCACCAGCCGGATCGAGCTGGTGCGCGGCCCGCACGACCTGGACGGCATCGAGATCGGCAGCGCCGGCAAGGCCGGGGTCGGCACCGGTGGCATGGTGACCAAGATCGAGGCGGCCCGGATCGCCACCGGCGCCGGCATCCCGGTGGTCCTCACGGCCGCCAGCCAGGCCGCCGACGCGCTGGCCGGCCGCCCCACCGGCACCCTGTTCGAGCGCACCGGCAACCGCAGCGCGGACCGGCTGCTCTGGCTGGAGCACGCCTCCTCCCCGCGCGGCGCGCTGCACCTGGACGCCGGCGCGGTCGAGGCGGTGGTGCACGGAGGGAAGTCGCTGCTGCCCGCCGGGGTGACGCAGGTGGACGGGGACTTCACCGCGGGTGATCCGGTCGACCTTCTTGGTGAAAACGGCCACATCGTCGGCCGCGGACTGGTCAACTTTGATGCGAGGGAGTTGCCCCGTCTGCTCGGCCGGTCCACCCGAGAACTGGCCCAGGAGCTCGGAGCCGAGTACGAGCGCGAGGTCGTCCACCGTGACGACCTGGTCGTCCTGCGCGGCTGACGGAAGGCCCCGAGGGGGAGAGGGTCAGGCGGGCCCGGCCGGGTCCGGACAGTCGTCGCCGAACAGGAGGCCGCCGGTGGGACGCAGGCTGCCGGGAGCACTGCCCGGAGAGACGGCGGGGCGGAGGCTGACCAGTATCGCGGGCGGCCGCGCGGCGGTCGACGGGCCGCAGCGCCAAGCGCCGGAGGGCGTCCGGGAGTTGCGGCCGCGCGAGGAGGACGAGCAGCCGCAGCCCGAGCAGGGCCGGCTGTGGCACGTGGTGCTCAGCGTGGCCGGCCGGGCCACCCCGCTCGGGGAGCTGCGGGCCGCGCTGGAGCGGCTCGCGCACGACCACTCGTTCTTCCTGACCGCCCGCTACGCCACCGACCACGCGGAGATCCGCTACTGGGAGGAGGCCCGCGACCTGCACGACGCGGCCGCCATCGCGCTGCGGCTGTGGGGGGAGCACAAGGGCTCGGCCAACCTGCCGCCGTGGGAGATCGTCGGCCTGGAGGTGGTCGACCGGCCGACCTACCACCAGCGGGTCGCCGAGGGCTTCGGGGATCCGCCGCCGCAGCTGGGCGGCGTGCACCCGTACTGACCGGACGGCCGGTGGGACGGTGTCTCACCGGCCGGGATGCGGGCCGGGTGCGGGGGCCGGACTCGCTACCCTTTCGGCATGAGCGACCACGCCACCACCGACAGCCCCGTCCTCGCCGCCGCGCGCCGTGCCCGGGAGGCGGCCGCCGAGCTCGCCCCAGTGCCGCGCCGGGCCAAGGACGTCGCGCTGCTGGCGATCGCGGACGCCCTGGTCGAGCGGACCGCGGAGATCACCGCGGCCAACGCCGAGGACGTCGCCAGGGCCCGCGAGGCGGGCACCGCCGAGTCGGTGGTGGACCGGCTCACCCTGACCGCGGAGCGGATCGCCGCGATCGCCTCCGACGTCCGGGACGTGGCCGGCCTGCCCGACCCGGTCGGCGAGGTGGTGCGCGGCTACACCCTGCCCAACGGCCTGGACGTGCGCCAGGTCCGGGTGCCGCTCGGCGTGGTCGGGATCATCTACGAGGCCCGCCCCAACGTGACGGTGGACGCCGCCGCGCTCTGCCTGAAGTCCGGCAACGCCGTGCTGCTGCGCGGCTCGGCCTCCGCCTACCGCTCCAACACCGCGCTGGTGGCCGTCCTGCGGGACGCCGTGGCCGGCACGGGCCTGCCCGCCGACGCCGTCCAGCTGGTCCCGGGGGAGAGCCGCGAATCGGTGCAGGAGCTGATGCGCGCCCGCGGCCTGGTCGACGTGCTGATCCCGCGCGGCGGGGCCTCGCTGATCCGCACCGTGGTGGAGGGCTCCACCGTGCCGGTGATCGAGACCGGCACCGGCAACTGCCACGTGTACGTGGACGCGGACACCGACCTGGCGATGGCCGTCGGCATCCTGCTCAACTCCAAGGCCCAGCGGGTCAGCGTCTGCAACTCCGCGGAGACCCTGCTGGTGCACCAGGACGTGGCCGAGGAGTTCCTGCCGCTCGCGCTGGCGGCGCTCGCCGGGGCAGGCGTGACGGTGCACGGCGACGAGGCGGTGCTCAAGGCCGCCGAGGGGACGGCGGCCACGGTGGTGCCGGCCACCGAGGAGGACTGGGAGACCGAGTACCTCTCGCTCGACCTGGCGGCCGCCGTGGTGCCCTCGCTGGACGCCGCGGTCGCGCACATCCGCCGCTGGTCCTCCGGCCACACCGAGGCGATCGTCACCACCTCGCAGGCGGCCGCCCGCCGGTTCACCCAGCTGGTGGACGCCACCACGGTGGCCGTCAACGCCTCCACCCGGTTCACCGACGGCGGTGAGTTCGGCTTCGGCGCGGAGATCGGCATCTCCACCCAGAAGCTGCACGCCCGCGGCCCGATGGGCCTGCCCGAACTGACCTCGACCAAGTACATCGTCACCGGTGACGGGCACGTGCGCGGCGAGGCGACGCAGACCGTCGGCTCCTGAACCCGGCGCGCACGGATGGTCCGGCGCGGCGGCCGGGCCACCCGTGCGACGGAGCAACTGGCGGGAGACCCAGACAAAAGGGCCGCCCGGTAATACGCTGAATCCGTGGCTGACGATGTGGGGGGTTCGCCGTACCCCGACGGCGCCGATCACGGTGGTGCGGACGACGAGTTCGCCACCGTGGTCTTCGACGAGGCGTTCGTCCGGTCCGCCGCGGTCCACGAGCCGAGCGCGCTGGAGCGGCAGCTGGCCGCCGCCGAGGCGCGGTTCGAGCCGGACGCGGTCGGCACCGGCCGGGGCTACGAGTTGACGACCTCCGGGGAGGGCGTGCCGCTGGAGCTGCGCCCGCACCCGCGCGGTCTCGACGACGACCGGCACTTCCCGGACCCGTGGTCCGGCCTGGACCGCTCCCGGCGGCGCTCCCGCCGGGGCCGTCCGGCCCGGTACGGGCGGCCCGGCTCGGGCCGCGGCCGCGACGTCGCGCAGCAGCGCTGGCACCGGCCGGTGGCCTGGGTGCTGGCGGTGGTGATGGGGCTCGGAGTGGTGGCCGTCGCGGTCGCCGCGATCTACCGGGGCACCGGTGGCGCCGGGGAGTCCCCGCGCCGGCCGGAGAGCGGCAGCAGCACGGGTGCGGCGGTCGACCGGGCGCCGGCGGTGGCGGGCCTGCCCTCCGGCTGACCCCGTCGGCCGGAAGTTGCGCCCATCCCCTCGTACCGGGCGGGGCCCGCGTCTACCCTGGTGGTATGGGTGACCCGCGCGAGCCTCCCGAGGGTGCCCCCGAGGGCGGTTCCGGAAACGAGGACGAGTTCCGATCCGTGGTCTTCGACGAATCGTTCGTGCGGGCTGCCCGGATCCAGGAGCTCTCCGCCCAGGAGCGGCTGGACGGTGACCACCCCCGGGCCACCCGTTCCAGGATCGGTTTCGGTGCGCTCGGCTCGCTGCCCCGCCAGGCCGTCGCCCTGCTGCTGGTGGTGGTGCTGGCGTTCGCCGCCGCGGTGTACTTCGGGGTGAGTTCCCCGCACCGCCCGGGTACGGTCCCCAGCGGCGCCCAGTTGACCTCCAGCACGGTGGCGCTCGCCCCGCCCGGCCCGGTCGCCGCGGTCACCGACCCGGCGCAGCCGTTCGCCGGGCTCGCCGCGGGTTACGCCGACGGCGCCGCCGGTCTCGGACTGCCCGCCGCGGCCGCCACCGCGCACTTCACCCGGGGCGAGGTGGCCCGGGCGCTGGAGACCGCGCAGCGCTACCTCACGGCGTCCGCGCTCGCGCCGGCCACCGTGGCGCAGTCGGAGACCGGCCAGGCGCGCGCCCTGGTGACGGCGGGGGAGCAGACCCAGTACGACGAGAGCGTGGCCACGCCGAGGGACGACCAGCGGCACGCCGCCACCGGCTGGCTGGTGCGCTTCGATCCCGGGAAGGTGGCGCTGGCCTCGCCGACCGTGAAGGTGGCCGGCACGGTCACCGTCGACGAGGTGGACAGCGGGACCCTCGACCTGGTCGCCGACCACACGCTGGTGTACGCGGTACGGCCGGCCGGGACGGCGGACGCGCCGGCCAGCCTGTTCTCGGTCCGCCGGGAGCTGCGCCTGGAGTTCGAGCACGGCGACATCGGCACTGGCCGGCTGCGGATCGTGAACGCCGTGGTCCAGGCCGGGCCGACCGCCTGCGGCACCGACACCTCGGCCTACCTGCAGCCGCTGCTGGCGGGGGCGGCGGCCGGTGCGGCACCGGTCAGCCCGGCCGACCACAGCCGGCCCGCCTGGCAGCTGTGCGGGGTGCTCGGCCCGCTGACCGGCTGAGGCCGGACGGGGCCGAGCACTCCCGCAGCGGGCGTCAGCCGGTGCTCTTGGCACCCTCCGCCGAGCCGTCCGTCGAGCCGTCCGCAGACCCGTTCGCCGAGCCGTCACCGCCGGCCCGGGCGCCCGCGAAGGTGTCCCGCAGCTTGCCGCCCACCGTGCCGACCCCGCCGGCCACGTCCCGCAGCAGGCCCATCAGCGGGTCCTTGCTCTCCTTGACCGACTGCGAGTACGAGTCGGCCGCGGCCTTCCACTGCGCGCCGACCGAGGAGTCCCGGTCGTCGCCCCGGCGCGGGTAGGCACCGGCCAGGATCGAGCGGTACTCCTCGCTCTCCGCCCACTTCTTCAGCTTGGCCACCCGGACCACCGCGAACGGGTGGGTCTGCGGCAGCACCTGGAGCAGCTTGAGCACGCCGTCGCGCAGGTCGCCGGCCCGGTCGTACTCCTCGGCCTGCTCCAGGAAGGCGTCCACGTTCATCTCGGCGAGGTTGTGGCCGCCGGCGAGCTTCATCAGGCCGCGCATCGAGGCCTGCAGGTCCTGGCCGGCCAGCAGGCCGGCCCGGTCGCAGGACAGCTCGGCCTTGCGGAACCACTCCTTGAGCGCGGTGATGACCGCGGTGATGGCCAGGTTGCCCAGCGGTATCCAGGCGATCCGGGCGGCGATGTTGGTGAGGATCAGCAGCATCGTCCGGTAGACCGCGTGGCCGGACATCGCGTGCCCGACCTCGTGGCCGATCACCGCCCGCAGCTCCTCCTCGTCGAGCAGCTCGACCAGGCCGCTGGTCACCACGATGATCGGGGTGTCCATGCCGATGCACATGGCGTTGACCGCCGGGTCCTGCGTCACGTACAGGTCCGGGACCTGCTCCAGGTCCAGCGCGTACGCCGCGTCCCGGACCATGTCGTACAGCTCGGGGAACTGGCGCTCGGAGGTCCGCACCGCGGTGGCCAGGAACATCAGCCGGACGCTGCGCTCGGACACCAGCCCGGCGAGCTTCTTCAGCACCTCGTCGAAGCCGCTGAGCTTGCGCAGGGCCACCAGGGCCGAGCGGTCCGCCGGGTGCTCCCAGGCCCGGGTGGAGATCTCGGGGAAGCGCTGGCGGCGCCGGCTCGGCGCGGTCTCCTTGGTCAGATCGGACATGCTGTGAGTACCTCCCTGGTCGATGCCGGCACCGGCTCCCCGGCCGGCCCCCGCTGCTGATGGCTCCAACGTCCGTGGGCCCGCACTCGTCCCCGGGCCGCCGCCGCAGGTCGCGGGTGGGGGGCCTGCCGGGGTGCGGCCGTAAGCCGGACTACCCTGGCAGGGCAGGCCCCGGTGACCGGTCCGGGCCGCCCAGCAGCACCGAGGAGCACCCCGATGTCCCCTGCCACCCTGGCCCACCTGGCCGGACCGATCTCGACCGAGTCCGGGCCGGGCCTGTTCCTGCGGATCATCGTGGTCGCGTCCTTCGTCGGCGTCGGACTGCTGGCCTGGCTGCTGGTGCGGGCCGGCCGCAACAACTGAGCCGGCCGCAACAACTGGGCACGAGGGGCCGGCGACCGGCCCGTTGACCGGGCGTCGGCTGACGGCCCGTCCGGCGGTGCTCCGCCCCTCCCCTGGGACGCGGTGGGCCGCCGCGCGGTTGCGGGGGCGCCCCCCGTACGATGAGCGCGCAGGCCGAGCCGGCCCGCACCCCTGGTCCGTCACCGAGCCGAGAAGGTCCTGCCGACCATGAGCCACGCCGCACTGTCCGCCCTCACCCAGCTCGCCGAGTCCGAGGGCGGCAACCACGACAGCCTCAACCCGTACCTGACCGGTGGCAGTGCGCTGTTCATCCTGCTGCTGCTGCTCTTCGTGACCACCCGCTTCAACCGCGACCGCTGACCCCACGCGGGTACCGGGGCTCCCGCGGGGCCCCGGCGCCCCGCACGTACCCCGCCGCAATCGGGGTCGCGTAAGGTGTGGCGCCATGAGAGAGCAGGCCCCGGCCGCGCGCGGCGTGGCGAAGAGGCGACTCGGCGTGATGGGCGGCACCTTCGACCCGATCCACCACGGCCACCTGGTCGCCGCCAGCGAGGTGGCGAGCGCGTTCCACCTCGACGAGGTGATCTTCGTGCCGACCGGGCAGCCGTGGCAGAAGGACGACAGCAGCGTCTCGCCCGCCGAGGACCGCTACCTGATGACGGTTATCGCCACCGCGGAGAACCCGCAGTTCTCGGTCAGCCGGATCGACATGGACCGCGACGGCCCGACGTACACCGTGGACACCCTGCGCGACCTGCGCGCGCTGCACCCGGACGCCGAGCTGTTCTTCATCACCGGCGCCGACGCCCTCGCCCAGATCCTGTCCTGGCGGGACTCCGAGGAGCTCTTCGAGCTGGCCCACTTCATCGGCTGCACCAGGCCCGGGCACACGCTCTCCGACGCGGGCCTCCCGGTCGGTCGGGTCTCCCTGGTCGAGGTCCCCGCGCTGGCCATCTCCTCCACCGACTGCCGGCTGCGGGTCGCCAAGGGCGAACCGGTCTGGTACCTGGTGCCCGACGGCGTGGTCCGTTACATCGACAAGCGGGCGCTCTACGCGCCGGCCCAGCCTTGATCCCGGGAGGGGCGGCGTGACCGGATCGGCAGACCGCGGCGGCCAGGACGACGAGGCCTGGTACCCGTACCAGCAGCAGCCCTACCAGGAGCCGTACCCGCAGTACCCCCAGGAGCCGCAGCAGGGGTACTACCAGCAGCAGCACCCCTACCAGCAGGGCCAGCAGCAGCACGGCCGGCACCAGGGGCAGCAGCAGGGCCAGCAGCACGGCCAGGACCCGTACGGGCAGCAGCAGGGGTACCCGTCGGCGCCGGAGCAGCCGCAGTACCAGCAGGGGTACTACCAGCAGCCGTCGTACCAGCCGTCCTACGACCCGTACGGTCAGCAGCAGGGGTACGGGCAGCAGGCCCCGTACGACCCGTACGGCCAGGACCCGTACGCGCAGTCGCCGCAGCAGCTCCAGCAGCCGGTGCAGCCCGTCCAGCCGCTCCGGCAGCCGCGGCCTGCGCAGCAGCAGGGCCAGCAGCAGGCCCAGCAGCAGGGCGGGCAGCCGGTGCAGGCGGCCCAGCAGGCGCCCGTCCAGCAGGCCCCGGCGGCCGCCGCGCCGCCGCGCCCCCGGCCGGCCCCGCCCGCCGCCCCGGCGGCCACCGGGCCCGAGCAGCCCTCCGAGCAGGTCGGCGGCCGACGCACCCCCAAGGCCCCCAAGGACGATTACGCCACCGGCGAGTTCACCTTCGTGGACGAGCAGGCGGAGGAGTCCGAGGACGTCATCGACTGGCTGAAGTTCGCCGAGTCCCGCAGCGAGGTCCGGGCCGAGCGCCGCCGGCGCCTGCGCAACCGGCTGATCGCCCTGCTGGCGGTGCTCGCCGTCGCGGGCGCGGCGGTGCTCGGCTACCTGTGGTGGGCCGGGAAGCTCGGCGGCGCCGACGACGCCGCCGCGGCGGCCGGCGACCGCCAGGTCAACGTGGTGCACCTGCGCGACCTGCAGGGCAAGGTCTCCACGGCGCTGCTGGTGAACGACCCGGCCGGCCGCAAGGGCTCCGTGCTGATGCTGCCGGACACCCTGAAGCTGCCCAGCAGCGGGGACACCGGCACCACCACCGTCGGGCAGGCGCTGGACGCCGTCGGCGCCTCCGGCACCCGGGAGGGGCTCAGCACCGTGCTGGGCGCCCCGGTGGCCGGCACCTGGCGGCTGGACACCCCGTACCTGGAACTGCTGGTGGCGCAGCTGGGCGGGGTCCGGGTGGACGCCGACGTCGACGTGCGCGAGGACAACAAGCCCGACGGCAAGGTGCTGGCCACGGCCGGCAAGGGCGTCCTGCTGAGCGGCAAGGCCTCGGTGGCCTACGCCACCTACCAGGCGCCGACGGAGGGCCGGGACGCCCAGCTGGCCCGGTTCGGCAAGGTGCTGGACGCGGTGCTGCGCACCATGCCGATCGCGCTGGCCGACGCGACCGACGACGTGCACCGGATGAACGCGGTGCTGGACCCGTCGCTGCCGGAGAAGCAGCTCGGCGGGGTGCTCGCGCTGCTGGCCGGCCAGGCCAAGGACGGGCACCTCACCGACAGCACGCTCAAGGTGAAGCCGGACGGCACGCTGGACGAGGCCACCGCGGGCCAGCAGGTCAAGGAGATCCTCGGCGGCACGGTGAAGGCCGGTGCGGTGACCGGGGGCGACGCCACCTCGCGGGTGTCGGTGGTGAACGCCTCGGGCAGCGACCCGAACGCCGCCGCCGCCGGGATCCAGGCCGTGAACGCCGGACTCGAGCTGGTGCCCAGCACCGCGAAGGCACCGGCCCAGGCGACCACCGAGATCCGCTACACGGACGACGCCAAGGCCGCCGACGGCAAGGCCCTGGCCGGTGCGCTCGGGCTGCCCGAGACCGTGCTGAAGAAGGTCACCGACGCGCAGAACGCGGACCTGGTGGTGGTCCTCGGCAAGGACTACCAGCCGCCGAAGGCGCAGTAACCGCCGCTCGCACGCCGCCGGCAGGCGGCTCGTACACGGCTCGTACACAGCCGTATCCCGGGGCCCGGATCACGCGATCCGGGCCCCGGTCCGTTCGTGAGATCCTGGAAGGCGATATTGCCACCGAGCGGGAAGTACAACGTGACCGTCACCGACCACAGCCAGCAGCTCCTCGACGTCGCCGCCCAGGCGGCGGCCGACAAGCTCGCCCACGACATCATCGCCTTCGACGTCAGCGAGGTGCTGTCGATCACCGACGCCTTCCTGATCGCGTCGGCCGCCAACGACCGGCAGGTCCGCGCGATCGCCGAGGAGATCGAGGACCAGCTGCGCGAGCAGCTCGGGGTCAAGCCCGTCCGCCGCGAGGGCGAGCGCGAGGGCCGCTGGATCCTGCTCGACTACCTGGACATCGTGGTGCACGTCCAGCACTCCGAGGAGCGCTCCTTCTACTCCCTCGACCGGCTCTGGAAGGACTGCCCCGAGGTCCCGCTGCCGGCCGACGCGCTGGCCACCCGCAACCGGCCCGAGAACGCCGTCACGGACGCCGCGGGCAACGCCGTCTCCGGGGACGAGAGCTGAGCCGCGCCGCGCGGGGGCCGCGCATCGTCTTCTGGCGGCACGGCCAGACCTCCTGGAACCTGGAGTCCCGGTTCCAGGGCAGCACCGACATCCCGCTGACCGAGCAGGGCCTGGAGCAGGCCCGGCGCGCGGCCAGGCTGCTCGCGGGGCTGCGGCCCGACCTGCTGATCTCCTCCGACCTCCAGCGCGCCCGGGACACCGCGGCCGAGCTGGCCAAGGTCACCGGCCTCGCGGTGGACCACCACGAGGGCCTGCGGGAGACCTACGCGGGCGAGTGGCAGGGGCTGACCAACGCCGAGATCCGGGCCCGGTTCCCGGAGCAGTACGAGGCGTGGGCGCAGGGCGAGCCGGTCCGGCGCGGCGGCGGCGAGCTGGCGACCGAGGTCGCCGACCGCTCGGTGCCGGTGGTGCTGGACGCGATCGAGAAGCTGCCCGAGGACGGGACCCTCGTGGTGGTCAGCCACGGCGGCACCATCCGCACCATGCTCGGCCGGATGCTGGAGCTGGACGCGGTGCACTGGGAGCGTTTCGGCGGCCTCTCGAACTGCTGCTGGTCGGTCCTCGGCCAGGGCGCGCGCGGCTGGCGACTGCTCGAACACAACGCGGGCACCCTCCCGCAGCCGGTCATCGGTGACGAGACCTGACGGTGAACTAGGGGCGATTTCGCAGTTCCGGCTCTGACCAGCTAGAGTCTTCCTCGTTCGCAGCGAGGAACGCAGACCGACAGGAAAGCGGGAATCGCGGGAACGCGGGGCTATAGCTCAGTTGGTAGAGCGCCTGCATGGCATGCAGGAGGTCTGGAGTTCGATTCTCCATAGCTCCACTCCGCACCGGTGGTCCGTGAGGACCGCATGTGTCGCGGGGCTATAGCTCAGTTGGTAGAGCGCCTGCATGGCATGCAGGAGGTCTGGAGTTCGATTCTCCATAGCTCCACAGGAGCTGCGAAGGCCGCCGTCCGATCCGGACGGCGGCCTTCGGCGTTCCCGGCCGCACCGCGCCACCGCGCCGCACCGTGACGGTCGAGGTGGACGGATCCGGCTGGTGGGGGCCGGTGGCGGGGTGCCGGAAAGCGATTAGGGAGGCACCCCCGGGACCGTGTATTGTTGGCGATGTCGCCGGGGGAAACGCCGGGGACAGCAGTAACAAGGGGCTATAGCTCAGTTGGTAGAGCGCCTGCATGGCATGCAGGAGGTCTGGAGTTCGATTCTCCATAGCTCCACAGTTGAACAACAGAAGGGCCGTCTCCTCCGGGAGGCGGCCCTTCTGGCGTTCCGTCAGTCGGCCGATCCGTCAGCAGGCCCTGGGGTCCACCGGCGGGCCCGGGCGGCGCGGTGGGAGGGCGAGGGCGGGGCAGGGGTGGGGCCCTACCGGGCCGCGCGGTCGGGCGGCTACGGTCGTGCCATGGCCGATCTGGCGCGCAAACGGAACGAAGAGCTGGCCCGGATACTCCACCAGCTGGGCTGGAGCCCGGAGCGGCTGGCCCGCGAGGTGAGCGCCGTGCTCCCGCCCGGGCTCGCGATCAGCTCCACCGCTCCGTACAAGTGGCGCGACCGGGGCATGGTGCCGCGTTCCCCGCACGACCAGACCGTGTGCGAGGTGCTCAGCCGTACCGTCGGCATCGCCGTCACCTACGAGCAGCTCTGGGGCCAGATGGGCGGCGGCCGCGGGGCCAAGGTGCTCTCGCCGCGGCTGCTCACCGATCCGTGGACCGCGGACACCGCGCAGACCGCGCTGCGCGAGGCCGGCGCGGACGCGGCGCCGGTCCGGCTCACCGACCTGTTCCGCGGGGACGAGCTGGAGCAGGCCGCCCGGCACTGGGCCTCCCCGCCGGCCGAGGTCACCGGCGGCGAGGGTGCGCTGCGGATCGCCCCCGAGCAGCTGGCCGACCTGCGGCTCTCGTACGACAGCAAGCAGCGGCTGGAGCGGGCGTACGGCGGCGGCCTGATCCTCGGGCCGGCCCGGGCGGAGCTCGCGATGGTCGGCAAGCTGCTGGAACTCGGCCGCTACGACGAACCGCTCGGCCGGGAGCTGTACGCGGCCGCCGGCCGGCTGGCCCGGCTGGTCGGCTGGGCCAGCTACGACATGGGCAGCGACGCGGCGGCCCAGCGGGCCTTCGTGGCCGCGCTGCGGGCCGCGCACGTCTCCGGCGACCCGCGGCTCGGGGTCAGCGTGGTCGGCTGCCTGGCCGTGCAGGCCACGTACAACTCCGGCGGGCGCGGGCTGGACGCGGTGGCGATGCTCTCCACCGCGCTGCGCGCCGCCGACGAGGTGCTGACGCCGCGTGAGCGGGCGCTGCAACTGGGCCGGATCGCCCGCGCGCACGGCAAGAAGGGCGAGCAGATCAGCGCCGAGGCGGTCGCCGAGCGGGCCTTCCAGGCCTTGGACGGCGAGCTGGACCACGTCCAGGAGCGGGCCGACCTGGAGGGCATGGTCGGCGAGGGCTACCTCTTCCTGGGCGAGCACGAGCCGGCCCGCCGGCTGCTCGGCTCGGCCGTCGAGGCGCTCTCCCCGGAGCGGGCCCGGGCCAAGGCCCTGCTGATGGTCCGGCTGGCCGACTCCTACCGGCGCACCGGCGAGCAGGAGGAGGCGGACCGGATCGCCGACCGGGCCAGACTGCTGGCGGCCGGCATGCAGTCGGGCCGGGTGGCCCGGGCGCTGCGCGAGTTCGACGCGGCGGTCAGGGCCGGATAACCGCCCGGGGGCCGTCCGGCCTTGCGGTACCCTGACCCCATGCGAACCGTGCGCCTGCTCCTTAGCCGGCCGCGCTGACCAGGACCGGCCGACGCCCCCGGGCGAGGCCGGAGTCGGCGTGGCAACCCCTCCTGCGAGGGGCCTTTTTGCTTTCGGGCCCGGTTCGGGGCCCGGGGCCTGCCCGGGGACGCAGCCCGGTTCGCCTGACGATGACGATGGAGCCCGAAGGACCATGAGCGAGACGACCCCTGCTTCCGGCGCGGCCGAAGCCGCCACCGAGCCTTTCCGCTACGGCGCCGCGCTGGCCGCCGAGATCGAGTCCCGCTGGCAGGACCTGTGGGAGAAGGAGGGGACGTTCGACGCCCCCAACCCGGTCGGCCCGCTGGCCGACGGCTCGGCCGGTGACGTCTCCGCCAAGCCGCACAGCTTCATCATGGACATGTTCCCGTACCCCTCCGGCTCGGGCCTGCACGTCGGCCACCCGCTGGGCTACATCGCCACCGACGTCTACGCCCGCTACCAGCGGATGACCGGCCACAACGTGCTGCACACGCTGGGCTACGACGCGTTCGGCCTGCCCGCCGAGCAGCACGCCGTCGCCACCGGCGAGCACCCCCGGATCACCACCGAGGCGGCCATCGGCAACATGCGCCGCCAGCTGCGCCGGCTGGGCCTGGGCCACGACTCGCGGCGCTCGATCGCCACGATCGACCCCGAGTACTACCGCTGGACCCAGTGGATCTTCCTGCAGATCTTCAACTCCTGGTACGACGCCGAGGCCGGCCGGGCCCGCCCGATCGCCGAGCTGATCGCCGCCTTCGCCGACGGCTCCCGGGCGCTGCCGGACGGCCGGGCCTGGTCCGAGCTGTCCGCCGCCGAGCGGGACGAGGTGCTGGGCGAGTACCGGCTGGCGTACTCCAAGGAGGTGCCGGTCAACTGGTGCCCCGGGCTGGGCACCGTGCTGGCCAACGAGGAGGTCACCGCGGACGGCCGCTCCGAGCGCGGCAACTTCCCGGTCTTCAAGTCCAAGCTGCGCCAGTGGATGATGCGGATCACCGCCTACTCCGACCGCCTGATCTCCGACCTGGACCAGCTGGACTGGCCCGAGGCGATCAAGCTGCAGCAGCGCAACTGGATCGGCCGCTCCGAGGGCGCCCGGGTCGACTTCGCGGTGCCCGGCGGCGACGCGATCACCGTCTTCACCACCCGCCCTGACACCCTGTTCGGTGCCACCTACATGGTGCTGGCGCCCGAGCACGAGCTGGTCGAGGCGATCGTCCCCGCTGCCTGGCCGGCCGGCACCCACCAGGACTGGACCGGCGGCGCCGCCACCCCCGGCGAGGCCGTCGCCGCCTACCGGGCCGAGGCCGCCGCCAAGTCCGACGTCGAGCGCCAGGTCGACGCCAAGGTCAAGACCGGCGTCTTCACCGGCGCGTACGCGACCAACCCGGTCAGCGGCGAGCCCGTCCCGGTCTTCATCGCCGACTACGTGCTGATGGGCTACGGCACCGGCGCGATCATGGCCGTGCCCGCGCACGACCACCGCGACTTCGCCTTCGCCCGCGCCTTCGACCTGCCGATGCGCTGCGTCGTGGCGCCGACCGACGGCCGCGGCGAGGACCCGCACACGTGGGACGACGCCTTCGACACCTACGACTCCGTCATCGTGAACTCCGTGCACGATGACCTGTCGCTGGACGGCCTGGGCGTGGTCGAGGCCAAGGCCGCCGTCACCGCCTGGCTGACCGGCCGCGGCATCGGCGAGGGCACCGTCAACTTCCGCCTGCGCGACTGGCTGTTCAGCCGCCAGCGGTACTGGGGCGAGCCCTTCCCGATCGTCTACGACGAGGACGGCGTGATGCACGCGCTGCCCGAGTCGATGCTGCCCGTCGAGGTGCCGGTGGTCGAGGACTACTCGCCGCACACCTACGACCCGCACGACGCGACCTCCTCGCCGAAGACCCCGCTGTCGCGCAACGAGGACTGGGTCAACGTCGAGCTGGACCTGGGTGACGGGCCGAAGTCCTACCGCCGCGAGACCAACACCATGCCCAACTGGGCCGGTTCCTGCTGGTACGAGCTGCGCTACATCGACCCGGCCAACCGCGAGCAGGTCGTCGACCCGGCCAACGAGGCCTACTGGATGGGTCCGACGGCCGACAAGCCGGCCGGCGGCGTCGACCTGTACGTCGGCGGTGCCGAGCACGCCGTGCTGCACCTGCTGTACGCCCGCTTCTGGCACAAGGTGCTGCACGACCTGGGGCACGTCTCCTCGGTCGAGCCGTTCCACAAGCTGTTCAACCAGGGCATGATCACCGCCGACGTCTACCGCGACGACCGGGGCTTCCCGGTGCCCGCCGTCGAGGTCGAGGAGATCGACGACGAGTTCTTCTGGCAGGGCCAGAAGGTCCGCCGCGAGGCCGGCAAGATGGGCAAGTCCCTGAAGAACGCCATCGCGCCGGACGACTTCGCCGACCAGTACGGTGCCGACACGCTGCGCCTGTACGAGATGTCGATGGGCCCGCTGGACGTCTCCCGCCCGTGGGACGACCGGGCCGTGGTCGGCCCGTTCCGCTTCCTGCAGCGGCTGTGGCGCAACATCGTCTCCGAGACCACCGGCGAGCTGGTCGTCTCGGAGGAGGAGCCGGACGAGGCGACCCTGCGCGTCCTGCACAAGACGATCGACGGCATCCGCGGTGACCTGGCCGGCCTGCGCTTCAACACGGCCGTGGCCAAGGCGATCGAGCTGAACAACCACCTGGTCAAGCGCGGCTCCACGCCGCGCTCGGTGGCCGAGCGGACCGTGCTGCTGATCGCCCCGCTGGCCCCGCACATCGCCGAGGAGCTGTGGCGCCGACTGGGCCACGAGGACTCGCTGGCCTTCGCGGACTACCCGGTCGCCGACCCGGCGTACCTGGTGGACGAGAGCGTCGTGTGCGTCGTGCAGATCAAGGGCAAGGTGAAGGCCCGGCTGGACGTCCCGCCGTCGATCTCGGACGCCGAGCTGGAGGCGCTGGCGCTGGCCGACCCGGCCGTCGTTGCCGCGATCGGTGACGCGCCGGTCCGCAAGGTGATCGCGCGGGCGCCGAAGCTGGTCAACATCGTCACCGGCTGACGGATCGTCACGGGCGCCGGCCGTCTTCCCTCGGGGAAGGCGGCCGGCGCCGTTGTGTTCGGGGGCAGGTCGGGGCTGGCGTGGGCCTGGGGCGGACTCCACCCGGTGGCCGAGGCCGTGCAGCCTGTGGACCTCCCGGTGGACCGTGCGGACCTCGACGCCGAGCGGATCGGCGGGGTCCGCGGCCGGCCGGGCGCGACGGACCTGGCTGGGTTGGCCCGGGAGTCCGGCAGTCCGGTCGTCCGGTCGTCGGTCGTCGGGCGGTGCGGAGCCCGGGGACGGGGTAGGAGAGGTGGGGACGTCCCTGAGTCGTCCCTGAGCTGCCCCTGATCTCTGGGCCCGGGGGCCGCCCGGGCCCCCGGCGGGGGCGGGACGGCGGCTACGGTGGAGACATCGGCAGTCGCGGCAGGCCGTACCCGGGAAGCCGGGCCCGGTGGCGGCGGTGGGAGAAGGAGGGCTTTCCATGGACGCGCTCGGTGTGGTGCTCGTGCTGGTCCTGCTCTTCGGGGCGGCGCTGCTGGGGATGGCGGTGGTCGGTACGGTCAAGGCGGCCAAGGCCGTGGCGACGAAGGTGGAGCGGCACGAGGCCAACGCCCGCCGCGCGGTGGAGAACGTCGCGCTCAAGGCGAAGACCTTCACCAAGCCCGGAGCCCAGGGGCGGCTGGCGGCCGTCCGGCTCGCCCTGCGCAACGCGCTCGACAGCACCCGGCAGGTGCTGGCGGCCGGCCTCCCGCAGGACGGGCAGCTCGCCGAGGCCATGCAGCTGCTCGCCCGGCTGGAGGCGCACGCCGCCGAACTCGACGCCGAGCTGCGGATGCTGGAGCGGGAGCCGGACGAGAGCCGGGTCACCGCCAAGCTGGCGGAGCTGCGGGAGCGGGCCGAGCGGATCACGCACTCGGCCGAGTCGCTGCGCTGGGCGGCGCAGGACCGGATGCGGCGGTTCGCCGACGACGAGCTGGGCCGGTTGACGGAGGAGTGCGCCAACGAGGCCGGGGCGCTGCGGCACTGGGACACCGGGGCGGCGGCCTCGGCCTCCGGTGCTGCTGGTCCCGGGGCCGGGGCCGGAGCTGGGGCCGGTTCCGCTGCCGGGGCCGGTGTTCCGACCGGCGCGGACGGTCGCAAGGGGCTCGGGGCGGGTGGCCGCCGGCCGAGCGCGGAAGAGGTGCTCGGGCTCGCGGAGCCGCTCGCCCGGCTGGCCGACCGGCTGCGCAAGCCGAACGCGGGCGGATCGTCGGCGGGCTGAGGCCCGCGGGCTGAGACCTGCGGGCCGAGACCCGCGCGGGGTGGGTCCGACCTGCGGGGCAGTGTCCGGGGAGGTGCGCGATGAGCTGCTGCGGTGGCGCGGGCGGCACGGGCGGGGAGGGGCGCTGTCCTCCGGGCCCGACGGGGAGTAACCTCCGGCACATGCCCGGCCACCTCGCTCTTGTCACCGACTCCACCGCCTATCTGCCGCAGGACGCTGTGGACCGGCACGGGATCGAGGTCGTACCGCTCAGCGTCGTCGTCGGCGACGAGGTGCTGGCCGAGGGCGTCGAGATCTCTCCCAAGGACGTGGCCGAGGCGCTGCGGGCCAAGCACCGGGTGACCACCTCCCGGCCGGGCCCGGAGACCTTCGCGGCCGCGTACCGGGCGGCCGCCGAGGCGGGCGCGCGCGGGATCGTCTCGGTGCACATCTCGGCGGAGCTCTCGGGCACCGTCGAGGCCGCGCAGCTCGCGGCCGCCGAGGTCGGGATCCCGGTCGAGGTGGTGGACAGCCGGCTGGTCGGGATGGCGCTCGGGCACAGCGTGCTGGCCGCCGCGACCGCCGCGGCGGCGGGGCAGGGGATCGAGCAGGTCGCCGCCGAGGCCAGGCGCCGGTCCGAGCTGACCCGGGGCTACTTCTACGTCGACACCCTGGAGTACCTGCGCCGGGGCGGGCGGATCGGGGCCGCCCGGGCGCTGGTCGGGTCCGCACTGGCCGTGAAGCCGCTGCTGCACCTGTCCGGCGGCCGGATCGAGCCGCTGGAGAAGGTCAGGACCGCGTCCCGGGCGATCGCCCGACTGGAGGAGATCGCGGTGGCCGAGGCGGCCGACCGGGAGGTCGACATCGCGGTGCACCACCTGGCGGCCGAGGACCGGGCGGAGCCGCTGGCGGAGCGGCTGCGGGAGCGGGTCCCCGGGCTGCGCGAGCTGTACGTCGGCGAGGTGGGCGCGGTGATCGGCGCGCACGTGGGGCCGGGACTGCTGGCGGTGGTGGTCTCGCCGCGCTGAGGGCGGGTGGGGCCGCTGCGGCGTGCGGGCCGGCGGGTGAGGCTGGTGTGGTTCACCCCTTCGAGGGACCTGAGTTATCCACAGGGCGGGTTTTTCCACAGGAATTCGGTGGCTGCGGACGGGGGCCGGCGGCGGCTCTAACGTCCTGCGCATGGGAACGATGACCCCGGGCGCAGCCCGTCGCCGAGAGACCTCCGAAGCCGTCCGCGACCGGATGGCCCACCTGTTCACCGCGCCGCGCGGGGAGCGGCCCGACGTGCCCGAGCGGTCGGCGGAGCTTCCGCCGGAGCCGCCACCGGCCCCACCGGCGATTCCCGACCCCGCGTTCGACCAGGTGCCAGAGCCGGAGCTGGCGCCGATGCCGCCCAGGTCGGGGCGCCGGTGGCCGGGCCTGCATCCCGGGCTGCTGGTCGACCGGCGGGCGGTGCTGGGGTTGTCCGTGCTCCTGCTGCTCGCGGTCGGCTACGCCGTGCAGCACTTCTGGCTGGGCCGTCCGCACCCGGTCGCCGTTCCGACGACGGCCGTCGCCGAGCCTCCCGAACGTCCTGCGGGGGCGGGCCCGCCCGCCGCCTCGCCGCCGGACGCGGCCACGTCGTCCGATGCCTCCGCGCCGGCCGCCCCTTCCGCGCTGGTGAGCGCGGACAGCACCGCCTTGGTGGTGGACGTGGCCGGGCGGGTGCTGCACCCGGGCCTGCGCCGACTCCCGGGCGGTTCCCGGGTCGCCGATGCGGTGGCCGCCGCCGGGGGCCCGGTGCCGGGCACCGACACCGAGAACCTCAACCTCGCACGGGTGCTGACGGACGGGGAGCAGATCCTGGTCGGTCCCCAGGCCGGGCAGGCCGGGCAACCAGCCGTCACCGGGTCGACCGTCCGGGCCGGTCCGCTGAGCCTCAACCGCGCCACCATCGAGCAGCTCGACACCCTGCCCGGGGTCGGCCCGACCCTGGCCCAGCGCATCGTCCAGTACCGGCAGGAGCACGGGCCGTTCCGCTCGGTCGACCAGCTCCGCCAGGTCAGCGGCATCGGCGCGCGCAAGTACGAGGAGCTGAAGGCTCTCCTGTCGCTCTGACACCCACTCCGCTGCCCGATCCACCCGCCCTCTCCTGTCCCTGCCACGGCCGGTGTCCCTGCTATGCCCAGCGGGACCGGCGCCGAAGGGAGGCCCCGCCATGCCCCGACCACCTCGAGCCCTGCCGGGCGGCCCGCGGGCGGCCGACCTCCGGCTCCTCGTCCCCACCGGCTGCGCGTGGGCGGTGACGGCGGCCGTCCTGGAGGCCGACCCACGCCACCATCCGCTGCTGCTGATGGTCGCCGCTGCGGGCGCCGTCGCGGTGCTGCCGCTGACCCTTCCGCGCCGCCGCAGGCAGCCCGCGGCGATGCTGGTGGCAGCCGCCCTGCTCACCGGAGCCGCCGCCACCGCGACCACCGTCCTGCACACCGCGGAGCTCCACCGCGGGCCCGTCCCCGAGCTGGCACACCCGCCTCCGGCCCCCGTTCCGGGCGACCCCGCGGCGCCCGACGGGCTGCCCGCCCCGGACATCGCCGCGGACATCGCCGTGGAGCTGACCGTGGCGGGCGATCCCCGGGTCCACCATCCCCGGGCCACGGGCACGGCCGCTGCACCACCGCTGCTGACGGTGGCCGCGACGGTCGACCTGGTCCGGCAGGGCGGACCGGGCGGCTCGTCCCCGGTCGCCACCCGGACCCCCGTCACCCTGATGGTCCGGGCCCAGGACGCGGCCGCCTGGCGTGCGGTGATCCCGTCCACCAGGCTCGGCGCGGACGTCCGGGTGCTGCCGGCGGGCCCCGAGCGGCACGACACCGCGGCGCTGCTGCTGGTCCACGGACCGCCCCGGCTGCTCGGTGCGCCCAGCCTCCCGCAGCGGGCGGCCGCCCGGCTGCGCTCCGGCCTCAGGGCGGCCTGCGCCCACCTGCCACCCGATCCGGGCGGGCTGCTGCCCGGGTTGGTGGTCGGCGACACCTCCCGGCTGCCGGAGGACCTGGCGGATGCCTTCCGTGCCACCGACCTCGGACATCTGACGGCGGTCAGCGGGGCCAACCTCGGCATCGTGCTGGCGGTCCTGCTGGGCTCCCCGGGCCGGGCCGCCGGCACCGAGCGCCGTGGACTGGCCCGGCTGCTCGGGCTCCCACTGCGTGGCACCGCGCTGGCCGGCACCGCACTCACCCTCGCGTTCGTCACGGTCTGCCGACCCGAGCCGAGCGTGCTGCGCGCCGCCGCCACCGGGCTGATCGGGCTGCTCGCGCTGGCCTGCGGCCGCCCACGACCCGCCCTGCCCGCGCTCGCCGGCGCCGCCCTCGTGCTGATCCTCTGGGACCCGTACCTCGCCCGCTCGTTCGGCTTCCTGCTGTCCGCCCTGGCCACCGCTGGCCTGCTCACCCTCGGCCCGCGGTGGGCGGCCGTGCTGCGCCGCCGCGGGTGGCCGCACCACCTGGCCACCGCCACGGCCGCCACGGCGGCGGCGCAGGCGTTCTGCGCGCCCGTCACCATCCTGCTGGCGCCCCGGGTGAGCCTGGTCGCGATCCCCTGCAACCTGCTGGCCGAACTCGCCGTCGGGCCGGCCACCCTGCTCGGTTTCGCGGTGCTCGCCGTCGATCCGCTCTCGCACCGGGCCGCCTGCCTGCTCGCGGACCTGGCGGCCGTGCCGGCCGGCTGGCTGGTCCAGGTCGCCCGGCGGGGCGCCGCCCTGCCCGGCGCCGAACTCGCCTGGCCGGCCGGCCTGCCGGGGGCAGCGCTGCTGGCCGGCGCCGTCCTCGCGCTGTGCTGGGCCGCGCCGGCGCTGTTCGTGCGGCCAGCCGACCGCGTGGCCGACCAAGCGCGCGGCCGGCGGTGGCGCCGCGCGGTCGCCGTGCTGGGCGCGCTGCTGCTCCCGGTCGCGCTCCTGCGTCCGCCCGGCCTGACCAGGCTGGCCACCGGCTGGCCGCCCGCCGGGTGGCGGCTGGTGCTGTGCGACGTCGGCCAGGGCGACATGGCGGTGCTCCCGCTGGCCGCCGACACCGCGGTGGTGGTGGACACCGGTCCGGATCCCAAGGCCGCCGACGCCTGCCTGCGCGACCTCGGGATCACCCGGGTCCCGATCCTGATCCTCAGTCACTTCCACGCGGACCACGTCGAAGGGCTGCCCGGCGTCCTGCGCGGGCGGCAGGTGGGGGCCGTCCAGACCACCACCCTGGACGCCCCGGCGGGGGAGCAGGGCCGGGTGGCGGGTTGGGCGGCCGCGGCCCGGGTGCCGCTGGTGCGTGCCCAGCGCGGTGAGCGCCGGTCGGCGGGCCCCGGGCTCTCCTGGGAGGTGCTGTGGCCGGACGGCACCCCCGGGCCCGACACCCCGGGGGCGAACAACGCCAGCATCGCCGTCCTGGCGTCCGTCGGACCACCGGACGATCAGCTGCGGATCGCGTTGCTCGGTGACCTCGAACCACCTGCCCAGGCAGCCCTGCTCCGGCGCGGACCGCCGGGCGAGGGAGGGCGTGCTCCGCCGCCGGGGGCGGGCTCGCTGGCGGTGCAGGTCCTCAAGGTCGCGCACCACGGCTCGGCGCACCAGGACTGGGCATTGACCGCGGCCCTGCACCCCCGGCTCGCGCTGATCAGCTGCGGCGCCGACAACCCGTACGGGCACCCCTCGGCGCGTACGGTCGACCGGCTCCGGGCCCAGGGCGCGACCGTGCTGCGGACGGACCGCTCCGGTGACATCGCGGTGCTCGGCTCCGGCGCCACCCTGGCGACCGCGGTGCACCCGCATCCGCTCCGGGAGTGACCGGGACTGACCGGTGCGCCCGGCCGATCAGGGCGGCGGCTCCGCAGGTACGGTCAGACCCGTTCCCGGCGCAGGTCACCGGAGTCAAAGCGTTCGGTGCCGACCACCCGGAGCAGTTCCAGGTGGGCGGCGTCGGAGGTGCCGGGCGGCGGGGTGAAGATCAGCAGGCGCTGGTCCTCGGTCGGGGCGAGCAGGGTCTCGCAGTCCAGGTTCACCGGGCCGATCACCGGGTGCACCACCCGCATCCGGCCGGAGCGGCGGACGGCGACCTCGTGCAGCTCCCAGAGCGCGGAGAACTCGTCGCTGGCCGCCCGCAGCCGCTTCACCAGCGCGGTGGAGGGCGCGTCGCCGGCCCGGCGGGCGACGGCCGCCCGCAGGTCGGCCACGTGCACCCGGCCCAGGTGCGCGTGCTCCTCGGCCGGGTACGCGGCCCGGGTCGCCGGGTCGGTGAACCAGCGCCAGACCACGTTCCGGTTGTCGGGGTCGAGCGGGCAGACCCCGCCGAACAGCGCCGTTGCGATGGCGTTCTGGGCGAGCAGGTCGCCGAGGTCGCTGACGATCTGGGCCGGCGTCTCCTTCAGCTGGTCCAGCAGGTACAGCAGGCCCGGCTTGATGTGTTCGCCGGAGGGCCGCCCGGCCGGTGGCCGGTGCCCGGCGAGCAGGAACAGGTGGTCGCGTTCGTCCTCGGTCAGCCGCAGCGCCCGTGCCAGCGCCGCCAGCATCTGGCCGGACGGCTGGGGGCCGCGGGCCTGCTCCAGCCGGATGTAGTAGTCGGCCGACATCCCGGCCAGCTGGACCACCTCTTCGCGCCGCAGGCCCGGGGTGCGGCGGCGGGGCCCGTCCGGCAGGCCGACGTCCTGGGGGCGGAGCCGTTCCCGGGAGCGGCGGAGGAAGTCGGCGAGTTCGCGGCGGTCCATCTCCATGGGCTCATCCTGCCCGGCCCGCCCGACGCACGGGCGGCCACGGTCGATCCCTGTCAGGTCGGCACACCCATGACCAGGGGAACGCCGCGCGGACGCCACCCGGCGTCCGGGCTCAGTCCTCCTCGCGCCAGCCGTCGAGCCCGGCGGCGATCCCGTCCAGCAGCACCAGGTGCTCCGCCGTCCAGCCGTCCGCCTCCGGGGCCTCCAGCACCACCAGCCACTGCGCGTCCTCGGCGTCGTCCTCGCCCGCCAGGGCGTCGCGCACCAGCTCCGGCCGCGCCAGGCCGGGCAGTTCCCCGGAGAGCTGCTCGGCGGCCTCCTCGGCGCAGTCGCGGTCGGGCAGGACGAGCAGTTGGCGGCGGTGGCTCACGGTCATCGCACCATTGTCCAACCCCCGTACGGGTGCCCCGCACCGAGGTCCGGCGGTGTCCGCGGCTCGTGCGATGCTGGTACGCGATGGCCAGGAAGAGTGCACCCGACGACCTGCTCGCCCCGCTGACCCTCGCGGTCGGCCAGGAGGAGCTGCTGCTCGACCGCGCGGTCGCCGAGGTGGTGGCCGCCGCGAAGGCCGCCGACCCGGACACCGATGTCCGCGACCTCCCGCCCGGTGCGCTCCAGCCCGGCAGCCTGGCCGAGTTGACCACCCCCTCGCTGTTCGCCGAGCGCAAGGTGATCGTGGTCCGCGCCGCGCAGGACCTCTCGGCCGACTCCGTCAAGGAGGTCAAGGCCTACCTCGACGCACCGGTCGAAGAAGTGATCATGGTGCTGGTGCACGCGGGCGGCCCCAAGGGCAAGGGCCTGCTTGACGCGGCGAAGAAGGCCGGTGCCCGCGAGGTGGCCTGCGCCAAGCTGACCAAGGCCGGCGAGCGGCTGGCCTTCGTGCGCAACGAGTTCCGCAAGCTCGGCCGGGCCGCCACCCCGGAGGCGGGCCAGGCGCTGCTCGACTCGCTCGGCAGCGACCTGCGCGAGCTCGCCGCCGCCTGCAACCAGCTCACCGCCGACATCGAGGGCACCATCGACGAGACGGCGGTCGCCACGTACTACAGCGGCCGGGCCGAGGCCACCGGCTTCGAGGTCGCCGACCTCGCGGTGACCGGCCGGGCCGCCGAGGCGCTGGAGCGGCTGCGCTGGGCCCTCGCCGTCGGCCAGCCGCCCACCGGCATCACCTACGCGCTGGCCGCCGGCGTCCGCAGCATCGGCCGGCTGGCCACCGTCGGCCGGAACATGCGCCCGGCCGATCTGGCCCGCGAGTTGGGCATGCCGCCGTGGAAGGTGGACCGGGTCCGCCAGCAGATGCGCGGCTGGACGGGGGACGGTGTCGCCGCCGCGCTCACCGCCGTCGCCCAGGCCGACGCGGCCGTCAAGGGCGGTTCCGACGACCCGGCGTACGCGCTGGAGCGGGCCGTGGTCGCGGTCGCCCGCGCCTCGCGGGCCGGCGCCCGCCCGTACTGACACCGCCCGTACCGACGCGGCCCGCGTCGACACCGCCCGCGCCCACCGGTCCCGGGCCGCTACCGGTCGCGGAGGTCAGACCCGCCCGCCCAGCACCTTGAGCGCGTCCCGGCTGTCGATCAGCAACGCCTGCCGGATCGCCTCCCGGTCCGGCACCACCGCGGACTTGCCCTCCTGGTACGACCCCGACCAGCTGGCGTAGTACGTCATACCGCCCTGGCGGACGTAGAGGACCTGGGTCAGGTAGTGCCAGCTCTTGTCCGAGCCGCTGGTGTCGTCCAGGTACCCGAGGTAGGCGTCGTCCCCGAGCGAGGGCACCAGGCTGATCTGGTACTTGCGCTGCTGCAGACCCGCGCGCTGCGCCTCGAACTCCGGCCGCGGGTCGGTCTTCCGGTGCAGCTGGACGTCCAGGTAGAGCGAGACGTACTCGCTGTCGCCGCTGAGCTTCTTGCGGTACTGGCTGCAGTACATGTCGTCGAGCGCCGCGTGCCGGGTCGCGTAGTGGTAGGGCGTGCCGCTCGGCGCGGGGTAGAGCTGGCTGAGCTTGGCCAGCTCGACGGTCTCGCAGAGGTTGTCCACCACGCGGTAGGAGGCCAGGTCCGGTGCCTTGGCGCCGGCGGGCGTGACGATCCCGGGCACCGTCAGCAGGGCGGCCGTCCAGAGCGCCGACGCCAGCACCGCGCCGCCCACACCCCACAGCAGCCCGCGCCCGCCACCCGTCCGGGGCGGAGCGGTGGAGCTGCCGCCCGGCGTCGGCCCGTACCCGCCGACGGGCGGCCCGCCCTGCCCGCCTACCGGCGCTCCGACCCGCTGTCCCCCCGGACGGGTCGGCGCGGAGCCGTACGGTGAGGAGGGCATGTTCGGCGGTGGTGGTGTCGGCATCGGTGCCCCCAGCTGGCCGGTCCTGGACCGCGGTCGGGCGGTCGCACCGAACCATACCGCTGCCCACCCCCGTGCCCGCCGTGCCTACCACCGGGCACGGTCCCGCAAACGCCGACAGGCGCCGCAGCCACCCGGGGAATGGGTTCGGCTGCGACGCCTGTCGATCTTCAGCTGTGTACCGCACCCGCGTGGCGAACGCAGGCCGCGTGCGGTACGGGGTCAATCGCCTCGGGCTTCCGGATAGAGGGCCGGAGCGGCCGTCGAGGCATGGTCGGCGCGGGGCGGGTAGAGGGCCGCCGGCTGCGCCGTCCGGTCCGGGCTCGGCCCGGTGGTGGTGCGTGGAGCGAGAATCAGGCGGCGGCGTTGTTGACGCGCTTGGTGATCGCCGACTTCTTGTTGGCGGCCTGGTTCTTGTGGATGACGCCCTTGCTCACGGCCTTGTCGAGGGCGCGGGAGGCGGCACGGGCCAGCTCGGTGGCCTTCTCGACCTCACCGGCGGCAGCGGCCTCGCGGGCCTTGCGCACGGCGGTCTTCAGCGAGGACTTGACGGCCTTGTTGCGCAGGCGCGCCTTCTCGTTGGTCTTGTTGCGCTTGATCTGGGACTTGATGTTCGCCACGAAGGAGCCTCAGTCTGTGTGAATTCGGTGTGGAACGGGTCTGCACCGGCGGCCGTCGGGTGGGCCGAGAGGGCATGCCGAGGCCAGGTGCAGCGACCCAGGCTAGCAGGGGCGCCGTCCGCGCCCCAAACCGACTCGGACGCGCCGACCCTCCCGGCCCGGACGCGCCGACCCTCCCGGCCCGGCCCCGGTACGGCGTCCGCAGCCCTAGACGAGTAAGTCCGAAGTCCTGGTCAGTGGTCGTAGGCGATCAGTGATCGGGGGATCGGGGTGCCGGTCTGGCGGTTGTGCCGGATGGCGCTGGTCAGGGCGAGGAGGCGTTGGCCGACACGGGCCAGGACGCCGGCTGGTGTCCTGGCCCCGTGGCGTTCGAGGTCGAGCTGGCCCTTGAGCGTGTCGTTGACCGACTCGATGAGCTGACGGATCGGCTTGAGCAGATGTTCGCCGGGTCGGGGCCTGAGGTTGCGGTAGCTCGGCCTCAGGAGGGTCAGGCCGAGGCCGGCCAGGAACGCGTCGAGGTGCTTGGAGACATAGCCCTTGTCACCCACGATCGTCTGTCCGGGGTGCGTGGACAGGAGGTCCTGGTCGCCGGTGAGCATGTCGGCCAGGACCTCGCGTTCGTCGGTCTTGGGGGTGGCCAGAGCCCAGGCGATCGGTAGCCCGCCCGGTGTGCAGAGCAGGTGCAGACGCAGGCCCCAGAAGAAGCGTGAGTGCGAGGGGCAGTAGCCGTAGCCGGCCCAGCCGGCCAGGTCGGAGCGCTTGACGGTGGGCCGGGAACGGGCGCACTCGACCGGTGTGGAGTCCACGATCCACACATCGTCGTGCCACAGGTCCGTGTCCCGGGCCAGGGTGCGGATGAACCGGGTGATGAGCGCGTTCGCTGCCCGCAAGCGCTTGTTGTAGCCGGACTGCTCGGGCAGGTACGGGAACTCGGCCCCCAGACGGGCACGGGCGAAGCGCAGCCATCTGGACTCGGAGACGAAGCCGAGCAGGGCCTGCATCACTGCCAGCGTCAACAGCTCGGCGTCACTCAGCCTCGGCGGACGGCCCCGCCGCCCTGTATCCGCCAGAGAGTCATCGATCTTCACGTAGAGTGCCGTTGCGAGGACCTCGAGGTTTGTCGTCACAAACGAACCAACGAGGCCCTCGCTTCATGCGCCTGAAGACTTCGGACTTACTCATCTAGGCCCGGAGCAGCGGCTCCCCGTAGTGCTCGACCTCGGGGAACGGCTCGTAGAAGTGGTGCAGCAGGGCCCGCCACTCCTGGTACTCGGCCGAGCGCCGGAAGCCCTCCGTGTGGTCCTCCAGCCGCTCCCACCCGACCTGGAGCAGGAACCGCGAGGTCCGCCCCTCGTCCAGGCAGCGCCGCAGTTCCAGCGAGCGGAACCCGGGCTGCGCCGAGATCAGCGGCTCGGCCCGCTCGAAGGCGGCCAGGAAGGCCGTCTCCTGCCCGGGGCGGACGTCCAGCAGTGCGCTTTCGAGGATCATGGTCGGGCATCCTGCCGCACCGGCCCCCGCTCCGGAAAGGCCCCGGCACCGGCTTCGCACCGGCCCGCGACTCCTCCCCGTGGAAGGCCCCGCAGAAGCCCCGCGGAAGCCCTCGCGGGAGCCCCGCGACGGCCCGCGCCCGAGCTGACCGGCACGGTACGCCGGGCTCGTGGGAAGATGGGCGGAACCATATCGATCGGACGAGACCGTCCGGTCGCCGGGAAGGCGGTCAGAGATGACCCCGCAGACCCCGGCCCCCGGACCAACGGAGAATCGGACCAAGGTGCCCGCGACCCCCAGCAACGTGCCAGAGCCCAGCCGGACCGACCCGGCGGTGATCCGCAACTTCTGCATCATCGCCCACATCGACCACGGCAAGTCCACGCTCGCCGACCGGATGCTGCAGATCACCGGAGTGGTGGACCCCCGGCAGATGCGCGCCCAGTACCTCGACCGGATGGACATCGAGCGTGAGCGCGGTATCACCATCAAGTCGCAGGCGGTCCGCCTCCCGTGGGCCCCCCGGGCCGGCGAGAAGGCCGGTACCACGCACATCCTGAACATGATCGACACCCCCGGCCACGTGGACTTCACGTACGAGGTGTCCCGCTCCCTGGCGGCCTGCGAGGGCACCATCCTGGTGGTCGACGCGGCCCAGGGCATTGAGGCGCAGACCCTCGCCAACCTGTACCTGGCGCTGGAGAACGACCTCACGATCATCCCGGTCCTCAACAAGATCGACCTGCCGGCCGCCCAGCCCGAGAAGTACGCCGCCGAGCTGGCGCACATCATCGGCTGCGACCCCGCGGACGTGCTCAAGGTCAGCGCCAAGACCGGTCTCGGCGTCGAGGACCTGCTCGACCACGTGGTCGACCGGATCCCGGCCCCGGTCGGCGTCAAGGACGCCCCGGCCCGCGCGATGATCTTCGACTCGGTCTACGACTCCTACCGCGGCGTGGTCACCTACGTCCGGGTGGTCGACGGCCAGCTCACCAAGCGCGAGCGGATCGCGATGATGTCCACCGGCGCGACCCACGAGCTGCTGGAGATCGGCGTCATCTCGCCCGAGCCGAAGGTCGCGGACGGCCTCGGCGTCGGCGAGGTCGGCTACATCATCACCGGTGTGAAGGACGTCCGGCAGTCCAAGGTCGGTGACACCATCACCTCGATGCACAAGGGTGCGACCGAGGCGCTGGGCGGCTACAAGGACCCGCGCCCGATGGTGTTCTCCGGCCTGTACCCGCTGGACGGCAGCGACTACCCGCTGCTGCGCGACGCCCTCGACAAGCTGCGCCTGAACGACGCCGCGCTGGTCTACGAGCCGGAGACGTCGGTCGCGCTCGGCTTCGGCTACCGCTGCGGCTTCCTCGGCCTGCTGCACCTGGAGATCATCCGGGAGCGGCTGGAGCGCGAGTTCAACCTCGACCTGATCTCCACCGCGCCCAACGTGATCTACCGGGTGGTGATGGAGGACGGCACGGAGCACACCGTCACCAACCCGAGCGAGTTCCCGACCGGCAAGATCGCCGAGGTGTACGAGCCGGTCGTGCGCGGCACCATCCTGGCCCCCAACGAGTTCGTCGGCGCCATCATGGAGCTGTGCCAGACCCGCCGCGGCAACCTGCAGGGCATGGACTACCTCTCCGAGGACCGGGTCGAGCTGCGCTACACGCTGCCGCTGGCCGAGATCGTCTTCGACTTCTTCGACCAGCTGAAGTCCAAGACCCGCGGCTACGGCTCCTTCGACTACGAGCCGATCGGCGAGCAGAGCGCCAGCCTGGTGAAGGTCGACATCCTGCTGCACGGCGACGCGGTGGACGCGTTCTCCGCGATCGTGCACAAGGACAAGGCCTACAACTACGGCGTGATGATGGCCGGCAAGCTCCAGAAGCTGATCCCGCGCCAGCAGTTCGAGGTGCCGATCCAGGCCGCCATCGGTTCCCGGGTGATCGCCCGTGAGACCGTCCGCGCGATCCGCAAGGACGTCCTCGCCAAGTGCTACGGCGGTGACATCTCGCGCAAGCGCAAGCTGCTGGAGAAGCAGAAGGAGGGCAAGAAGCGGATGAAGATGGTCGGCCGCGTGGAGGTCCCGCAGGAGGCCTTCATCGCCGCGCTGTCCACCGACGCGGACGCCCCGAAGGAAAAGAAGTAACCCCTGCCCGACCGGCCAGGACCGAGGCCGCCCCCGTCCCGCGACGGTGGGCGGCCTCGGCCGTTGTGCGGCACCCGGGCGGGGTCCCCTCCCCGGCGGGCCTCAACGCAGCGCCAGCACCACGCCGTTGACGATGACGGCCTTGGCCAGCCGGGCGAGCGTCCCGGTGACGGCGCTCGGGCGCATCGAGTCGTCCCGGTGGATCAGCTGGACCAGGCCGTCGCGCCGGCCGAGGCTCAGGCACTGCACGGCGTACCGGTAGGCGAACGGCCGCGCCGCCTTCCCGGCCAGCTGCCCGCCCAGGTACTGCCCCATCGGCTGGGCGGTGGCGCAGCCCATCCGCAGGGTGCCGGTGCCGGGCACGGTGACCGCGGCGGCGTCGCCGATCACGTACACCTCCGGGTGCGAGACCGAGCGCAGGTGGTCGTCGACCACGGCCTGCCCCCGGGGAGTGACCGTGAGGCCCGCCTCGGCCGCCAGCGGGTGCGGCTCCATCGAGGCGGCCCAGGCCACCAGGTCGGCCGGCACGGTGCCGCCCCCGGCGGTGGTCAGGCCGTCCGGGGTGACGGCGGTGACCTCGGTGTGCTCGTGCAGCTCGACGCCGAGGCGGGCCAGCACCCGCACCACGTGCGCCCGGCCCTTGGCGGAGAACCAGCCGCCCACCTGCCCGGCGGCCACCAGCCGGATCCGCCAGGCCGGGTGCGCCTCGGCCAGTTCGGCCGCCAGCTCGATGCCGGTGGCGCCGCCGCCGACCACGGCGAGCGTGCCGGGCTCGGGCGCCGCGGCCAGCCGGCGGCGGATCTCCGCGGCCCGCTCAGCGGTCAGCGCGTGCTCGGCCACCCCGGGGACGCCCTGGTGGGCGGTGCGGCTGCCCAGCGCGTACACCAGGGTGTCGTAGCCGATCCGCTCGCCCGAGTCGAGCAGGATCTTGCGCCCGGCCAGGTCCAGTTCGGTGGCCCGAGCCCGCAGGTGGGTGATCGCGCGGCCGCGGATCACCCGGTCGAGGGTGGGCCGGTGCTCGGGGCGCCCGGCCGCCGCCTCGTGCTGGCGCACCCGGTGCAGGAACCGCTCCTCGGGCGCGATCAGGGTCACCCGGTGGCGCCGCCCGGCCCGGGTGGCCGCGCTCAGGCCCGCGTACCCCGCACCGATCACCACGATGTGCTGCTGCCCGGTCATCTCGTCCTCCTCCTGCGAGCGCGGTTCCCCGCGCGGTTCGGGAAGGGGACGACGCAGCCCGCCGGAGTGTGACCGTGGTGCCCGTCACACCCGGGATCGGAGGCCCCGGCGCCCGGGCGGTCAGCCCAGGTGGCCGAGCTTCTCCGGGTTGACCATGGCGTACGCCTCGGTGATCCGACCGTCCCGGACGGCGAAGGCCAGCACGCCGGCGAGCCGGCCGGGCGCCTCGTGGAAGACCATCCCGGGCTCGCCGTTGACCAGGGCGAACCCGAAGGAGGCGGTCGACCCGGCGGGCAGGGCGCGGCGGATCAGGCCCAGCACCAGGCGGGCCACCTTGTCCGCCCCGTACACCGGGCGGGCGCCGGCGCGGACCACGCCGCCGCCGTCGGAGTGCCAGACCACGTCCGGGTCGAGCACGGCCAGCAGCCCCTGGAGGTCGCCGCCCGCGCTCGCGGCGGCGAAGGCGTGCACCACCTGCCGGTGCGCGGCCGGGTCGACCCGGCCCGCCCTGCCGCCCTCGCGGACCCGGCGGCGGGCCCGCGAGGCCAGCTGGCGGACGGCGTCGGGGGTGCGGTCGAGCGAGGCGGCGATCTCCTCGAAGCGGACCGCGAAGACGTCGTGCAGCACGAAGGCGGCCCGTTCGGCGGGGCTGAGCTGCTCCATGACGGCCAGCATCGCCAGCGAGACGGACTCGCCCAGCTCCGCGCGGTGGGCGGGGGAGTCCTCCTCGGCCACCAGCGGTTCGGGCAGCCACTCGCCGTAGTACGCCTCCCGGCGCGCCCTGGCCGAGCCGAGCTGGTCGTAGCAGAGCCGGGTAACGACGGTGCTGAGGTACGCGCGGGGGTCGGCGACCCCCGACCGGTCGGCGGCGCGCCAGCGCAGCCAGGCCTCCTGGAGCACGTCCTCGGCGTCGGTCAGCGAGCCGAGCAGCCGGTAGGCGACGGCGCCGAGGTAGCGGCGGTTGGCCTCGAACGGGTCCGCGTCGGCCGGTGCGGCCGATCCTTCGTCACTCACCGGGCCACGGTAGCGCGGTGGGCGCCGCGGCAGCAGGGTGCCCCGGCGGGGCGGCCCGTGGTCGGCCGGTCAGTCCTCGGCCGCCGCCAGCAGGGCGCGGAGCAGCCGGTTGAGTTCGGCGGCGTCCGCGGGGCCGAGTGCGGCCATCACGCCCTGCTGGACGTGCATCCCGGCCGCGGCGGCCCGGTCGACCACCTCCAGCCCGGTCGCCGTGAGGGTGACCCGCAGGCCGCGCCGGTCGTGCGGGTCGGGGGAGCGCGCGATCAGGCCGGCCCGCTCCAGCTTGTCCAGCCGCCCGGTCATCCCGCCGGTGGTGAGCATCAGGGTGGCGGTCAGCTCGCGGGGAGAGAGCGTGTACGGGTCGCCGGCCCGGCGCAGGGTGGCGAGCACGTCGAACTCGCCGCGCCCGATGCCGTACGGGGCGTAGGCCTGCTCGGCGCGCTCGCCCATGGCCCTGGCGATCCGGTAGATCCGGCCGAAGGCCGCCATCGCCTCGGTCTGCGCTGCCAGGTCGGGCCGCTCGCGCCGCCACTGGGCGGCGATCGCGTCCACCGGGTCGGCCGAGCTGGCCGGGCCCACCGGGTCGGTGCCGGCCGGGGTGGCGGGGGTGGTCGACGCGGGCTGCTGCGGGTGGTCGGCGGCGCTGCGGTTCATGGGAGCAGTCTGGCACAGGATGCCTTTCCGGCAAGCTGCTTGTCACTCACTGGATCACCGCTAAGCCACTTGACGGAAAGTAGCTTAGTGCTAAGTTACTTTCATGCTTCCTGCCTCGCGCACCGTGCTGATCACTGCACTGGCCCCGCTCGCCTGGGGCTCCACCTACGCCGTCACCGCCGAGTACCTGCCGCCCGACCGCCCACTGCTGGCGGCGACCCTGCGCGCGCTGCCCGCCGGACTGGTGCTGCTCGCGGTCACCCGGGTGCTGCCGCGCGGCCACTGGTGGTGGCGGGCCGCGCTGCTCGGCGCCCTGAACATCGGGATCTTCTTCGCGCTGCTGTTCTTCGCCGCCTACCGGCTGCCCGGCGGGGTCGCGGCGGTGCTCGGCTCCGTCCAGCCGCTGCTGGCGGCCGGCCTGGCCGTCCCGCTGCTGGCCGAGCGGGTCGGCCGGCGGGCCCTGCTGGCGGGCGTCGCCGGGGTGCTCGGGGTGGCACTGGTGGTGCTGAGGTCCACCGCGCGGTTGGACGGCCCCGGGCTGCTGGCCGGTCTGGCCGGCGCCGCCTGCATGGCCACCGGCACGGTGCTGACCAAGCGCTGGGGCCGCCCGGAAGGGGTGGGCCCGCTGGCCATGACGGGCTGGCAACTGACCGCCGGCGGGCTGCTGCTGCTCCCGGTCGGCCTGCTGGCGGAGGGCGCGCCGCCCGCGCTGAGCGGGGTGAACCTGCTCGGCTACGGCTACCTGGCGATCGTCAACACCGCGCTCGCGTACTGGATCTGGTTCGCCGGTCTCGGACGGCTGCCGGCCGCCTCGGCCGCCCTGCTCGGGCTGCTCAGCCCGGTCTCGGCCGCGGTGATCGGCTGGGCGGCGCTCGACCAGCACCTGACGGCGCTGCAACTGCTGGGCATGGCCGTCGCCCTCGGCTCCACCCTGCTCGGCCAGCCGCGAACGGCGAAGCCGCGCCGGGCGCGGCGGCGCCCCGGCCAACAGCGGCAGGACCTGGCCCAGCAGCGCCCGGGAACGCCGAAGGGGGAGGCCGACGGCGTCGGCCTCCCCCCGGTCGCCCCGCGGGGTCAGTCGACCTCGGCGACCGCCTGAGCGAACTGCGCCTGGTAGAGCCGGTGGTAGGCACCCTCGGCGGCGATCAGCTCGTCGTGCGAACCCTGCTCGACGATCGACCCGTCCTCCATCACCAGGATCACGTCCGCGTCCCGGATGGTGGAGAGCCGGTGGGCGATCACGAAGCTGGTCCGGCCGGTCCGCAGCCGGGCCATCGCCCGCTGGATGAGCACCTCGGTCCGGGTGTCCACCGAGCTGGTCGCCTCGTCCAGCACCAGGATGCTGGGCTGGGCGAGGAACGCCCGGGCGATCGTGATCAGCTGCTTCTCGCCGGCGCTGACGTTGGTGCCCTCGTCGTCGATCACGGTGTCGTACCCGTCGGCGAGGGTCCGCACGAAGCGGTCCACGTGGGCCGCCCTGGCCGCCTCGATCACCTGGTCGCGGGTGGCGCCCTGGGCGCCGTACGCGATGTTGTCGGCGATCGAGCCGCCGAACAGCCAGGTGTCCTGGAGCACCATGCCGATGCCGGCCCGCAGGTCCTCGCGGGACATCGCGGCGATGTCCACCCCGTCCAGGGTGATCCGGCCGCCGCTGACCTCGTAGAACCGCATCAGCAGGTTGACCAGGGTGGTCTTGCCGGCGCCGGTCGGGCCGACGATGGCGACCGTGTGGCCGGGCTCCACCTTCAGCGACAGGCTCTCGATCAGTGGCTTGTCCGGGTCGTAGCGGAACGAGACGTCCTCGAAGGCGACCCGCCCGCGCAGTTCGGCCGGGCGCTGCGGCAGGGCCGGCTCCGGGCTCTGCTCCTGGGCGTCGAGCAGTTCGAAGACCCGCTCGGCGGAGGCCACCCCGGACTGCACCAGGTTGGCCATCGAGGCGACCTGGGTGAGCGGCTGGCTGAACTGCCGGGAGTACTGGATGAAGGCCTGCACGTCGCCGACGGTGAGCGCGCCGCTCGCCACCCGCAGACCGCCGACGACGGCGACCAGCACGTAGTTCAGGTTGCCGATCAGCATCATCGCGGGCTGGATGATCCCGGAGATGAACTGGGCCTTGAAGCCGGCCTCGTAGAGGTCCTCGTTCTCCTTGCGGAAGATCTCGGCGGCCTCCTTCTGCCGGCCGAACACCTTGACCAGCGAGTGGCCGGTGTACATCTCCTCGATGTGCGCGTTCAGCTTGCCGGTGGTCCGCCACTGGGCGACGAACTGCGGCTGGGCCCGCTTGCCGACCCGGGTCGCGACGACCACCGACAGCGGCACGGAGATCAGCGCGATCAGTGCCAGCAGCCAGGAGATCCAGAACATCATGGCCAGCACGCCGACGATGGTCAGCAGCGAGTTCACCACCTGGCCCATGGTCTGCTGCATGGACTGGCCGATGTTGTCGATGTCGTTGGTGACCCGGCTGAGCACCTCGCCGCGGGACTGCTTGTCGAAGTAGCTCAGCGGCAGCCGGGAGATCTTCGTCTCCACCTCCTGGCGGAGGTCGAAGACGGTGCGCTGGATGGCCTTGGTGGCCAGCCGGCCCTGGACGATGCCGAACACGGCGGAGGCCAGGTAGATCGCCAGCACCCAGAGCAGCACGGTGCCGATGGCGTCGAAGTCCATCCCCTGGCCGGGGGTGAAGTCGACGGTGGAGAGCACGTCGGCGATGCCGCTGTCGCCCGCCGCGCGCTTGGCGGCGATCACCTGGTCGCGGGTGGGGCCGACCGGGATCGACCGGCCGACCACGCCCGCGGTGATCAGGTCGGTGGCCCGGCCGAGGATCTTCGGGCCGACCACGGCGCAGCCGATGCTGAGGGTGCCCAGCGCGAGCACCCCGTAGAGCAGCGCCCGCTGCGGGCGCAGCAGGGTGAGCAGCCGCGTGCCGGAGCCCTTGAAGTCCATCGACTTCTCGGCGCCCTGGGCGCCCATGAACCGGCCGGGGCCGGGGCCGCCGCGCCGGGCGGCCGCCTCCTGGGAGCCGCTGACCTTGCCGTCGGCCGGGCCGGCGCCGTTGCCGGGGCCGCCGGCCTTCGGGCCGGTGTTCGGTCCGCCGCCGGGGCCGTCGTTCGCGGGGCCGCCCGTCGCGGGGCCCTGCTTCGCGGTGGTCACGCCGCCTCCTGCTCGGTGAGCTGGGAGAGCACGATCTCCCGGTACGTCGGGTTGTCGGCCATCAGCTCGTGGTGGGTGCCGCTGCCGACCACCGCGCCTTCGTCGAGCACGATGATCCGGTCGGCCTCGCGGATGGTGGAGACCCGCTGGGCGACGATGAGCACCGTGGCGTCCGCGGTCTCCGTGGCCAGCGCGCGGCGGAGCTTGGCGTCGGTGGCGTAGTCGAGGGCCGAGAACGAGTCGTCGAACAGGTAGATCTCGGGCCGCCGGACCAGGGCCCGGGCGATCGCCAGGCGCTGGCGCTGGCCGCCGGAGACGTTGGAGCCGCCCTGCGAGATCGGGGCCTGCAGCCCCTCCGCCAGGCTCTCCACGAAGTCCTTGGCCTGCGCGGTCTCCAGGGCCTGCCAGAGTTCCTCGTCGGTGGCGTCGGGCCGGCCGTAGCGGAGGTTGGAGGCGACCGTGCCGGTGAACAGGTACGGCTTCTGCGGGACCAGGCCGATCACCTCGGCGAGGCGCTCGGGGGCCACCTCGCGCACGTCCACGCCGTTCACCAGGACCTGCCCGCCGGTGGCGTCGAACAGCCGGGGGATCAGGCCGAGCAGGGTGGACTTGCCGCTGCCGGTGGAGCCGATCACGGCGGTGGTCTCGCCGGGCCGGGCGGCGATGTCGATGCCGCGCAGCACCGAGGCCTCGGCGCCGGGGAAGCGGAACTCCACGTCCCGCAGGTCGAGGTGGCCGCGCGAGCGCAGCTCGGTGACCGGGGCGGCCGGCGGGACGACGCTGGAGCTGGTGCCCAGCACCTCCTCGATCCGCTCGGCGCAGACCTCGGCGCGCGGCACCATCATGAACATGAAGGTGGCCATCATGACGCTCATCAGGATCTGCATCAGGTAGGACAGGAACGCGCCCAGCGCGCCGACCTGCATCGCGCCGCTGTCGATCCGGTGCGCGCCGAACCAGAGCACCGCGATGCTGGAGAGGTTCACCACGGCCATCACGGCCGGGAACATGAACGAGAGCAGCCGGCCGACCTTGAGCGAGACCTCGGCGAGCTCCTCGTTGGCGGAGCCGAACCGGTCCTGCTCGTGGCCGTCCTTGACGAAGGCGCGGATGACCCGGATGCCGGTGATCTGCTCGCGCAGGATCCGGTTCACCCCGTCGATCCGGGTCTGCATGCCGCGGAACTGCGGGCGCAGCCGGCGGATCAGGATCACCACGACGGCGCCGAGCAGCGGGATGACCAGCAGCAGCAGGCCGGACAGCGGCACGTCCAGGCTGAGCGCCATGATCACGCCGCCGACGCACATGATCGGTGCGGCCACCATCAGGGTGAACGCCAGCATGGTCAGCATCTGGACCTGCTGGACGTCGTTGGTGGTGCGGGTGATCAGCGAGGGGGCGCCGAACTGGCCGAGCTCGCGGGCGGAGAAGCTCTGCACCCGGTCGAAGACGGCGGCGCGGATGTCGCGGCCGACCGCCATCGCGGTGCGCGCGGCGTAGTAGACGGCCCCGATCGAGCAGACCACCTGGGCGAGCGAGACCGCGATCATCGCGCCGCCGACCCGCATGATGTAGCCGGTGTCGCCCTTGAGCACGCCGTCGTCGATGATGTCGGCGTTCAGTGCGGGCAGGTACAGCATGCCGATGGTGGAGATGAGTTGGAGGAGAACGATGAGGAAGATCGGTCGGGAGTAGGGCCGCAGATGGGCCCGGAGCAGTCTGATGAGCACCGTGACACTCTCGTCGTCGCCGGGATGTCGCGCATCCCCGTTTCTGAATCCGTACCGCAAGCGTCCGGCCTCTTCGGCGTCGAACCTGCGGGCTTGTACAGTCCTTTGCACTGCCGGTCCGCGGGCGTGCCACCCGCCGTGACCCCCTTACGGAACGGCCCCGTACCCCCTAGGCTGCTGATTGCTGTCTTGTTACTCGCGGGTTAAGTACTGCGCGCGGGCCGACCGGACGGCCGACGCGGCTGCCCCCCACAACCGCCGTCCACTCCACCCTTGGCCACCCGCCCCCCGGAGGTCCTCGTTGAGCAGCGTGCAGTCCATGATCGAGCGGCGTCCGTCCTCCGTGGCCCACCTCTTCCTCAGCAGGGTAGAGGCCACGCCCGACCACGAGGCCTACCGGTACCCCGTGCCGGTGGACGAGCACGCGGCCGACGGGGCGCCCGGCGCCGAGCAGTGGCGCTCGCTCACCTGGGCGCAGACCGCCGGCCGGGTCAAGGCCGTGGCGGCCGGCCTGATGGCGCTCGGCATCGGCTCCGAGGACCGGGTGGCGATCTCCTCGGCCACCCGGATCGAATGGATCATCGCCGACCTCGGCAACATGTGCGCGGGCGCCGCCACCACCACCGTCTACCCCAGCACCAACGCGGACGAGTCGGCCTTCATCCTGGCCAACGCGGGCTGCCGGGCGATGTTCGCCGAGAACGCGGCCCAGCTCGCCAAGGCCGTCGCCGAGCGGGACCAGCTGCCCGCCCTGGAGTACGTCGTCCTGTTCGACGCCCCGGCCGGCCCGGTGGACGCGGCCGGACTGACCGTGATCTCGCTGGCCGAGCTGGAGGAGAGCGGCGCCGCCTACCTGGCCGAGCACCCCGACGCGGTCGAGAAGGCGGTCGACGCGATCGACAAGGAGCAGCTGGCCACCCTGATCTACACCTCGGGCACCACCGGCCGCCCCAAGGGCGTGCGCCTGGTGCACGACTGCTGGGCGTACGAGGGCGTGGCGCAGCAGGAGAGCGGCCTGCTGCGCTCCGAGGACGTCCAGTTCATGTGGCTGCCGCTGTCGCACGTGTTCGGCAAGACCCTGATCTCCGGGCAGATCGCCACCGGCCACGTGATGGCGGTGGACGGCCGGGTGGACCGGATCATCCACAACCTGCCGCTGATCCGCCCGACCCTGATGGCCTCCGCCCCCCGGATCTTCGAGAAGGTCTACAACGGGATAGCGGGCCGGGCCAGGGCCGAGGGCGGTGCCAAGTACAAGATCTTCCTGTGGGCCGCCGGGGTGGCCCGGGAGTACGCCCGCACCACCCAGGAGAACCGGATCGCCACCGGGCGCGACAGCGCCCCGCTCGGCCTGCGGGTCCAGCACGCGATCGCCGACAAGCTGGTCTACGCGAAGATCCGGGCGGCCTTCGGCGGGCGGCTGCGTGGCTCGGTCTCCGGCAGCGCCGCGCTGGCCCCCGAGATCGGCTACTTCTTCGCCGGCGCCGGCGTGCCGGTGCTGGAGGGCTACGGCCTGACCGAGACCTCGGCCGGCTCCACGGTGAACCGCGCCGAGGACTTCCGGGTCGGCACGGTCGGCACCCCGCTGCCCGGCACCGAGGTGCGGATCGCCGAGGACGGCGAGATCCTGCTGCGCGGCCCCGGCGTGATGCGCGGCTACCACGACCTGCCCGAGCAGACCGCCGAGGTGCTGGAGCCGGACGGCTGGTTCCACACCGGCGACATCGGCGAGCTCGGCCCGGACGGCTACCTGCGGATCACCGACCGCAAGAAGGACATGTTCAAGACCTCGGGCGGCAAGTACGTCGCGCCCAGCGAGGTCGAGGGCAAGTTCAAGGCGATCTGCCCGTTCGTCTCCAACGTCCTGGTGATCGGCAACGGCCGCAACTACTGCACCGCGCTGATCGGCCTGGACGAGGCCGTCCTGCTGCCCTGGGCGGCCGAGCACGGCCTGGCCGGCAAGTCCTACGCCGAGGTGGTCGCCGACCCGCAGACGCACGCGCTGATCGAGGGCTTCGTGCAGCGCCTCAACGGCGAGCTCCAGCGCTGGCAGACGATCAAGAAGTTCACGCTGCTCCCGCGCGACCTGGACATCGAGCACGGCGAGCTCACGCCGAGCCTGAAGATCAAGCGCCCGGTGGTCGAGAAGACCTACGCGGACGCGGTCGCCGGGATGTACGCGGGCACCAACGAGGCGTGACGCCGCCGCCCCGCACGGCCCGCCCGGGCCGTGCGGGGCGTCACCGCGTTCGGGCGGTCCCCACGTGCTGGGCGTCACCGCGCGCGGAGGAAGCGGCGCGGTGCGGGACAATGGGCGAATGCCCTCCGCACTCCCCGACGGCGTCCCCGTGCCGTCCGACGGTTCCCTGCCCGCCCACGCCCTGGCCGGGCTGGGCGAGCGCCCGTTCGGTTTCTACGTGCACGTGCCGTACTGCGCCACCCGCTGCGGCTACTGCGACTTCAACACCTACACCGCCACCGAGCTGCGCTCGGCCGGCACGGTGGCCTCGCAGGAGACCTACGCCGACAACCTGGTGGCCGAGGTGCGGCTGGCCCGCCGGGTGCTCGGCGCGGCCGAGCTGCCGGTGCGCACGGTCTTCCTCGGCGGCGGCACCCCGACCCTGCTGCCGGCCCGCGACCTGGTGAAGATGCTGGGCGCGATCCGCGACGAGTTCGGGCTCGCCCCCGACGCGGAGGTCACCACCGAGGCCAACCCCGAGTCGGTCGACCCGGCCTACCTCGCCGAGCTGCGCGAGGGCGGCTTCAACCGGATCTCCTTCGGGATGCAGAGCGCCCGCCCGCACGTGCTCGCGCTGCTCGACCGGCACCACACCCCGGGGCGCCCGGAGGCCTGCGTGGCCGAGGCGCGCGCGGCCGGCTTCGACCACGTCAACCTGGACCTGATCTACGGCACCCCCGGCGAGTCCGACGACGACTGGCGGGCCTCGCTGGAGGCGGCCGTCGGGGCCGGCCCGGACCACGTGTCGGCCTACTCGCTGATCGTCGAGGACGGCACCAAGCTGGCCGCCCGGGTCAAGCGCGGCGAGCTGCCGATGATCGACGACGACGTGCACGCCGACCGTTACCTGATCGCCGAGGAGGCCCTCGCCGCGGCCGGGTACTCCTGGTACGAGGTCTCCAACTGGGCGACCACCGAGGCCGGCCGGTGCAAGCACAACGAGCTGTACTGGACCGGCGGCGACTGGTGGGGCGCCGGTCCCGGCGCGCACAGCCACGTCGGCGGGGTGCGCTGGTGGAACGCCAAGCACCCCGCCGCGTACGCCCAGGCGCTCGCCGAGGGCCGCACGCCGGCGCTCGGCCGCGAGCTGCTGGCCGGCGAGGACCGCCGGGTCGAGCGGATCCTGCTGGAACTGCGGCTGGTGGACGGCTGCCCGCTGGACCTGCTGACCGCGGCGGGCCTGCGGGCCGCCGAACGGGCGCTGGCCGACGGCCTGCTGGACCCGGCCGCCCATGCGGACGGCCGGGCCGCGCTCACCCTGCGGGGCCGGCTGCTGGCCGACGGCGTGGTCCGGGACCTGGTCGACTGACCGGCCCCGGCCGGGGCGTCAGCGGGCGGTCGGGGCGGCGGAGGCCGTGACCGTCCGCAGCGGCCACTCGCGGTGGAACGCGGGCAGCGGGATCCGGCCCTCGACCACGGGGGTGCCGAAGACGGTCAGGTGCGCCAGCAGCGCGCCGGTCAGGTCGACGCCGCCGTACAGGCTCAGCGTGCCCTGGGCCTGGGTGAGGCCGTGCGCGGTGTCGAAGGCGACCGCGCCCTCGGCGGTGGCCCGCAGGTACGGCTGCACCACGGCCTCGACGCCCACGGCGCCGTACAGGCCGACGCTCACCTGGGCGCCGAGGCCCGCGCGCACCTCGGCCTTGCCGCCGAGGCGGGCCCGGACGGGGGAGACCTTGGTGTCGTCCGCCGCGGTGACCGGGCTCCAGCCGCGACCGCCCGAGTAGTCGGCGTCGACGTGCCAGGAGCCGTCGAACTCCTGCTCCACCGACGCCGAGACCTTGCCGTCGGCGCTGACCTCCAGGTAGGCCGTCAGGCCCAGGTTGACCACGACCGGCAGGCCGCCGACGGTGATCACCGGGTTCGCGTGCAGCTCGGCCAGCGGGACGCGCACCGGCGTACCGGTGCCCTTGGCCAGCTCGCCCTCCACCCGCCACTGCGCGTGCGCGTCCAGGTCGAAGCCGACCGAGGCGGTGCGCGGGGCGCCGACCTGGGCGCCGTGGTACGCGAAGTGCACGGCCGGGTGCAGCCGGAGCGAGCCCGAGGCCTGCGCGGCCGCGCCGCCGGGCAGCGGGATCGGGGCCCGGACGTCCAGCTGGAGGGTGCCGGAGGCCTCGGCGGTGGCGCCGCCGGCGTCCGCGCCGAAGGACAGCTTCACGTCCTCGACCAGGGGCTTGACCGAGAGCGCGTGCGGATCGACCGGCACCCGGCCGTCCGCCTCGGCGCCGCCGAGCAGCTCGGGCAGGGTGGCCGGGCGGGTGTCGGCCCGGACGGTGCCGTCGGCGCCCGGCTGCACCTTGGTGACCGCCAGCAGCGCGCCCTGCGGCGCGGCGGGGGTCGGCGGGCTGGCGATCAGCTGGCCGGCCTGCACCGGCTCGGCCGCCGGCGGGGTGCCGTCGGGGCTCGGGCTCGCGGACCGGGCGGTGGACGGGGTGGTGGACGGGGTGCGGCTCGGGCCGGGGGAGCCCTTGGTCGCGCTCGCCGTCGCGCTCGGGCTCGCAGCCGCGCCGGTGGCGGCCGGCCCGGGGGCGGCGGCCAGCACGGCGGTGCCGGTGGCCGGGTCGTAGGCGGCCAGCCGGACGCTGCGGGCGGCGGGGGCCACGGCGGGTCCGCCGGGGCTCGGGGTCACCACGGCGGTCTGCTGCGGGCCGGGCCGCGCGGCGGCCACCACCAGGGCCTCGCCGGTGCCCTGCGGCGTGGCGCCGCCCCGGGCCGGGGCGGCGGGCGTCGCGGCGGCCGCGGCGTCCGCCGACGGCGGTGCGGCCGGGCCCGCGCAGGCGGCGGCGCCGAGCAGGACGGCCAGCGCGAGCGCGGGCAGCCGGAACGTACGGACGGAGTTGGACAACGGATCCCCTTCGACGCGCGGCGCAGAGCGGGGCCGCGCGGAAACACCGGAAGCAGGCGACCCCGGATGCGGGGCCGCCTGCGTGATGTTACTGACGGGTTATCAGCTTGTCGAAATCATGCCAAAGGGTCGCCCGGCCGCTCGGCCGTCACGAAGTCGATCAGCTCCTCGACCCGGCCGAGCAGCGCCGGGTCGAGATCGCGGTAGGAGTTCACCGAGGCGAGGATCCGCTTCCAGGCCGCCGGGGTGTCCACCGGCCAGCCGAGCCGGCGGCAGACGCCCTCCTTCCAGCCCTCCCCGCGCGGCACCTCGGGCCAGCCGGGGATGCCCACGCCGGACGGCTTCACGGCCTGCCAGACGTCGATGTACGGGTGCCCCACCACGAGCACCGAGTCGCCGGTCACCCGGCCCGCGATCCGGTGCTCCTTGGTGCCCGGCAGCAGGTGGTCCACCAGCACGCCGAGCCGCCGCCCCGGGCCGGGCGCGAACTCCGCGACGATCGCCGGCAGGTCGTCGATCCCCTCCAGGTACTCCACCACCACGCCCTCGATCCGCAGGTCGTCGCCCCAGACCCGCTCGACCAGCTCGGCGTCGTGCCGTCCCTCGACGTAGATCCGCGACCCGCGCGCCACCCGCGCCCGCGCGCCGGGCACCGCGACCGAACCGGACGCCGTCAGCCCGGGGCCGCGCGCGGGGGCCGGCCCGCTCGGCCGGACCAGGGTCACCACCCGGCCCTCCAGCAGGAAGCCGCGCGGCGTCAGCGGGAACACCCGGTGCTTGCCGAAGCGGTCCTCCAGGGTCACCGTCACCCCCTCGGCGGTCTTCTCGCAGCGCACCACCGCGCCGCAGAAGCCGGTGGCGGCCTCCTCGACCACCAGATCACGCTCGGCCGCCACCTCGGGGGCGGGCTGCTGCCGCTTCCACGGCGGGGTCAGGTCCGGTCCGTACTCCCTGCTGCGCATGCCCGGACTATACGAAACCGACCCCCCGTCAGCGCCCGCAGGCCCTGGGCGGCGCGCTCACAGTCCGGGAGCGCCCCAGACCGGGAACCAGCGGGTCAGGTCCTGTTCCAGCCGCAGGTCGTTGCCGAGCATCGCGCGGACCTGGAGCTCCAGCGGGCTGTTGCGCTTCTCGCCGCCGCCGGGCATCGGCGCGAACGGGTAGAAGGTCCCGCGCTTGAACAGGTAGACCAGGGCGAGCGGCTGCCCGGCCTCGTTGCGGAAGCCGACCAGCGAGCAGAGCAGCTGCGGGCCGAAGCCGTTGCCCTCCAGCTCGCTGTTGACCGCGTGCAGGTCGTTCACCAGGTCGGGGAGCTGCTCGGGGGAGTGCCGGGCGAGCAGCCAGGAGTACCCGTAGCCGTCCTGCGAGGCCTCCACCGGGACGCCGCCGTTCGGGGTGTCGGCGTCCAGCAGGGCCCGGACCTGCCGCTCGACCTCGGCGAACGCGCCGCCCTCGACGGCGGCGAAGCAGACCGAGCCGAGGCCGGTCGGACGGAACCCGGCCGCCGCCTCCAGGGTCAGCGCCGCCGACGGCACGCCGAACAGCTGGTCCAGGTCCGGCTTGGCCGGCTTGCTGCGGCCGAGCAGGGCGTCCAGGAATCCCACGTCGAGCTCCTCGGTGACGGGTGACGGGTGGCGGGTGACGGGTGACTGGTGGCGGGTGCGGGCGGCGGGCGGTGTCCGGTACTACCGGCTCAGTGGCCGAGCTCGGCGGAGATCTTCGCCAGCTGGGCCAGCCGCTGCTCCAGCGACGGGTGGGTGGAGAACAGCTGGGTGGCGGCCTCCCGGGCGCTCAGCGCGGGGGCGAAGTAGAAGGCGTTGTACGGCTGCGCCTGGCGCAGGTCCTGGGTGGGGATGGCGGCGATCTGCCCGGTCACCTTGGTGAGTGCCGAGGCCAGCGCGCTCGGCCGGCCGGTGAGCTGGGCGGCCGCCCGGTCGGCGGCCAGCTCCCGGTAGCGGGAGAGCAGCCGGGTGAGCAGGAAGCTGAGCGCGTACACCACCACGCTGACCAGCGGGATGATCAGCAGGGCGATCGCGGTGTTGCCGTCGTTGCTGTTGCGGTTGCCGCCCACGAACCCGCCGTACAGCGCGATCCTGGTCATCGCCCCGGCCAGCACGCCGAGGAAGCCGGCGATCGTCATCACCGCCACGTCCCGGTGGGCGACGTGCGAGAGCTCGTGCGCGAGCACGCCCTCCAGCTCCTCCGGGTCGAGCCGGCGCAGCAGCCCGGTGGTGACGCACACCACGGACTTCTCGGGTTTGCGGCCGGTGGCGAAGGCGTTCGGCATGTCGTTGACGGCCACCGCGACCCGGGGCTTGGGCATGTCGGCCAGCGCGCACAGCCGGTCGATGGTGCCGTGCAGCTGCGGGTACTGCTCGGGGGTGACCTCGTGGGCCCCCATCGCCCGCTCGGTGATCTTGTCGCTGAACCAGAACTGGGCCACGAACAGCCCGCCGGAGATCAGCACGATCAGCGGCCAGGCCCCGCGCAGCAGGACGATCAGCAGCCCGGTGAAGCCCACGTAGACCAGGCCGATCAGGAACATCGTGGTGACCATCCGACCGGTCAGCCCCCGATCGGGGGCGAACCGGGAGTGCTGCCCTGAAGTCGACATCGCCACTCCCTCGCTCTCGCGCTCGCCTCCGATGCTGCCACTCGGGACGCCCCCGAGCACCACGCACCGCCCGTACCGCCCCGGCAATGCGGGAAGGATCACCGGGGCGGCCCGTTCCTGCCGTCGGGGCAGGGCCTTACACTGGCTGGTAAGGTCCTGGCACTCTGCCTGCCGGAGTGCCAGATATCGGACACTCAACAGCTCAACGGACGAAGACGGAGGTGCGTGCCCATGGTCGACGAGCCCCGTTCCGTCGAACCGGCCCGCGCGGTGGTGGATACCCGCCCCGTCGGCCGTCCGCTGGACGACCGCAGGCTCGCCGTGCTGCGGGCGATCGTCCAGGACTACGTGGGTACCGAGGAGCCGGTCGGCTCCAAGGCCCTGGTCGAGCGGCACAGCCTGGGCGTCTCGCCGGCCACCGTGCGCAACGACATGGCCGCGCTGGAGGAGGAGGGCTTCATCCAGCAGCCCCACACCAGCGCCGGCCGGATTCCCACCGACAAGGGGTACCGGCTGTTCGTCGACCGGCTGGCCGAGGTCAAGCCGATGACCAGCCCGGAGCGCCGGGCGATCCGGCACTTCCTGGAGGGCGCGGTCGACCTGGACGACGTGGTGGCCCGCACGGTGCGGCTGCTGGCGCAGCTCACCCGGCAGGTCGCGGTGGTCCAGTACCCCTCGCTGACCAGGTCCACGGTCCGGCACATCGAGCTGGTCCAGCTGACCCCGGCCAAGGTGATGCTGGTCCTGATCACCAACACCGGCCGGGTCGAGCAGCGGATCGTCGACTGCCCCGGCGCGGTCGGCGACACCGTCCTGGCCGACCTGCGGGCCAAGCTGAACGCCAGGGCGGGCGGCCGGCCGCTGCCCGAGGTGCCGGTCGCGCTGGAGGACCTCCCGGCGGCCTTCGAGCCGGCCGAGCGGCCGACCGTCAGCACGGTGCTGGCCACCCTGTTCGAGACGCTGGCCGAGCAGAACGAGGAGCGGATCATGCTGGCGGGCACCGCCAACCTGACCCGCTTCGGACACGACTTCCCGCTGACCATCCAGCCGGTGCTGGAGGCACTGGAGGAGCAGGTGGTGCTGCTGCGCCTGCTGGGTGAGACGGCGGACGCCGCGATGACCGTCCGGATCGGCCACGAGAACGCCTACGAGGGGCTCAATTCCACCTCCGTCGTCTCGGTCGGTTACGGTTCGGGCGACCAGAGCGTGGCGAAGCTCGGGGTGATCGGTCCGACCCGGATGGATTACCCGGGCACAATGGGGGCGGTGCGAGCGGTGGCACGGTACGTCGGCCAGATCCTGGCCGAGTCGTAGGACATGACGCGCCGCAGGCCGGCGCGCAGCAGTCGCAAGCACTTCTAGAGGCGGAACAAACCGGAGCATTTGGTGGCCACGGACTACTACGCGGTACTCGGCGTCCGACGTGACGCGGGTCAGGACGAGATCAAGAAGGCGTTCCGGCGTCTCGCGCGCGAACTGCACCCGGACGTCAACCCGGACCCGAAGACGCAGGAGCGGTTCAAGGAGATCAACGCCGCCTACGAGGTGCTCTCCGACCCCGCGAAGCGGCAGGTCTACGACCTCGGCGGGGACCCGCTGTCGCCCAACGGCGGTGGCGGCGGCGCGGGCGGGTTCGGCGCGGCCGGATTCGGCTTCTCCGACATCATGGACGCCTTCTTCGGCGCCGCCGGCGGCCAGCGCGGACCGCGCTCGCGCACCCGGCGCGGCCAGGACGCCATGATCCGCCTGGAGATCACCCTGGAGGAGGCCGCGTTCGGCACCACCAAGGAACTCCAGGTCGACACCGCCGTCACCTGCACCACCTGCAGCGGCGAGGGCGCGGCCCCCGGCACCTCCGCGCAGACCTGTGACATGTGTCGCGGCAAGGGCGAGGTGTCCCAGGTCACCCGGTCCTTCCTGGGCCAGGTCATGACCTCGCGGCCGTGCCCGCAGTGCCAGGGCTTCGGCACCGTCGTGCCGACCCCGTGCCCCGAGTGCGCCGGCGACGGCCGGGTGCGCGCCCGCCGGACCCTCACCGTCAAGATCCCGGCCGGTGTCGACAACGGCACCCGGATCCAGCTGGCCGGCGAGGGCGAGGTCGGCCCCGGCGGCGGCCCGGCCGGCGACCTGTACGTCGAGATCGCCGAGAGCACCCACCCCACCTTCCAGCGCCGTGGCGACGACCTGCACTGCACGGTCACCATCCCGATGACGGCGGCCTCGCTCGGCACCCAGGTGCCGCTGCAGACCCTGGACGGGCTGGAGGAGGTCGACATCCGGCCCGGCACCCAGTCCGGCCAGTCCATCCCGCTGCACGGGCGCGGCATCACGCACCTGCGCGGCGGCGGCCGGGGCGACCTGATAGTGCATGTCGAGGTGCAGACGCCCACCAAGCTCGACCCCGAGCAGGAGGACCTGCTGCGGCGGCTCGCCGTGCTGCGCGGCGAGGAGCGGCCGGCCGGCCACTTCGCGCCGGGGCAGCAGGGGCTGTTCTCCCGCCTGAAGGACGCGTTCAACGGCCGCTGAGGCCCTGAGCGCACCCGATCGTCCCGAGGCCGGCCCCGGCGGACCACAGCGTCCGGCGGGGCCGGCCCGTCCGTCCTGCTGTTCCCGGCGGCCCGGTGGTGGCCGCCGGGGAGCCACCCGGAGGTTCCTGCCATGACCGCGCCCGTGTTCGTCGTCGAGGCCGGCCGGCTGGCCGCGGTCGCCCCCGGGGCGGTGGTGCGCCTCGACGGCGCCGAGGGGCGGCACGCGGCCGCGGTCAAGCGGCTGGCGGTGGGGGAGGAGGTCACCCTCGCCGACGGGCTGGGGCTCGGCGCGGACGGCACCGTCTCGACCGTCGAGGGCAAGGACGCGCTGGACGTCACGGTGACCGGGGTGCGGCGCGAGCCGGAGCCGAGCCCGCGGATCGTGGTGGTGCAGGCGCTCCCCAAGGGCGACCGGGGCGAACTCGCGGTGGAGACCATGACCGAGGTCGGGGTCGACGTGGTGATCCCCTGGGCGGCCTCCCGCTGCATCACCCAGTGGAAGGGCGAGCGCGGGGCCAAGGCGCTGGCGAAGTGGCGGGCGACCGCCCGCGAGGCGGGCAAGCAGTCCCGCCGGCTGCGGTTCCCGGAGGTCCGGGAGCTGATGACGACCCGCCAGCTGGCGCCGCTGCTCGGGCAGGCGGCGCTCGCCGCGGTGCTGCACGAGGAGGGCGCCGAACCGCTGGCCGCCGCCGACCTGCCCGCCACCGGGGACATCGTGCTGGTGGTCGGCCCCGAGGGCGGCGTCGCCCCCGAGGAGCTCGCCGCCTTCGCCGAGGCCGGCGCCCGCCCCTACCGCCTGGGCAGCTCCGTCCTGCGCACCTCCACCGCCGGCGTCGCCGCCGGAGCCCTCCTCCTCGGCCGCACCGGCCGCTGGTCCTGACCCCGACCACCGGCCCCGGCTGCTCCGGCAGGATGACCCCGTGGACGTCGAATTCTTCATCGAGCACGACGGGTCGGGTCGGCGCTTCGAGCCGGTGGTGGGCGCGTGCTTCGAGCCCGACGATGCCGTCCTGCTCTGGGAGAGCCGGCTCACCGGCGTCACCGTCGAGGAGCTCCGGCGCCGCGGGGAGCCGCGAACGCTGGCACCGATGGCCGACGGGTACCTGGGGTTCGTGTTCTCGGCCCGCCTGTGCGTCGCCCTCGCCGCCGCCGACCAGGACCGGCTGGACGAGGTGGCCGAGGAGTGGGCCGAGCAGGAGGCGGGCCTCGGCGACCCGGACGCCATCTCGGCGCGGACGGCCGTCGAGATCCTGCGCGGGGTGGCGGCGCTGGCCCGTAGGCGGCGCTGGGTGTACTGCCGCTGCTGGTGACGGATCCCGTTCGCGGCGCGGGCGTTTCGCCCTCGAAGAAACTCTTGGCCGGGCTGTCGGGTGGTGCCTAGGGTGACTGCCGTGACCGAACCAGAGAGCACCTCCTCCACGGGCGCCTACCTGCGCCACCCGCATCTGCACGGTGACCTCGTCACCTTCGTCGCCGAGGACGACATCTGGCTGGCGCCGGTCGACGGTGGCCGGGCCTGGCGGCTGACCGCCGATCAGACCCCGGTGAGCCGGCCCCGGTTCTCGCCCGACGGCCGGTCGGTCGCCTGGGCCTCCACCCGGGACGGCGCCCCGGAGATCCACGTGGCGCCGGTCGACGGCGGCCCGGCGCGCCGGCTCACCTACTGGGGCAGCCCGTTCACCGCGCTGCGCGGCTGGACGCCGGACGGCCGTCCGGTCGCCACCACCACCGCGGGGCAGGCCACCATCCGGCGCTCCTGGGCGTTCGCCCTGCCGCTGGACGGCGGCGAGCCGACCCGGCTGCCGTACGGGCCGATCGGCGGGCTGGCGTACGAGCCGGGCGGCGAGCGGGTGCTGCTGCTCTCCGCGATCAGCCGCGAGCCGGGCTGGTGGAAGCGGTACCGGGGCGGCACGGCGGGCAAACTCTGGATCGGCTCCCAGGAGTTCGGGCGGCTGCACGCCGATCTCGGCGGCAACGTCGAGTCCCCGCTCTGGGTCGGCGGCCGGGTCGCGTTCCTGTCCGACCACGAGGGCGTCGGCCAGCTGTACTCCAGCCTGCCGGACGGCTCCGACCTGCGCCGGCACAGCGCCGGTGGCCCGCAGGAGCAGGGCTTCTACGCCCGCAACGCCACCACCGACGGCACCCGGGTGATCTGGCACAGCGCGGGCGACCTGTGGCTGCTGGACGACCTGGACGGCGCCGCGCCGCGCCGTCTCGACATCCGCCCGGCCGGCCCGCGCACCGACCGCCAGCCCCATCCCACCCCGGCCGCCGGACAGTTGGAGACGGTGGCACCGGACCGCACCGGCCGGGCCAGCGCCGTGGTGGTCCGCGGCAGCGTGCACTGGCTGACCCACCGGGAGGGCCCGGCCCGGGTGCTGGAGCAGACCCCCGGCACCCGGGCCCGGCTGGCCAGGGTGGTGCCGGGCAAGGACGGCGCGCAGGGCGTGGTCTGGGTGACCGACGCCGAGGGCGAGGACGCGGTCGAGTACGCCCCGGCGGTGCTCGGGGCCGAGCGCCGCCGGTTCGCCGCCGGGCAGCTCGGCCGGGTGCTGGACCTGGCGGTCTCGCCGGACGGCGCCCGGCTGGCGGTCGCCGCGCACGACGGCCGGCTGCTGCTGGTCGAGCTGGCCGACGGCGCCGTGCACGAGCTGGTGCGCAGCGGTGACGGCGAGGTCAGCGGCCTGGTGTTCAGCCCGGACTCGGGCTGGCTGGCCTGGTCGCAGCCGACCCTGGGCCCGTGGAGCCTGCGCCAGATCATGCTGGCGAACCTGGCCGACCGCACGGTCGCGGCGGCCACCCCGCAGCGGTTCACCGACTACTCGCCGGCCTTCACGGCGGACGGCAAGCACCTGGCCTTCCTGTCGGTCCGCAACTTCGACCCGGTGTACGACTCGTACGTCTTCGACCTGTCGTTCCCGACCGGGGCCCGGCCCTATCTGCTGACGCTGGCGGCCGACACCCCGTCACCGTTCGGCCCGCAGCGGGCCGGGCGGCCGGCGGGCGGCGAGCCGGAGGAGTCGGCCAAGGGCGCGGAGGAGGCCAAGGCCGGCAAGGACGGCGACAAGGGCGAGGACCGGCCCCCGGTCACCCGGGTCGACCTGGAGGGACTCGCCGACCGGATCATCCCGTTCCCGGTGGAGGGCGGCCAGTTCGGCAGCCTGCACGCCACCCGGGAGGGGGTGCTGTGGACCAGGCTCCCGCTGCTCGGCGAGCTCGGCGACATCGCGGCCTCGCTGGAGGACAGCCACCCGCGGCCCGCGCTGGAGCGGTTCGACTTCGCCAAGCGCCGGGCCGAGGAGCTGGTCGCCGGGGTGGACTCGTACGCGGTGAGTGGTGACGGCGGCCGGCTGGTGGTGCAGGACGAGGGCCGGCTGCGGGTGCTGCCCGCGGAGAGCAAGGCGGGGGAGGACGACGACCTGGAGGTGGACCTCGCCCGGGTGCGGGTCACCGTCGACCCGGCCGCCGAGTGGCGGCAGATGTTCGACGAGAACGGCCGTCTGATGCGGGACAACTACTGGCGCGCGGACATGAACGGTGTCGACTGGGCCGGGGTGCTGGCGCGCTACCGCCCGCTGGTCGAGAAGGTCGGCACCTACGACGACCTGGTCGACCTGCTCTGGGAGACGGTCGGCGAGCTCGGCACCTCGCACGCCTACGTCCGGGCGCACGGCCGGGGCACCGAGGAGGCCCGCCGGCAGGGGCTGCTCGGCGCGGACCTGGTGCGCGACGGCGAGGTCTGGCGGATCGCCAGGATCCTGCCGGGCGAGTCCTCCGACCCGCGGGCGCGCTCGCCGCTGGCGGCGCCCGGCGCGGCCGTGCGGCCGGGCGACGCGATCGTGGCGGTGAACGGCCGCCCGGTGGACCCGGTGACCGGGCCGGCCCCGCTGCTGGCCGGCACCGCCGGGCAGCCGGTCGAGCTGACCGTGACCGCCAAGGACGGCACCGGCGAGCGCCACCCGGTGGTGGTGCCGCTGGCCGACGAGGAGGCGCTGCGCTACCACGACTGGGTGGCCGGCCGGCGGGCCGCGACCCGGGAGCTGTCCGGCGGCCGGCTCGGCTACCTGCACATCCCGGACATGGTCAGTGCGGGCTGGGCGCAGCTCCACCGCGACCTGCGGGTGGAGGTGGCCAAGGAGGGCGTGGTGGTCGACCTGCGGGAGAACCGCGGCGGCCACACCTCGCAGCTGATCATCGAGAAGCTCAACCGGCGGATCGTCGGCTGGGCCCGGGCCCGTGACCTGGCCAACCCGACCTCGTACCCGGACGACGCGCCGCGCGGCCCGGTGGTGGCGCTGGCGGACGAGTTCTCCGGTTCGGACGGCGACATCGTCAACGCCGCGATCCAGGCGCTGCGGATCGGCCCGGTGGTCGGCACCCGCACCTGGGGCGGGGTGATCGGCATCGACAGCAAGTACGCGCTGGTCGACGGCACCGGGGTCACCCAGCCCAAGTACGCCTACTGGCTGGAGGGTTACGGCTGGGGGGTGGAGAACCACGGCGTCGACCCGGACGTCGAGGTGCCGATCGCCCCGCACCAGTGGGCCGCGGACCTGGACCCGCAGCTGGCCGAGGGCGTGCGGATCGCGCTCGCCGCGCTGGACGGGGCCCCGGCGAAGGCGGCGCCGCCGCTGCCGGAGCTCTAGCCGGACGGGTGGGCGGCCCCCGCGGCCGCCCACCCGTCGTCCCCGCTCAGACCTCGTCGACGTAGCGCCGTTCCTCCACCACGTCCGCGCCGCGCAGGCCACCGAGCCGGCGGCGGCGGAACACCCGGACGTAGGCGATCAGGCCGATCAGGCCGGCCAGCATCAGGATCACGCCCGCCGTGTGCAGGTTCACCCCCGAGACGTGCCAGTCGACGGCGAACGCGAGGATCGCCCCGATCGCGAACACGATGACGCAACCACCGATTCCCATGGTGCTGACCTCCTGCCGTGGTTCGGCCCGTTCGGGCCGGCCCTCGCCTACCCCGGGCCGGTACCGCCATGCGGGTTGACCCACTCCGGGTACGAGGGCTCGGGGGCGGCCGCGGCGGGGGCGCCGACCTCGGCCCAGACCGTCTTGCCACTGTCGTGCTCGGCCACGCCCCAGGCGTCGGCGAGCCGTTGGACGATGTGCATGCCGTGCCCGCCGGGCTGTCCCGGGCGGTGCGGCCGGCTCATGACGGGCGGGGTGCGCAGGCCGTCGGCCACCTCGATGCGCAGCCGGCCGCCGGCCGTGGCGTGCAGGGTGAGCCGCTGCGCGCCCCCGGCGTGCAGCAGAGCGTTCGCGACCAGTTCGTTGACCAGGAGCAGCAGGTCCTCGACCTCCTCCGGATCGGTGCGGCCCCAGTCGGCCAGTGCCTCCCGGGTGAACGCCCGGGCCCGGGAGACCTGCCGGGGCAGGCCGGCGAGCAGGACGCTGCGGCGCTGCCCGGCCGCGGGCAGCGCGGCGCCGGGCGGGCGCTGCCAGGTACTGCTGCTCGGGCCGCTGCTCATCTGCTCTCCCCGCTCTCCCGGGCCTGGTCGTGGTCGAAGGTCAGTGGCTCCGGCGCGATCGGCCGGGGCTCGCCGTGGTGATCAGTACGGCCGCGGTACGACTCCTCCGCGGGTGCGCCCCGGGCTCTCCGGGGACAGGGGTCGTCTTCCCGCCATCCGCCGGGGCATGCGCACCCGTCGTCCGGTCGTTCCCGGGCCTCACGTGCACATGCCGGCCGGGATTTGTGAAGGTGGTGTGTGTTCAGGATCGGTCCGGGAGGACCTGGGTACACGGCGTGGGTCAGAGCGCGAACGAACCACGCATCGAAACCGGAAGAGGGAGACCCATGGCCGTCCTGAATCCCACGACGTCGACCATCGTCCCGACGCCGCAGGCCACCGCCGAGCACCACGAGGCCGCCGCGCCGCCCCGGGTCGACACCCTGCCCCGGAACCTGCCGCGGATCGGGGACCTGCCGCGGATCGAGGATCCGTCGGCCGTCTCGCCCACCGACGCCCGCGCCCTGTCGAAGACGCTGTTCGCCCGCCTCGCGGTGCTGGAGGAGGG